>CAZROW010000068.1:0-15286 GCA_964601805.1 uncultured Enterobacteriaceae bacterium
GATAACCGCTTTATCTCTTTTACTTCCCTGATCTCCATGGCCGGCCTGACCCTGGGCGTACTGGCTATCATCGTGACTCTTTCCGTCTTCAACGGGTCCCAGGGAATCATGCGTGAACGCACCCTCATCACGGTGCCCCATGGTGATATCAGCGTGCAGGGCAGCTTTACCGACTGGGAAATGGCTCTGGCCACCCTGGAAGCCAGGCCTGATGTCCTGGGTGTTGCACCGTACATCGGTATGGAAGCCATGCTCAGCCAGCGAGGCTATCACCAGGTCACTGAAATCAAGGCCATCAGTCCACGGGAAGAAAGCACGGTCTCCGGGATTGCCGAAAACATGGTCCAGGGCAGCCTGGACAATCTGGTCCCCGGCACAAATGCCATCATTCTTGGGCGTGTACTGGCGGGCAACCTGCGCCTGAATCTGGGGGATGCGGTGAACCTGATCGTGCCAGCCGTCAATGCCAATAACAGCCTGGACCTGAACATGCATCGTTTTACCGTGGCAGGTGTCTTTGATCCCCAGTTCACGATTGGTTCGGAACTGGCGCTGATCCATATCCAGGACAGCAGGGAGCTGCTCAATATTGATGATGTGGCCGAAGCGGTCAAGTTGCGATTGCGTGTGGATGATATCGACAATGCCGGTGCCATCGTCAGCGACAGTGTTGCCATGCTGGAGTCCCGCTTTCCGGGAACGACTTTCCAGGGACGCGACTGGAGCGTGACGGAAGCGAGCCTGTTCAATGCCCTGAAAATGGAAAAACTGATGACCTGGTTCATGCTGATGATGATCGTGGCCATTGGTGCCTTCAATATTATTTCCACCCTGGTAATGGTGGTCTCGGAAAAGAAAGCCGACATTGCCATCCTGCGAACCATGGGGGCCAGTGAAAAGACCATTATGGGTATTTTCGTGATCCAGGGGACACTGGTCGGCATTATCGGCACGTTGATTGGCGCGGCCCTGGGCATCCTGATCGCCACAAACTTTTCCCTGTTGTCCGGCAGCCTGGAAAGCCTGCTGGCCTCGGCTGATTTATACGTGATCACTGTATTGCCCTCGGTACTGCAGGTTTCCGATGTCTGGGTGACCTGTACTGCTGCCCTGTTGATCAGTTTTTTCGCTACGCTTTACCCGGCACTGAAAGCTTCGCAGGTCATGCCGGCGGAGGTACTGCGTTATGAATAACGTGGTCCTGGAATGTGTTGACCTGGCTCGCACCTACCGGGAAGGGGGCAACACCGTGGAAGTTCTCAAGGGTGTGAACCTGCAAGTTCCGGCTGGACAGACAATTGCCATTACCGGTACCTCAGGCTCGGGTAAAACCACCTTGCTGAACCTGCTCGGTGGCATCGACAGGCCGACAAGCGGTCACGTCAGTATCCTGGGCCAGGATCTGTCCGTACTCGGCGGCAGCCAACTGGACCTGCTGCGTAACCAGACCCTGGGCTTTGTCTACCAGTTCCATCATTTGCTGGGCGAGTTTACCGCCCAGGAAAATGCTGCCATGCCGCTGATCATTGGCAGGCGCCCCTATGAAGAATGCATGGAAAGGGCGTCCACGATACTGGCCAAGGTGGGCCTGCAGGACCGCTTGTCACACAAGCCTTCAGCCCTGTCAGGGGGCGAGCGTCAGCGTGTGGCCATTGCCCGTGCCCTGGTCAACAACCCGGCCTGTGTCCTGATGGATGAACCCACGGGCAATCTCGATGGCCAGACGGCGGCAGGTATTCATGCCCTGATGCACAGTTTACAGGAAGAAATCACGACCAGCTTCATCGTGGTCACCCATGACCGCGCCTTTGCCGGCCAGATGGACAAGGCCTACCAGCTCGATGGCGGTGTACTGAAAGCACAGGATGAGAGCTGAGCCAATGGGTGGAGCACGATGAAAAGTCCACTGGCCCTGTATATCGGCAAACGCTACGCCTCCATCCGTTCCCGCAACCAGCTCATCGGTTTTATTTCACTGCTGTCGATCCTGGGCTTGAGCCTGGGTGTGGCAATCCTGATCACGGTCTTGTCAGTCATCAACGGCTTTGACCGCGAACTGCAAAACCGCATCCTGGCCATGGTGCCGCATATCACAATGTACAGTGGCCGCAGCGATGCGCTACTAACCAGCGACGACTGGTCCGTGATGGCAGCAGCCCTGGAAGGCACTGACCATATCACCGGCACATCGCCGTTCCTGCAGGTGGAGGGCATGCTGGTCGCCAACGGTACCAGCAAGGGCATCGTGCTCAGTGGAGTTGATCCGGTAGCCGAGCAGGATATCTCCATCATCGAGGAATTCATTACCGAAGGATCATTTAACGGTCTGGATGATCGCAGTTACAACATGCTCATCGGTGCCGAGCTGGCCGCGACCCTGAATGTCCAGCCCGGTGACAGGGTCACCCTGGTGTCTACCGTGGTGCCCATCACTCCCCTGGGAGAATTCACACGCAAGAAACAGTTTACCGTCAGCGGCATATTCCAGGTCGGCTCACAACTGGATGCCGGACTGGCTGTTGCCCATGTCAGTGATGTACAGCGAGTGTACCGGCTGGGTGATGCCATTCATGGCCTGCGCATCCAGGTTGATGACCTGTTTGATGTCAATGCCATCAGTGACGACATTCGGCAGAACATCAGCGATGACTTCATGCTATCCAACTGGACCTGGGATTACGGCAATATCTACGAAAATATCCGCCTGTCAAAATCCCTCGTCGGTTTCCTTTTGTCACTGCTGGTGGCTGTGGCTGCCTTCAACGTGGTGGTCAGCCTGGTCATGGTGGTCAAGGAAAAACGCGGCGACATCGCCATCCTGCGAACCATGGGCACCTCACTGGGCAGTATCCGCAATATCTTCCTGGTGCAAGGACTGGGTATTGGCCTGATGGGTACCGGCATCGGCCTGGTCCTGGGCATCATTTTTTCGCTGACAGTCAGCGACATCGTCAGCTGGCTTGAATCGGCACTGGACATGCAGTTCCTCAGCGCGGACATCTACCCGGTCAATTACCTGCCATCCCAGTTGCAGGCCAATGACCTGATTGTGGTCAGTATTATCGCCCTGTCATTGACCATACTGGCCACCTTGTTGCCGGCCAGCGCCGCCGCGCGCACCGACCCGGCTGAAGTGCTGCGTTACGAATAAGCCGCCACATTTTTCCGGCAAAAACCATCATCCTGGACTACCCTGAACGTTATGAGAAGCGGGCAGGGCGGTTATGCGTGCATGGATAGTATCGTTCAGTGGCGGCGTCTTTGTTGCCAGCTATATTCCTTACCTGCCTGATCCCCGTTTTTACCTCCTGTTATTTTTACCCTTGCTGTGTGTGCACTGGTGGCGCTGCCTGTTCCTGGCTGCCGCATTTTGCCTGGGAATCTTCTGGCTGTTGCTGATTGCCCAGGCACATGAACAGAAGCTACTTCCCCGGCACCTGGAACAACAACCCTTGCACGTGACCGGGTACGTCAAAGGTTTGCCTGGCATACAGGACGCTTTTACCCGGTTCAGGTTCCAGGCCGAAACTGTCTGCCTTGTCGAAGGAGAAGGGGAATGCCATTCACCAGGTCAAACAGCAAACATTTCATTGCTGCTGAGTGACTATTCGGCAAACCAGTACCTGCCCGGTCAACGGGCCAGTCTTGTTGTCCGGATGAAACGTCCCCATGGCTTTGCCAATCCCGGTACCTACGATTATGAGCGCTGGTTGTTTGCACAGGGCATCAGTGCAACAGGTTATGTGCAGGCAGCGACAATCCATGATGATTACCAGTGGTCGGTATCCGCTACCATGGACAGGTTCCGGTACCGCTTCCATGACCAGCTGGAACGATTGCCATTACAGGCCCGCGCTTTCATGGCGGCATTAAGCATCGGTGTCAGGGATAACCTGGATGATGACCAGTGGTTGTTGCTGTCACGCACCGGGACCAATCACCTGATGGTAATTTCCGGTTTGCACCTGGGCCTGGTGTGCTGGCTGGTTTACCAGGTGGCATTGCGCACAAGCCGTTTAATCAGATGGCGACAACAGGGATTACCGGCACCCCGTCTTGCAGCAGCACTGGCGCTTGTTGCCGGGGTGGTTTATGCCGGTATAGCCGGCTTCAGTTTGCCCGTACAACGGGCGCTGGTCATGGCGGCCTGCCTGATGAGCGGGCATATCCTGATCCGGCAAACCCGGCCGCTGAATAATCTGTGCCTGGCCTTGTTGATGGTCTTGTTGCTGGATCCCATGGCGATTCGCAGTACCGGGTTCTGGCTGTCATTTGCAGCAGTTGCCCTGTTGTTGGGCTGTATTCGAATTCCGCAGGAAGAAACACAGGGGCTGGGTCAGCGAATTACCCTTTCACTGAAAACCCAGGGCATCCTGTTTCTGGGCTTGATGCCCCTGATGCTGGTCCTGTTTGGACAGTTCAGTGTGCTGGCACCGCTGGTGAACCTGCTTGCCATTCCTTTTATCGGCTTGTGTGTTGTTCCCCTGTGTCTTGTTAGCCTGGCCCTTTGCCTGCTTGTGCCCGCATGGGGCAGCCACGTGATATTCCTGCCCGACTGGCTGCTGCTTCATTTCCAACAGGCACTGCAATGGCTTTCCGATCATACCGGTTTTGCCCTGGTCTCGTTTCCCGCGCTTCCCTGGTGGTGGTTGCTGCTGACCGTGATCACGCTCGCCATAATCGCCCGGTACCGGCACTGGCTTGCCTGGAGTGCACTATGCCTGGTGCTGCTCGGGGCCTATCACTACCAGCCGAAGGCCTTGCCCGAAGGGGAGTTCACCGTGGATGTACTGGATGCCGGACAGGGTTTGTCCGTGGTGATCAGGACCCGCAGTCACCTGGTGGTGTATGACACCGGTCCTACCTACAGCCCTGAGTTCAACGCCGGGTCATCCATTGTGACCCCGTTTCTGAAGCAACAGAATTTTGGTAGTCCTGACATCATCATGGTAAGCCATGGCGACAATGATCATGCAGGCGGGCTGGCAAGCCTTCAGGCCAGTTTTCCACATGCCACATATTTCAGTGGCGAGATACTGCATTCTTTGCTGCCAATGCGTGCCTGCCGGTCAGGGCAGGGCTGGCACTGGAACCAGGTGCAGTTTACCGTGATGTCTCCGAACACGTTTTATGCAGACGGCAATAACGCGTCCTGTGTATTGAAAGTCTCGACGGGAAGTTTTTCCCTGTTGTTACCTGGCGATATCGAAGGTGACACGGAACTGGCCCTGGTGCGCCAGTACCGCCAGCAGCTGGCAGCGGATATCCTGGTCGCGCCCCATCATGGCAGTACGACCTCGTCGACTCCGCCCTTTGTGCGCCAGGTCAGTCCGGACCACGTGGTGTTTACCACCGGCTACCTGAACCGCTTCGGACATCCGCGCCAGCAGGTGCTGAACCGCTACCAGCTTGAGGGCAGCATGGTACATAACACCGCCGGTGCCGGTGCCGTGCATTTCCATGTCTCGGCCGGCAAGGGCATCACTGAAGTCAGCCATTATCGTGACACCCATCCCCGGTTCTGGTTTGCAAAACCCTGAACCTCCAACCAGGTCACTTTTCAGGGTATTTAGCTGTTATGGCAGGGCCCTGGATTATGGTAAAGTGGCGACCTTGTAAGGCGTTGTAATATCGCCTGTTTTCACCTTCTGAAGGATTGCACTGTGTTTGAAATTGTCCAGGCAGGCGGTTGGCTCATGTTGCCAATCATCCTCTGTTCCATCATTGCCATTGCCATCGTCATCGAACGCTTCTGGACCCTGAATCCCGCCCGTATTGCCCCCCGCAATGTTCTCGCCGAGGTCTGGGGCAAAATCAAGCATAACCAGCTCGATGCTGCCCAGTTACGTGACCTGCGCGTGTCATCACCACTGGGCCAGATCCTGGCTGCCGGACTGGTCAATTCCAAGGCTGGGCGCAGCATCATGACCGAGAGCATAGAACAGGCGGCCAGCCACGTGGTCCATGACCTGGAACGCTACCTGAGCATGCTGGGCACAATTGCCGCCATCACGCCACTATTGGGATTACTGGGTACGGTGCTGGGCATGATCCGCGTATTCAGTGAAATCATGGCGGAAGGTATAGGTAATGCCAATGCCCTGGCCGGTGGTATTTCAGAAGCACTGATTACCACGGCTGCAGGTCTTTGTGTCGGCATTCCGGCCCTGATGTTTTACCGGATGTTCCTGCGCCGTGTTGAAAGCCTGGTCATCGACCTTGAGCGCGAATCCATCAAGCTGGTGGATGCACTGCATTCATCCCGTGGTGTGGAAATCAGGGAAGACTGACGGGAATGACCAACGGGAAAAATGGGCCAATAAAGAGCAGACCACGATGAAATTCCAGCGCAGCCTCAAAGAAGAAGTCAGCGTCAACATGACACCACTTATCGACGTGGTTTTCCTGCTGCTGATCTTTTTCATGGTCACGACGACTTTTTCCCGCAATACAAACCTGCTGATCAACCTGCCGGAAGCTACCGGCCAATTAACCGAGGCCCAGCCCGAGGAAATTGAAATCCTGGTTGCCCAGACCGGTACCTACTCGGTCAACGGCCGACAACTCATCAATACGGAAATGGAAACCCTGATGCGCACCGTGGCAGAAGTCTCCGGGGGCGATACCTCCATTCCACTGGTTATCACCGCCGATGCCAATGCCACACACCAGTCCGTCGTGACTGTCATGGACGCCGTGGCCCAGCTTGGCTTTACCAGTCTCAATATTGCCACCCGCGAACCGGGCTCGGAACCTTAACCGCGATGGATGCACAGGATACCAGTTCAGCCGCGCCCTTGCCGGGCACGGTGCCACCGAAGCATGAAAACAGTCTCGCGTTGTACAAACGCCTGCTCGGTTATGTCAAACCGCTGCGTGCCTATTTCATGCTTGGTGTACTGGGCTTCATTATCTACTCAACCTCGAGCATCAAGTTTTTTGACCTGCTGCAGGAACTGGTAGACACCATCGGCACCGGTGTACAGGTCACCCCTGAGCAGCGCATAGGCATTCCACTGACCCTGATCCTTATCGTGCTGTTTCGTGGCCTGGGTGGATTCCTGGGTTCCTATTACCTGGCCTATATTGCCAACCACGTTGTCCATCGT
Source organism: uncultured Enterobacteriaceae bacterium (assembly GCA_964601805.1). Classification (GTDB taxonomy): domain Bacteria; phylum Pseudomonadota; class Gammaproteobacteria; order Pseudomonadales; family Pseudohongiellaceae; genus Eutrophocola. The sequence goes on from CAZROW010000068.1 coordinate 7,110, forward strand.
TTACGCAGCCAGTTGCTGGGCCGCTTTATCGGTTTGCCCAGTGCCTACTATGACCGCAATACGTCTGGCCACCTGGTATCCACGGTGACGTTCAATGTCACCCAGGTCAGTGCGGCAGTCAGTGATGCCCTGACGGTTATCCTGCGTGAAGGGCTGTTCCTGGTGGGCCTGTTCTGTTTCCTGTTGTACCTGAACTGGAAGCTGACCCTGTTGTTTGTGGCTGTCACGCCGGTGATCTCTCTCGTGGTGTTGTATGCCTCGCGCAAGTTTCGCAAGCACAGCAACCGTATCCAGATTTCAATGGGGGATGTCACCCACATACTTTCTGAAACCCTCAAGGGCATGAAAGTGATCAAGACTTTCGGGGCTGAAAAACAGGTGCAGGACAAGTTCGATGAAAGCAGCGAACGTAACCTGAAACAGAACCTGAAGCTGGCGCTGGTCCAGGCCATCAGTACTCCGGTTGTCCAGGTGGTGGTGGCCTCGGCGTTATCGCTGCTGTTATGGCTGGCCATGTCACCGGAATTCCTGGCAAGCATGTCACCTGGGGTTTTTGTTGCCTATGTCACCGCAGCCGGCTCCATGCTCAAACCCATTCGCCAGTTGTCCAAGATCAACGGGGTAGTGCAAAAAGGACTTGCTGCAGCACACTCCATTTTCACCCTGCTGGATGAAGACCAGGAACGGGACAATGGCACACGTACGCTGGACAATGTTAAAGGCAATGTGGTGTTCAGGGATGTCTGTTTTTCCTATGACAACAACAAGGGTGAAAACTCAACACCGGTGCTCAGTCATATCAGTTTTTCCTGTGAACCGGGAGAATCTGTCGCCATCGTCGGCAAGTCCGGTGCGGGGAAAAGTACCCTGGTCAACCTGATTCCCCGTTTCTACCAGCACACGGCCGGCGACATCCTGATTGACGATGTGCCTGTTGTTGAGTTGTCCCTGCAAAGCCTGCGCAAGCAGATTGCCCTGGTCAGCCAGCAGGTTGTCCTGTTCAACGGCACTGTGCGGGAAAATATCGCCTATGGTGATCTGCAGGGTGCCAGTGACGAGGAAATCCGCCAGGCCCTGACCAGTGCCAATGCCCTGGAATTTGTTGAGCAACTGGATAATGGCCTGGATACTCTCATCGGTGACGACGGTTTCCTGCTGTCCGGCGGCCAGCGCCAGCGCCTGGCCATTGCCCGGGCCCTGTTGAAAAATGCGCCGATCCTGATTCTGGATGAGGCCACCTCGGCACTGGATTCAGAATCGGAAAAGGCCATCCAGTCGGCACTGGAACACCTGATGGCCGGCAGAACCACCTTCGTGATTGCCCACCGCCTGTCCACCATTGAGTCGGCCAACCGCATCCTGGTAATGGACAAGGGCAGGATCGTGGAAAGCGGCAGCCATGAAGAATTGCTGGCAGCAGGGGGCCATTACCAGCAACTGCACCAGTTGCAGTTTTCCACGTAACCCGGTGACCATGGAACCCTGTGCATGAACAAGCTGGCCGATGCCTGGTACAAGGACAAGGGCTGGACGCGTTACCTGCGACCACTTAGCGGCCTGTTTGGCCTGGTGTCCTCCTTTCGCCGTGCACGCTATCGCAACACCTCAAGGGCCTATACCAGTCGCTACCCGCTCATCGTTGTCGGCAATATCACGGCAGGGGGGACGGGTAAAACGCCCCTGGTGATCTACCTGGCCAACCAGTTGCAGGCACTGGGTTACCGGCCGGGTATCGTGAGCCGGGGCTACGGGGCAAAACCCGACACCACGCCTTTTGCCGTGACACCGCAAAGTAATTTCAGGGAAGCCGGGGAGGAGCCCCTGATGATTGCCCGCAATAGCCGCTGCCCGGTCATTATCGATCCCGATCGCGTGGCTGCGGTGCAGTATCTTGAAGCCAATTACGATTGCAACATCATCATCAGCGATGATGGCATGCAGCATTACCGCCTGAACCGCACCATGGAAATCGCGGTGGTTGACGGGCAGCGTGGCTTTGGTAACGGCATGCTATTACCCGCAGGACCGCTGCGGGAAAAGCCGCAGCGCCTGGACAGCGTGGATATCGTGGTATGCAACGGCCACAGCGACCTGGACTTACCCCAGGGCAGCCTGCGCATGGACCTGGAGGCGACTGACCTGGTGCACCTGGCCGATAACAAGGCCTTGTCTGTGCACGACGCCTTTCTCAGCACACTCACCGCCAAAAAAGTCCACGCCGTGGCCGGCATCGGCAACCCGGAGCGCTTCTTCAACTCTCTTTGCGGATGCGGCTTTGATATCATTACCCATATCTACAGGGATCATCATTTTTTCAACAGGGAAGATATTTCCTTTGACGATGACCTTGATGTGGTGATGACGGAAAAAGATGCGGTCAAGTGCCAGGAAATCTGCACCGATGCCCACTGGTACCTGAAGGTCACCGCCGTACTGCCGGAGAGCTTCATGCAGCGCATCCAGCAGGAATTGCAAACCGCTGAGAACACAAACCCACAAAGAACGTCATAAAGTCATACCGGATACCGATCATGGATAAAAAACTGCTCACCATTCTTGCCTGCCCCCTGTGTAAAGGAGAGTTGGTATTCAACCAGCAGGATCAGGAGCTGATCTGTTATCCCGACAGCCTGGCCTATCCGGTACGTGACGGTATTCCGGTCATGCTGGAAGACCAGGCGCGTGCACTGACTCCTGAAGAGAAGGCCAACAGGAAAAAACAGTGAGCTTTACGATCGTTATTCCGGCCCGTTACCAGTCCTCACGTCTGCCCGGCAAACCCCTCCTGGACATTGCCGGCAAACCCATGCTCCATCACGTGGTGGACAGGGCCGGCAGCAGCCAGGCCAGCGCCGTGACCGTGGCGACCGATGATGAGCGTATTCGGGAAAGCTGCGAAGGGCAGGGCATTGCCGTCATGATGACGGCAGCGACCCACCAGTCAGGCACAGACCGTATTGAAGAAGTGGCCCGCACGCTAGGACTGGCCGATGATGCCATTATCGTGAACGTGCAGGGAGATGAGCCCCTGATCCCTCCCGAAGTGATCAACCAGGTGGCCAGCGACCTGCAGCAACATCCGGATGCCTCGATCTGCACGCTCTTTGAAGAACTGGATACCCGTGAAGAAATCATGAACCCGAATATCGTCAAGGTCGTGACCGACAATGACGGTTATGCCCTGTATTTTTCCCGTGCACCGATTCCTTTTCCCCGTGGCAACACGGATGGCCCGTTATCCGGCTACAAACGCCATATCGGCATTTATGCCTACCGGGTCGGTTTTCTCCATGACTTCGTCAACTGGCCGCAAAGTGACCTGGAGCGCAGTGAGCAACTTGAACAGTTGCGTGCACTTTCCAACCAGGTGCGCATCCACGTTGCCAAAGCCTGTGCCAGTATTCCGGCGGGCGTGGATACCCAGGAAGACCTGGATGCTGTCAGGGTACTTTTGAAGCAGGCCTCGGAGCAGGATCATGGCTGAGAAAAAAGTCCGTGTCCTGATGGTCTGCCTGGGCAATATCTGCCGCTCGCCTACGGCTGAAGTGGTCTTTCGCCACAAGCTCATCGCCGAGGGAATAGACCACCTTGTCGAAGTGGATTCTGCCGGTACCGGTTCCTGGCACGTGGGCCATCCCCCGGACAAGCGGGCAACACAGGCCGCCCTGAATCGTGATTACGACATGCGTGACCTGCGTGCCCGCCAGGTCACACCCCGGGACATGGTAGACTTCGATTATGTCTTCGCCATGGACCGGGAAAACCTGCATGACCTGCTGGCCATGAGCGACCCTGAATACCAGGACAGGGTCTCCCTGTTTCTGCATCACGGCACCAGTAACGTGGAGGAAGTCCCTGATCCCTATTATTCCGGTGCCGACGGCTTTGAACTGGTGCTCGACCTGGTTGAAGAAGCCGCCACCAATCTTGTGCGCACACTGGCCGCCAAACACCAACTCTCCTGAACCCGATCCCTTATTATGGAAGTACTCGAAAATTTCAACCTGAAAAACTTCAACACCTTTCACGTCTCTGCCCACGCCAGGTATTTCGTCAATGCCAACAACCTGGATTGCCTGCAGGCAGCGCTGGATTTTGCTCGCCGCAAGAGCCTGCCATTCATGCTGATCGGGCAGGGCAGCAACCTGCTGTTTCGGGAGAATTATCCAGGCCTGGTGATCGAAATGAATATTCGCGGCCGGGAACTGGTCGGCCAGGAGGAGGAGCACTGGCTGGTCAAGGCCTACTGTGGCGAGAACTGGCACGAGTTTGTGCAGTGGTGCCTGGAGCACCAGTACTATGGCCTGGAAAACCTGTCCCTGATTCCTGGTTCAGTCGGCGCCGCCCCGGTACAGAATATCGGCGCCTACGGCGTGGAGCTTTGCGACACCCTGGTATCCCTGGAAGCCCTGGATGTGGAGACCGGCAAACTGCAAACCTTCACCAATGAAGACTGTCATTTCGGTTACCGCCACTCGGTCTTCAAGGGCGAGCTCAAGGATCGCTACATTATCTATTGCGTTACCTTTTCCCTGAACAAGGCAGGGCAGGTCAATACCTCGTACGGTTCACTGGCTAAAGCCCTGGCGGATGTCCCGGAACAGGACATCACCCCTGAACTGGTCGCCAGAACCGTCTGCGACATCCGCAGCAGCAAACTGCCCAGCCACAACATCCTCGGTAATGCCGGCAGCTTTTTCTGGAACCCCATTGTCCCCCTGGCTGAGTTCGAAAACCTCCAAACCGCCTTTCCCGACATCGTCGGCTACCGCGACGGCGACAAGGTCAAAATCGCCGCCGCCTGGCTCATCGAACAGGCCGGCTGGAAAGGCCACCGCGAAGGCGATGTCGGCGTCCACCAGGATCATGCCCTGGTCCTCGTCAACCACGGCACGGCCACTGGCGCGGAACTTGTGGATTTGTCGGAGCGGATTCAGCGGTCGGTGCATGACAAGTTCGGGATTCACCTGACGCCGGAGGTGAGGATTATTTAATAAATGCCGATAAAGGGATAAAACGATAAAGCGATAAAGGGGCTGTTCAGCTATGGCTGGAAATTTATATAAATCACTGGCTCTCAGTTAGCGCTCAATAAAACAGACTCTCCCTGACAGTTGAACCGATTTCCCTTTATCGCTTTATCCCTTTATCGTTTTATCGATTATCATAAAGCATGACCGATCCAGCCCCCTCAACCTTCGACCACAAAAATTTCCTGAAACACACCTCCTCCCGCCCCGGTGTCTACCGCATGCTGGATGAGGAGGGGGAAGTGTTGTACGTGGGCAAGGCGAAGAACCTGAAAAAGCGGCTGGGTAGTTATTTTCGCGGATCGGGGCTGGACAACAAGACCATTGCGCTGGTCAACCGGATCCAGGATATCGAGATCACCATTACCAGCAGTGAGACCGAAGCGCTGCTGCTGGAGCAGAACCTGATCAAGGACAAGCGCCCGCCGTATAACATCCTGCTGCGCGACGACAAATCCTATCCCTATATCTACCTGTCTTCCCAGGATGAGTTTCCCCGGCTGGCTTTTCATCGTGGGGCGAAGAAGAAAAAGGGACGTTACTTCGGGCCTTTTCCCAGCGCCGGGGCGGTCCGTGAAAGCCTGGCCCTGCTGCAGAAAATTTTTCACGTGCGCCAGTGCGAGGACTCCTATTTTCGCAATCGCACGCGACCGTGCCTGCAATACCAGATCAAGCGTTGCTCGGGTCCCTGCGTCAACCTGACGACGCCGGAAGAGTATGCCGAGGACGTGCGTCATTCGATGATGTTCCTGGAAGGCAAGAATGACCAGATTCGCGATGAGCTGACAGCGCGCATGGCGCAGCTCTCCGAAGCCCTGGAGTTCGAGGAAGCCTCCCGTGTGCGCGACCAGATCAAGGACCTGCGTATCATCCAGGAAAGCCAGTACGTGTCCGGCGAAAAAGGTGACGTGGATGTCATTGCCATGGCCCAGGATGCCGGCGCCGTGTGCATTCATGTCATCTTCGTGCGCGGGGGCAGGGTGATCGGCAACAAGAATTACTACCCGCGCTTTGTCCTGGAAAAAGAGCCTGCCGATATCCTGCGGGCCTTTATTGCCCAGTATTACCTGAGTGATGCCCACCGCCAGAGTATCCCCAGGGAGATCCTGTGCAACTATGAACCCCGGGACAAGGAAGAGCTGGCCGGCGCCCTGACATACCTGGCCGAGCGCAATGTTACCATCAAGCACCAGGTCAGGGGGCACCGTTTGCAGTGGCTGGACCTGGCCGGCGTCAATGCCGGACACGGCCTGATGAGCAAACTCAACAGCAAGCGCAGCATGCAGCAACGCATCAAGGCCTTGCAGGAGGCCCTGAAACTGGAAACCCCGCCACAGCGACTGGAGTGTTTTGATATCAGCCACAGCTCCGGCGAGGCCACCGTGGCCTCCTGCGTGGTGTTTGACCAGCAGGGCCCTCTGAAATCCGATTACCGCCGTTTCAATATCGAGAACATCACACCGGGTGATGATTATGCCGCCATGGAACAGGCCCTGAAGCGTCGCTATACCCGGCTCAAGAAAGGTGAGGCAAAAATGCCGGATATCCTGGTCATCGACGGCGGCCTGGGCCAGCTGAGCCAGGCCGAACAGGTGCTTGACGCACTGGAAGTGAAGGGCATTCGCCTGCTGGGAATTGCCAAGGGTATCAGCCGGCGGGCAGGGCAGGAGACCCTGATCCTGGGCGGCTCCCACAAGGAAGTCGTGTTGCCACCGGAATCCCCGGGACTGCACCTGCTGCAGCATATTCGTGATGAATCTCACCGCTTTGCCATCACCGCCCACCGCCAGCGCCGCGGCAAGAAGCGCACTACGTCCTTCCTGGACGAGATTCCGGGTATCGGGCCGGCCAAACGCCGGGATTTGATTCACTATTTCGGCGGCCAACAGGAAATCCGCCGTGCCAGCATACAGGAGTTGCAAAAGGTCAACGGCATCAGCAAGGCCCTGGCGCGGGATATTTACGAGTACATTCACGCCTCCTGAATAAGGTGGTCTAAGCGACTTATCTATAAAGAATTTCTGCCTGTTCCCGCGTATCTCCGGTACAATGCACTCTCATGAATCTAGCCAATTTCATGACCTTCCTGCGCATTCTGGCCATTCCGGTCTTTATTGGCGTCTATTATTCCGACTTCACCGGGCATTACCTGGTGTCCTCCCTGATTTTCATCCTGGCCTGCATCACCGACTGGCTCGACGGCTACCTGGCCCGCAAGCTGGACCAGTGCACCCCCTTTGGCGCCTTTCTTGACCCGGTGGCCGACAAGATCCTGGTCACCGTGGCCCTGGTCATGCTGGCCGCCAATTTCGCCAGCCCCTGGTTCGTGATTCCGGCGGCCATCATGGTGGCCCGGGAAGTACTGATTTCCGCGCTCCGGGAATGGATGGCCGAACAGAACAAGCGCACCCTGGTGGCCGTGGGCTGGATAGGGAAGGTCAAGACCACCTTCCAGATGATTGCCATTATCGTGCTGCTGGCCAGCGATCCGGAAGGCTCCGTGTGGTTCTGGGGCCTGGGCTTTTTCCTCATCTATATCGCCGCGATCCTGACCCTCTGGTCCATGATCCAGTACCTTCGAAGCGCCTGGTCAGTCCTGGGTGCAGAACTCAAATAATATTCAATGATCCCGGGCACCTTTGCGCCTGAACACACACCCCTGTAGGTCGGAAATGGCCCAAAGGGCCATCTCCGGCACGATCACTCACCATAATCCAGGATTGCCGGAGATTGCTCCGCAATTTCCGGCCTACACCGCTTCCCACACCTAATCCAGCGACTGTAGGAAGGGGCTTTAGCCCCGAACAACCCACCCTCGAAAACACCCACAACAATCCCATCTAAATGCCTGATTCCTCTTGACTTGAAGCCCAGTCTGGCTAGAATAGCCACCTCTTTGAAAGGCCCGGTTCACCCCGTGATTCGGACTTCAAAGACAAGGACCCTGGACCCCCGGTTCAGGACTTTGTGAAAGGCCAAAGCGCCCTATACGTTGGTATAACAAGGAACTTCTGGCTGGAACGGCAAGAGCCAATAAATTGGCTCAGGATGTTCTGAGCAAAGAGACGATCTGGTACGCTGGAACGCATAACGCGGGAATAGCTCAGTTGGTAGAGCACGACCTTGCCAAGGTCGGGGTCGCGAGTT
>CAZROW010000069.1:0-13248 GCA_964601805.1 uncultured Enterobacteriaceae bacterium
CCGATATGGGGATTGAGTGCGGTCACCAGCATCAGGGAATTTTCCAGGTGCAGGGCGATACGCTCCCGGTCCGGTTCAATCCCGGTGACACAGTGACGGGTGAAGGAATCGCAGGCATCACCGAGCAGGCGAATCGATTGCAACAGGGTATGGATCATCAGGGGCTTGCCTGTATTGAGTTCAAACTGCCCGCCACTACCAGCCAGGGAAAGTGTCACATCATTGCCCATGACCTGCTGGCAGACCATGACCAGGGCCTCGCACTGGGTGGGATTGACCTTGCCCGGCATGATCGATGAGCCGGGTTCATTGGCCGGCAGGCGTATTTCACCAATCCCTGAGCGCGGGCCGGAGCCCAGCATGCGAATATCATTGGCTATCTTGTGCAGGGCCACGGCCAGGCGTTTCAGGGCGCCGTGCACCTCCACGAGGGCATCGTGTGCAGCCAGGGCGGCAAAGCGGTTTTGTGCGCAGGTAAAGGCCATGCCGGTATCGGCAGCGATAAGTCCCACGGCTTTTTCGGCAAAACCTGCCGGTGCATTGAGGCCGGTACCCACGGCAGTACCGCCTAGTGCCAGGGGCAGCAAGGCATCACTGGCCTGCCTGATGTGTGTGACTGACTGCCTGACCTGTTCAGCATAACCGCCAAATTCCTGCCCCAGGGTCACCGGTGTGGCATCCATGAAATGGGTGCGTCCGGTTTTCACGATATCGGCAAAGGCATCGGCCTTTGCCTGCAAGGCCGCGGCCAGGGCTTCGACACGTGGCAGGCATTGCCCGGACAGGGCCATGGCGGCGGCGATATGCATGGCGGTTGGGAAGGTGTCGTTGGACGATTGTGACTTGTTCACGTCATCATTGGCCTTGAGCAGGGTTTCCCCTTCACCCAGGGTATTACCGGCCAGGACATGACCCCGGTTCACGATCACTTCATTCATGTTCATGTTGGTTTGCGTGCCTGACCCCGTTTGCCAGACAGATAGCGGGAAATGATCGTCAAGCTCACCAGCCAGGATTTCCCGGCATACCCGCGAGATCAGCTCAGACTTTTCCCTTGCCAGCACATCAAGCTCGGTGTTGGCCATAGCGGCGGCCTGCTTCAGGTGGGCATAGGCGCGAATGACCTCGATAGGCATCTTTTCTGACCCGATGGCAAAGTTTTCCAGTGAGCGCTGGGTTTGCGCCCCCCAGTAGCGATCTGCCTGCACTTCGACCGGGCCCAGCGTGTCTTTTTCAGTTCGAGTATTCATGGTTCCTGTTTAACACGGTTATACCCGTGTTTATCCCTGGAGAATTTGTTAGGGTAAAAGACGCTTTCACAAAACACTAATACGAGAAGATATCATGCATACGCCGGCTTATACGCTGAACACTCTGTTTGCTCAACTGGGGCTGGACGACAGTGATCAAGCCATTGAGAAATTCATCAGTGACCATGCGCCGATTCCTGAAACCACGTCATTACCGGACGCCCCTTGCTGGAATGATTCCCAGAAAAAATTATTGGAAGAAGCCATTGCTGCAGATTCAGACTGGGCTGAAGTGGTTGACCTCCTGGATGCCCAGTTGCGCAAGTAAGCTGCAACACGCCCAGTCACGTTCACAATAGCTGATCAGGTTGCTGGTGCTAATCCCGCAGGATTAATGCCGATGTAGTGGTATGCTCTTCCAATTCTCCGTTATTCCTCATAGCTTGGCAGGGCAGACCATGAGTAAAAGCATTACCGAACTGGCAGACAGTATCGCGAAACTGGAAAAGCAGTTATCCGAGGAACTGGACAGGCAGCAGGACAGGTTTCGATACAGCTTTGAAGGCAGGCGGGTGCGATTTGAGCAGGAAGTGGAAGAAGCCCATGCCAGGCTGAAACAGGCAGTGATTCCCTGGCTGTTTTCCTCCCGGCTGCGACATGTCATATCCGCACCCTTTATATACGCGATGATTGTGCCCATCGCCTTCTTCGACCTGACCATCACGCTCTACCAGCACATCTGTTTCAGGCTTTACGGCATCCGGCGGGTAGAGCGCCGCAAGTACGTCATGCTGGACCGACACCAGTTGGCCTACCTGAATGGTATAGAGAAACTGAATTGTATTTACTGTGGTTATGGTAACGGCGTGGTGGCCTACACGCGGGAAGTGATTGCGCGCACGGAACAATACTGGTGCCCGATCAAGCATGCCCGCAAGGTGCTGGGACGCCATCGCCGCTATACAAAGTTCACCGATTACGGCGATGGCGAGCACTACAAGGAACAGCTGATCAAATTACGCGATGAGCTGCGCTAGGGACTGTAACAAGCCTGGTTAGCTGGGTACGACACTCATGATGTAGTGGCTGTCCATGTACTCACGCACCTGGTCGATCTGGCCGTCGATGAATTCAAAGGCCCAGCAGTACAGGTTGTCGTACATGTTGCCGCTCTGGAAAGTGCCTGTGGCCTGGGTTTCGGCATAGACCATGTTGTCCTTCGCCGTGAGCTTGTGAATAGTGACCTTGGGATCGCCATCCACGAACATGCCCCTGACAGGTGCCAGGAACTCATCAATGATGTGGTCCCGTCCCGGATGGGCGCCGGCGCCGGGAATATCCTTTGACATGGCCGTCCAGCAGGCATCTTCACGGAACATGCCACGCAATTTTTCCAGGTCCCCGGCACTGAGGGTTTCAAAGAAGTCTTTCACCAGGGCTTCATTCTGTTGTTCTGCGTTCGACATGTCGTGACTCTCCTGTTTTTTTTGCTATGCTTGCTTTTCGTCATTCAAAAAAGTCCCTGTCGGGACAATGACGCTAAGATAATCAATAAAATCGTTTTTAACCAGCCTTCCCGCAAGCTGTTTAATTGAATCGAACAACTGATCTAAGGGGGATCCCATGTCCGATGATTATGATGTAGTGGCTATTGGTTCCGGCCATAATGGCCTGGTAGCAGCCGCTTATATGGCCAAGGCCGGCAAGAAAGTGCTGGTGCTGGAAAGACAGGACTGGATCGGTGGGGGCGTGGTCACCCGTGAGCTGACTTTGCCCGGCTTCAAGCATGACCAGCACTCCATGGCCCATATCTTCATCCAGGCCAATCCCATGATCGTCAACGATGAGCTGGGCCTGTTATCCAAATACGGCCTGGAATACATCCATCCTGAAATCCCGATGATTTCCGTGTTTCCCGATGGCCAGACGCTGGCCATTCATACCGACCGCGAAAAGAACATTGCGGAGATTGCCAAGTTCTCCGAAAAAGACGCGGAAAATTACCGCCGCTTTTCCGAAACCGCGGCAGGCTACCTGCCGGCACTGGTCGGTACGCTTTACACACCGCCGGCCCCTATCGGTGCCATGTACGCGATGATGGACCAGAGCCGTGAAGGCCAGGAAATCATGGCCGTGATGATGAAAAGTGCCTACGACATTGTCATGGAATATTTCGAGGATGAGCGTGTGCGTTTGCACTTCCTGCGCATGGTCAGTGAAAACCTGACTGGCCCGGAAGAGAAGGGTACCGGCATCGGCCCCTTCATGTTCCTGGGCTGGCTGGAAAAATACGGCATCGGTGTCGCCAAAGGGGGCAGCGGCATGCTCAGCCAGTCGCTGGTCAACTGTATCGAGGACCATGGTGGTGTCGTGGAAACCGGCGTATCAGTGAGCAAGGTCAAGGTCTCCGATGGTCGTGCCTGTGGTGTGGTCACTGACGATGGTCGTGAAATCAAGGCCAGGGATGCGGTCATTGGTGCCATCCATCCCCACCTGCTGCCGCAGATGGTCGATGGCCTGGATCCCTTCGTGGCGCAGACGGCGAAAAAAGTCGAGCTGTCTGCCAACTGCGTGTTCACCATACACGCTGCCCTGGATGAACCGCTGCAGTTTGCTGCAGGTGATCATGTGAAGAAAGCCATGATGATCGAACTGCTGCCCGAAAGCATCGATGTGTTGCGCGATCATTTCGATGACCTGCGCTATGGCCGCATTCCCAAGCATTCCCTGTGTGCGCTGGGTTCAGCCACCAATATCGACCCGTCGCGTGCGCCGGAAGGCAAGGCCACCATGCATGCCTGGGATTACTGCCCCTACGAGCATCCCGATGGCGGGGCCAAGGCCTGGGATACCCACAAGGAAGCCTTTGCCGACCACATGCTGGAAAGCATGAATCCCTACGTACCCAACCTGACAAGGGACATCATTCTCGACTGGCACTGTGATTCACCCCTGGATATGGAGCGTACTTCCGCCAGTTTCCAGAAAGGGGATATCCACGGTGTGGCGCCTTACCTGTACCAGTTTGGTGCCCATCGCCCGACACCGGAGCTGGGCAAGAACCTGGTGCCCGGTGTTGAACGGCTGTACCTGGTCGGTCCCTTCCAGCATCCGGGCGGTGGCGTCTTCGGCGCCGGTCGCGGCACGGCAATGACCATGTTTGACCAGATCGGCATGGACTTCGACAAGGTCATTCAATAAAGGCATTGAGTCAAGCATGAAGATTTATTCCCAGGATGGCAGTGAGCTGATGGATGTGTCTGCCATCGAGCGTGATGGTGACAAGCTGGTGGTGAAGGGCAAGATATTCCAGTCCATGCCCATGACGGCAAAACTCAGTCCCGAAGAAGCGCGCAAGGGGATGAAGCTGATGAGCTTCTCCACCTGGCTGTTTCTGCTGACGATGCCTTTCCGTAAAAGCAAGAAACCAGTCAAGTAAATCGTGGACGGTCTGCAATACCTGGAAAATTTTCTCCAGTCCCTGGTGGCGGGACTGCTGATGGGTTCCATGTACGGATTGATGTGCGTTGGCCTGACCATCATTTTTGGGGTCATGCGTGTCATCAACTTTGCCCAGGGCGAATTCATGATGCTGGGCATGTATTTCACCTACTTCTGTTTTGCCTGGTTTGGCACCTGGGCCTTTTTTGACGGGGTCTGGTTTCCCTTCATGCTGGCCCTGCTGGCCGGGCCGGCGATGTTCCTCCTGGGTGTGCTCATACACCGCCTGCTGATCAATGCCGTGACTGGCCGCCAGGCCAGCCAACTGGAAGCCGGGGGGCATTATGCCCAACTGGTGCTGACCCTGGGCATCGCCCTGGTCCTGCAAAACGGCGGCCTGTTCATCTTTGGCTCCAACCCGGTATCGGTGAGCAACGAGTTGTCCTACAGTGCCTGGGAATGGGGGCCGATGGTGGGCGATCGCGTCAGTGTGTTTGTCAACCAGGCGCAGACCATTTCGGCCATCCTTGCAGTCTTTGTTGTCATCGGCTTTGGCCAGTTGATGGGCAGGACCCGGCTGGGCAAATCCCTGCGCGCGGCTGCTGATAATCCCGATGCGGCGACCTACATGGGTATCAATGTCGACCGCGCCCATCGTGTTGCCTTTGGCTTTGGCGTGGCCATTACCGCAATAGGGGGCGGGCTGCTGGCCTCCAACGTGTCCTTTCAACCCTATATCGGTACCGAGTACGTGATCATCATGTATGCCGGGGTCGTGCTGGGCGGACTGGGCAGTGTGCGCGGTGCCTTCCTGGGCGGGCTGACCATTGGCGTGCTGCAGCAGGTGTCCGCCATCATCCTGCCCAACCAGCTTCAGAATACCGTCATCTTCGTCTGCTTTCTCATCATCATCCTGCTGCGCCCGCAGGGCTTTTTCGGGCGCCGGGAACGTATTGCATGACGATGATGGATACCCTCAAATCCCTGACCGGTGTGAAACGGGACTTCCTGCATATCGGCCTGTTCGCCGGGGTGTACTTGCTGCTGGCACTGTTCATCAGCAATTCCTATTACCAGCTCATCATGACCATCGTGGCGGTGTGGGCGGTCATGGGGCTGTCCTGGAACCTGTTGTCCGGGTACAGCGGATTGATCAGTTTCGGCCATGCCGCATTCTTCGGCCTGGGTGCCTACCTGGTGGCCCTGTGCCTGTCGGTGTGGAACCTCAGTCCCTGGTTCACCATCGTGCTGGCGACCCTGGCCTGCGGTCTGTCGGGTTTGCTGGTGGGCCTGCCAACCTTTCGCCTGCGCGGGCATTATTTTGCCCTGGCGATGCTCGCCTATCCGCTGGCACTGCTCTACATATTTGAATGGGTGGGTTACCAGGAAGTGGCTTTGCCCATGGAGCGGGAAGCCCCGGCCCTGTACATGCAATTTGACAACCCCGTGTGGCATACGCTGCTGGCCCTGGTGCTGCTGGTCCTGGCCCTGGGTATCAGTTCGCTGGTGGCCAATAACCGTTTCGGCATGTCCCTGCTGGCGATCAAGCTGGATGAGGATGCCGCCGAGGCAGCAGGCATCAATACCCTGTACTGGAAACTGGCGGCCATTACGGTTAGCGCCGCTATTGCCGGCGCAGCAGGGGGCTTTTATGCGGTGGTCTTGCTGGTGGTTACGCCGCTGGCCGTCTTCGGCATGCTGGTGTCGGCCCAGGCACTCATCTTCGCCATGTTTGGCGGGGTCGGTACCCTGTGGGGACCGGTCCTGGGTGCCTTCATCCTGGTGCCCCTGAGCGAGATACTGTATGCCCGTTATGCCGCCGATTTTCCCGGCATCCAGGGCGTGGTTTACGGGGTGGCCATTATCGCGGTAATCCTGTTTGCGCCGCAGGGCATCCTCTGGAAAGTCAGGGCCCTGCTCAAACCTGACCAGTTCCGCATCCTGGGTTCCACGGCCAGTGTCGCTGATTTTGGTGCCCGCGAAGAATTGCTGGTGGTGCCACCCGAGGAAGACGAGACGCCCGTACTGGAGGTGTCAGGCCTGGCCAAGGCCTTTGGCGGTTTGCAGGCCACCAACGATTTGAATTTTTCCGTCAGGCACGGGGAACTGCTGGGCATCATTGGTCCCAATGGGGCCGGCAAGACCACCCTGTTCAACTTGCTTAACGGTTTTATTCGACCGGATGCCGGTGAAATCGTATTTCGTGGCAAGCACTTGCATAAGCAGCGACCGAACCAGCGCTGTGCCGCGGGCATGGCCAGGACCTTCCAGGTGCCGAAACCCTTTACTCACCTGTCGGTACTCGACAACGTGGTCATTGGTGCCTACGTACATACCCGTTCGAAAGAAGAGGCCAGCGAGCATGCTTCCGCCGCTATCCACCTGGTTGGCCTGCATGATGAATGTCACCTGCCGGCGGCCAACCTGACCAATAAACAGTTACGGCTGATGGAACTGGCCCGTGCCCTGGCCTCCAAGCCGACCCTGATACTTGTCGATGAAATCCTGGCCGGCCTTGACCCGGATGCCATGCAGGACATGCTGGCCGTTTTGCGCAAGGTACGGGGTCTGGGCATCACCATCATTATCATCGAGCACAGCATGCAGGCCATGGTGCAATTGGTCGACCGGTTCGTGGTGCTGGATCACGGCGCGCTGTTGGCTGAAGGTTCACCGGATCGCATTGTCAGGAATCCCGATGTCATTGAAGCCTACCTCGGCAAAAATTGGCTGGACAATGAGGCCCGTGACGGGGAGGATGCAGGCCATGACTGACACCTTGTTACAACTGGATTCCCTCAGTGCAGGCTACGGCACTGTGGATGTGTTGCAGGACATTTCCCTGACCCTGGGTGAAGGGGAGTTTATTGCCGTGGTTGGTCCCAATGGTGCCGGCAAGAGCACCCTGTTCAAAACCATCTCCGGGATCGTCACTCCCTCCCGGGGTACCATGACCTTGCGCGGTGAAAACCTGCTGCAGGTGCCTGCGCCGAGACGGCCACATCATGGGATTGCCCATGTGCCTGAAGGACGGCAGGTGTTTCCCACGCTGACCATTCTTGAAAACCTGGAAATGGGCGCATTCGTTAACCGCGACCGTGCGGCCTTTACCCAGAACCTGGAGAAAGTCTTCAGCTGGTTTCCGGTGTTGAAAGAAAGAGCCTCGCAGCTAGCCGGCACCCTGTCCGGCGGCGAACAGCAAATGCTGGCCATCGGCAGGGGCTTGATAGGTGATCCGGCCATCCTGATGCTGGATGAGCCGTCGATGGGTCTGTCGCCGGCAATTGCGGATGAAATTTTCAACCGGCTGGTACAGATTCACCGTACCGGTTACCTGACGGTCATGCTGGTGGAACAGCGTGTGGCAGAGGCCCTGCATTTTGCCGATCGTGCCTATGTGCTGGAAGCAGGCAGAATTATCCTCAGTGGCAACCCGGCTGACCTGAAAAACAATGACCGTATTCGCCAGGCCTACCTGGGCATGTAAGTCGCTGCGTCACCTTAAACAAGTCTCATCTGCCAGATTTTCAAATTGCCATCTTCATGCCTCAGGATGAAGGAGAAGTCCAACGCCTCGGTACTGCGATCGCTGGCTTCTATGGTGGTACGGTGCATGATGCCGTTGATGAAATACAGGTCAGACACAATTTTTTCATCAGAAATATTCAGCTCAAAAGTATACTCAGCCTGGTTGAAGCGTTGTTCGTAAAAAAGCTTTAGCTCCTCTTTACCCGTCAGCGGAGGGTAGTCCGGAATCTGCAAGGAAATTTCATGGCTCAGGGTAGCCAGGATGGCCTCCATATCCTGCTCCCTGACGAGTTGGCTGTATTCAAGGACGAGGTTACGAGCGGTTTGCAGACTTGCTTCCATTTCAGGCTTCAGCATCCGTTTTTATGTGTTGTTGCTGGTAGCTGGTCGACAGCTTCTTATCCACGGCAGTAATATGGGAAAACACACTATCGCGGACACAGAATGACCAGGTGTGTGATATCACGGCAGCATTGATTTGGAACTGAAAGCTGGAGCCTGCATGTCTCACCTGGCAAAACCAGCTTTTGACATATTTGGCATGAAAATCTGTCATAAATGACAATATGCTCCTGACTGTCACCGCCAAAGTCATTCCATTAACTTGTTGAAGCAAATAATAATCCATATATATCATGCGGTTGGAGCGATCTAGTCTGACAGGTCCAGTAGTGGCATGGATTCTGCTCAGTACGTGAGTATTGAAGAAATTCAATGACACTAACGTATTGATTTACTGGATTGGCTGCAAGCGAAACAGAAAAAACCTAAGGAAATTCCCATGACCAGTTCTTTGCCATTTGCGCCACAGATGCACATCAGGCCGGAGGTAAAGTCATTCTTTGACGAGGATACGGAGACCTTTTCCTACGTGGTGAAAGATCCGGATTCTTCCGCCTGCGCCGTGATTGATTCGGTGCTCAATATTGACTATGCCTCGGGTACTGTCACCCATGATGGTGCAGATGAAATCATCGCCTGGATACGCGATCAGCAACTCGATCTGCAGTGGTTGATCGAGACCCATGTGCATGCCGATCACCTGACCGCAGCACCCTATATCCAGGAGCAGCTTGGCGGCAGGATAGGTATTGGTGCAAATATTACTGTCGTCCAGGATGTATTTGCCGGGATCTTCAATACCGGTGATGAATTCAAACGCGATGGCTCCCAGTTCGATGTCCTGTTCACCGATGGTGACAGCTACAACATTGGTGGCCTGACTGCCTATGCCATGCACACACCGGGGCATACCCCTGCCTGCATGACCCATGTCATAGGTAATGCTGCCTTTGTTGGCGATACTCTCTTTATGCCGGATGTGGGTACAGCCCGGGCAGACTTTCCCGGTGGTGATGCACGCACCCTGTTCCAGTCCATCAGCCGGGTACTGTCCCTGCCCGATGAAACGCGCCTGTTCATGTGCCATGACTATCCGGACAGCCGGGATGTGGATTGTGAAACCAGTGTGGCTGAAGAGAAAAAGCACAACATCCATGTGCACGAAGGTACTGCAGAGGATGACTTTGTCGCCATGCGTGAAAAACGTGATGCGACACTGGACATGCCGCGGCTGATCCTGCCGTCATTGCAGGTGAACATGCGCGCTGGTCACATGCCACCGGAGGAAGATAACGGCCGGGTGTACCTGAAGTTGCCCATTAACGCTTTCAAGTAATGCCGGACCCGGTCCGGAACAGGAGGGGACTATGAGCCAACAACATAACAGTGCCATTGTCATTGTCGGTGGTGGCAGTGCCGGCATTTCGGTTGCCATGAGCTTGCTCAAACGACAGGGTGATCTGGATATCACCATTATCGATCCGGCCTCTGACCATTACTACCAGCCCGGATTCACGCTGGTCGGTGGTGGGGTATTCAACGTGGCGCAAACCCGTCGTGACATGAAAAGTGTCATGCCGAACAAGGTGCAATGGCTGCAAGAGGCTGTGGCGAGTTTTGATCCGGAAAACAACAGTCTCACCCTGGACTCGGGCGACACGGTCAGTTACCAGCGGTTAATTGTCTGCCCGGGTCTGAAACTTGACTGGGATGCCGTGGAAGGTTTGCGCGATACCCTGGGTAAAAACGGCGTGACCTCCAATTACCTGCCTGAGTATGCCCCTTATACCTGGCAACTGGTGCAAAAGCTTAAATCCGGCAAGGCCCTGTTTACCCAGCCGCCCATGCCGATCAAGTGTGCCGGAGCACCCCAGAAGGCCCTGTATCTTTCCGGCGATTACTGGCGCGATCACCAGGTGCTCAACAACGTGGATATCGCCTTTTACAATGCCGGCGGTGTGTTGTTTGGTGTGGCGGATTACGTGCCGGCGCTGCAACAATACATCGACAGGTACAACGTCGATCTGCAGTTAAACCATAACCTGGTCAAGGTGGACGGGCCTGCGCAAAAAGCCTGGTTTGCCCGCAAGGATGCCGACGGCAATACCGAAACGGTGGAGGCAGAATTCGACATGCTGCATGTCTGTCCACCGCAAACGGCGCCTGATTTCATCAAGGCCAGCCCACTGGCAGACGAAGCCGGCTGGGTCGATGTGGATCCCAATACCCTGCAACACAAAAAGTACGCCAACGTCTGGGGACTGGGTGATGCCACCAACAGTCCCAATGCCAAAACGGCCGCCGCTGTGCGCAAGCAGGCACCGGTTGTCGCGTGTAACGTGCTGGAAGATATCCGCAGCAGCCAGGCACGTTATGGCTACGACGGTTACGGAGCCTGTCCGCTCACCGTCGAACGCGGCAAGATTGTACTGGCAGAGTTCCGTTACGGCGGCAAGCTCTCACCAACCTTACCCACCTGGTTGCTGGAAGGCACACGTCCCACCTGGCTGGCCTGGTTCCTGAAAAAAGTGGTGATGCCGAAGCTGTACTGGGACGGTATGCTCAAGGGCCATGAAACCCTGGTCGCTCCGAAAAAAATCGATGACCTGGAAAGCTGAGAACTGCACAGTTGAGCGCATCACCGGCACTGCTTAAATTTTTTCCCTGCATTGACTGGCTCAGGAGCTATGATGCCAGGACCCTGACGGATGACCTGGTGGCAGCGGTTATCGTTACCATCATGCTGGTCCCCCAGTCTCTGGCCTATGCCCTGCTGGCTGGCGTGCCGGCGGAAGTGGGCTTGTATGCCAGCATGCTGCCGCTGGTCCTGTACACCGTCTTTGGCAGCAGCCGGACACTGGCAGTAGGGCCTGTTGCCGTTGTTTCACTCATGACCGCCTCATCCATCGGCAGCCTGGAGTTGAGCACCCAGGCGCAGTACCTGCAGGCAGCCATGACATTGGCCATCCTGTCGGGACTGTTCCTGCTGTTGCTGGGCATTCTTCGCTTTGGTTTCCTGGCCAACTTTCTTTCCCACCCGGTGGTTGCCGGTTTTATCACGGCCTCTGCCATCATTATTGCCCTGGGGCAGGTCAGGCACGTGCTCGGCATCGACGCCGGTGGCGATAATTTGCCGGAACTGCTGACCTCGCTGGTTGAACACCTGGAAGACACCAATGCCATGACTCTGGCGGTGGGCCTGTTTGCCATACTCTTTCTGGCGGCTTCAAGGCTATGGCTCAAAGGGCTGTTGAGCCGGTTTGGCCTGTCGGACTTTGCGGCCGGTGTCATGGTCAAGGCGGCACCGGTAATCGCCGTCATCATCACCATTGCCTGGGCCGGCCTGGCAGGGCTCGAAGACAGCGGTGTTGCCCTGGTGGGTGAGATTCCTGCGGGCCTGCCATCCCTGGTGTGGCCGGCTTTTGACATGGCCATGGTACAGGCGCTTGTCGTACCGGCCATACTGATCTCGGTTATCGGATACGTGGAGTCAGTGTCTGTCGGCAAAACCCTGGCGGCAAAACGGCGCCAGAAGATTGACCAGAACCAGGAACTCATCGGCCTGGGAACCGCGAATATCGCTTCGGCTATTTCGGGTGGCTTTCCGGTCACGGGCGGGTTTTCGCGCTCGGTGGTCAACTTCGAAGCGGGCGCCCGAACACCGGCAGCCGGATTTTTCACGGCTATAGGCATCGGTATTGCCACCCTGACCCTGACCGGCTTGCTGGCCCTGCTGCCCAAGGCCACCCTGGCCGCCACGATCATCATTGCCGTGCTGGGGCTGGTGGATGTCAGCATGCTGAAAAAAACCTGGGCTTATTCGAAACATGATTTCATCGCTGTTGCCGCGACGATCCTGGTGACCCTGCTGGCAGGTGTGGAGACCGGTGTGTCCACGGGAGTGGTTGCCTCGCTGGTATTGCACCTGTACAAGACGTCCCGTCCCCATATTGCCGAAGTAGGGGAGATCAAGGGCACGAAACATTTTCGTAATATCAAGCGACACCAGGTGGAAACCAGTCCCTACATCCTGCAGTTGCGCGTTGATGAAAGCCTGTACTTTGCCAATGCCTCTTACCTGGAAGAAGAAATATTCAGGAACCTGGGTGAAAAGAAATCCCTGCGCCATGTCATCCTGATGTGCACTGCGGTAAACGAGATCGATATCAGCGCACTGGAAGTGCTTGAATCCATCAATGACATCCTCAAAGAGCAGAGTATCGGTTTTCACCTGTCTGAAGTGAAAGGTCCTGTCATGGACCATCTGGAAGGTACCCATTTTCTTGCTGCCCTGAATGGCCAGGTCTTCCTGTCCCATTACCAGGCTGTGCAGACTTTATTGCTCGAAGACACCTTGTTGTCGCTCTAATTTGCCGCTGTAAAACCTCGCCATATTTCCCTGGATTCCATGATTGACAGTCACCGGTTATGCCTGTACTTTGGTTTGCAATTCAATTGGAAACTAAAGGAGGTGATCTCAATGTCTAGTGATATGTGTAAGGTTTCAGCGGATATTGGTGTTTATGTTCAATTCGGTACTAACGACCGGAGGGAAACGTAGCATCCTCCTCAAAGCCTTGAATCTGGTCATGGCAACATGACCGGATAAAAAAGACTTGATTGAGTTCCGTTGGAACCCAACAAATCACGAAAGGGAGCCGCAAGGCTCCCTTTTTTGCTTTTGGGC
>CAZROW010000069.1:13348-15030 GCA_964601805.1 uncultured Enterobacteriaceae bacterium
GGAACCCAACAAATCACGAAAGGGAGCCGCAAGGCTCCCTTTTTTGCTTTTGGGCTTGTGGATTTATTGTCATTTTTTGCCGAAATAACCCCGTAGGCCGGAAATGGCCCAGAGGGCCATCTCCGGCATTGTGGCTCATCAACATCCGGAATGTCGGAGATTGCTGCGCAATTTCCGACCTACAATGATCAAAGTTATTTCTCCACGTTTTTCTTAATGAATCACTACCCATTCCAGGCTACCTTGACAGTCCTGGCACGCCGTTTAATCATTAGCGGCAAAATAACAAGGGGAATTCCATGAAGTATTTCAGACTGTTGACCGTCATCCTGTGTGGCATGCTGGCCTTCCCGGTGATGGCCCAACCGATCAAGGTGGGCCTGGTCGTGCCCCTGTCAGGACCCTGGGCCAGGCAGGGCCAGGTGATGCGGGCAGCGGCGCAACTGGCGGTGGAACAGATCAATGAGGCCGGTGGAATCCAGGCCCATGGCGGCCGCCCACTGGAGCTGGTGGTGTTTGATACCGGGGATTCCGTGGAGCGGGCCAAGAATGCCGCCCAGCGCATGGTGGCCGAGGAGCCCGATCTTGTTGGTGCCACCGGCTCTTACCTGAGCTCGTTTACCCTGGCGGTGACCGAGGTCACCGAAAGGGCGCAGATCCCGCTTTTGACCCTGAGCTATTCTGACCAGATTACTTCCCGAGGTTATGACTACGTGTTCCAGACCTCGGCCACCGGTGCCTACCAGAGCGAAAATGCGCTGCCACTTCTGCTGGATATCGCGGAGCAGGCCTCCGGCAAACGCCCGAAGACCATCGGGATTGTCATGGACAACACGGCCGCCTCGGTGGCTTTCGTCGAGCCCATCGTCAACGGCAGTGCACTTGCAGACAATGACCTGGAACTGGTCGTCAATGAAGTGTTCACACCGCCGCTGGCCAATGCCACGCCACTGATCCAGCGCGTACGCTCACGCCGCCCTGAACTCCTGCTGCTGTTGCCCACGGCAATTTCTGACACCAAGCTCTTGCTGGAAAAAATGAACGAATTCGGTCTGGGAAGGGGACGCATACCAACCATCAGTAATGGCGCCGCCATGGGCTCACCGGATCTTGCAGCCAACATGCCACCTGCCTTGCTTGAGGGAGTGATGTCCATCGTCGCCAACTGGAGTACGAAAGGGCAGGAGCAGATGATTGCCGATTACATGGCCTTTTCCGGCGAACCCTGGATGACACAGAACCCGCTGTGTGCCTTTGGCCATATCTGGTTATTGAAGGAAGCCCTGGAACTGGCCCCCACACCGGATAGTGTTGCCGTCAACCAGGCCCTGCACACCATGGATATCACGACCGGTGCCTCGGATTACTTTGCCGGTGGCCGGGTGCGCTTTGACGAGACCGGTAAACGGGTTGATGCGGACATCCTCGTCATCCAGTGGCAGGATGGCGTACCGTATACGGTTTATCCGAACAATGCTGCCATGAGTCAGATGGTCTGGCCGACGAGATAGATAATCGTAATAGGGAACAAGGGAAAAAGGGAAAAAGGGGGGGGAGCAGCGCCTGCTGCCCGTACAGTTGAACTGTTCTCTTTTTCCTTTATTCCTTTTTTTCCCTTTTTCGTCAGTTACCCCGCAAACCACCCCCCATCCACACTTTCACACGCACCGGTCACAAACCCT
>CAZROW010000070.1:0-7753 GCA_964601805.1 uncultured Enterobacteriaceae bacterium
ACTCCTGATAAGAGATAAAAGGATAAAAAGGATAAAAAGGATAAAAAGGATAAAAGGAGTACACAAAATTTGATAAGGAAAATAATGATGACAAGGGTTGGTCGCAGGCGTGCGCTCATATTGAACTGGATACTTGTGTTCTGTGTAACCAGTTTGCCTGGTGCGTATACACAGGCACAACGGGTGGCTGATCCCGGCTTTCCCAGTGTGGGGCGTGGTGCTCCCCTGGTACCGGCTATTCCTGATGCCTACCTGACCCCCGCGGAAGAGCTCGAAGACTACCCGCCGGCTGAATTTGAACATTATGCCGAACGCTACTGGATGGTTGGCCCGTTTCGCAGCGGTGAAACCGGGCGCGACGGTGCCGGCACCGGTGGTATTCATGCTTCTGCCGTGAACGGGGATGTCCCTGAAGGCATTGAACCGCTACCGGTGGACCTGTTCACTTCCACGGATTTCTATGCGGACCGCCAGTACTGGAGCGATCCGCGTTATTTTCGCTGCAACTCCTCGGAAGCCATCCAGGCACAATGGTCATCCGGCCTGGTGGGGGATGACCCGCCCCGCACAGCCGCCTGGGGTTATTGCGACCGCGATTATCCCCGTGCTGCCATCGTCAGCCCCTATGGTTTCGACAGTGCGCAGGCGCATTACGAAGCCCTGCTGGCAGAAACCCGATCCCGGGGCGGACCCACCAGGCATACCTATGCCACGGTGGCCAATGACTGGAATGGCCGATACGTGTGGCCACGGGGACAGAACTGGTCAGCGGAGTTGTTCTGGAACCAGGTGCCGACGGTGCTTTCCCTGCTGACGGAGGAATACCAGACACGTTTTGTGCAGGAGGCTTACCATCATGGCAACAGCAACATCGCCCAATGGCCGGCCCAGTTCTGCTGGCCGGAAGGCTTCATGCGTCGCTGGCATTACCATGGCGTGACCAACCAGCCACACCAGGTACTGGTGACGCCGACCCTGGTACAGATCCTGGCCGGGGATGCCGACAATTTCATTACCAATATCCATGTCGGGCGCGAATTTAATCTTGAGGGAGTGGTGCCTCGCCTGGGTGCTGATGTGCCGCGCTGGTACGGCGAAACCATCGGCTTCTGGGATGGTGAGGTCCTGATCACCTGGACCTCGAATATCCAAGGCTGGAAAGTCCATGCCGGCATGGAGTTTTCCAGCAAGCTGCAGGGCATTGAAATCTATACGCCCAACCGGGATGCCAACGGTGAAATTTATGGCCTGAACCAGGAAGCTATTTTCTACGATCCCGAAGCCCTGGTAGAGCCCATTCGCGTGGTACGCAACCTGGAAAAGCAGGGAGACCTGAACAGTGGTGAGCCCTACACGTTTATCGAGTGCATCCAGACAATTTTCAATGTCGAGGGCGTACCTACACCGGTAGCCCCGGGCGAGGTGATCTACTATCACATACCCGATATGTACGGTCGCCCCTGGGCACAGAACTGGGAAGAGTTCCACGAAGAAGGCATGCAGGGTGAGGAAGAGGAAGACTTTTTCAGTTTTGAATAAATAGCAGGTCGGAATATGAGTAAGGAAAGCCGGTACGTATTGATACTATATAAGGTAAATTTGCATGGCTTCTGTAGAGCCTTGTTTCTTCAACAGCTAATCAAACGGTAATGACCTGAATGTCTGGTAACTCCAAAGAACTTGTCATTGGTGGCGTCTCCATTGCCCCGGGAAGGCGTAAACAGATCGAGCTGCCCATTGCCAAACTGTTTGACTACACCGAACTGACTATTCCGGTGGAAGTAGTGCGGGGCAAGGAAGATGGCCCCGTCCTGTTTGTCTCGGCCGCTATTCATGGTGATGAAATCAACGGCAGCGAAGCCATCAAGCGCCTTTTGGGGCGAAGAAAACTGTTGTCGAAACTCAAGGGCACCCTGCTTGCCGTGCCCATCGTCAATGTTTTCGGCTTCAACCAGAACAGCCGTTACCTGCCGGATCGCAGGGACCTGAACCGCAGTTTTCCCGGCTCCAGTACCGGGTCACTGGCCGGGCAGGTGGCGAATGTTTTCATGGAGGAAATTGTCAGCAAGGCCACACACGGTATCGACCTGCATACTGCGGCCATTCACCGTACCAACCTGCCGCAAATCAGGGCTTACCTGGATGACAGGGAAACCCAGCGCCTTGCCAGGGCTTTTGGCGTGCCGGTGGTGATCAATTCAAATATTCGTGATGGTTCCCTGCGCCAGTCGGCTGCGGAAATGGGAATCCCCATGCTGCTGTTTGAAGGTGGGGAAGCACTGCGCTATGAAGAGAAGGTCATCAACTCGGCAATCCGCGGCATCCTGTCGACCATGGCCTCCATCGGGATGATCGAAGGCGAAAAGGTCAGCCGCAAGCAGCAAAACAAAGAGGTCTTTATTGCCCGCTCCAGTCACTGGGTGCGCTCGCCCCACAGTGGCAGTCTGAGAGTTCGCAAGCAACTGGGCAAAATGGTCAAGAAAGGCGATCTGCTGGGCGTAGTCTCCAATCCCTTTGGTCGTGAGAAAGTAGAGGTCCGGGCTACGAAAACCGGGATTATCATTGGCATGACCATGTTGCCACTGGTCAATAATGGCGATGCCGTTTTTCACATTGCCACCTTTGAGGATTCACAGGAAGTTGAGGAACGGGTTGAACTCTACGAAGAAATGAATGAAGAGTGATTCCTGCCGCTATCGAGAGCTTCCCGAAACCCCAGGTCCTTTTCATTTTAATGCCTGGAAAAACTGGTGTACCCTGTTCGTGTTCACCGCATAATAAATAGAAAGGGGACAAGCCATGTCGCAAACAGAAATTCACCAGCGAACTCGCAGGCAACTGCTTGCTCTACTGGGCAGCCTGGCTTCTGCCACTGCGCTGCCACAATCCCTGCTTGCCGCCAGGGCCGGCAACATCAGCAAGCTCGGCCTGTTGATACCGCCAGCCAACGGCACATTGCCCGGTGAGGCCGCCACCATGTACAGCGGTACCATGGAATACCTGATCGAGTCCCTGGGCCTGGAATCCATGACGCCGGATGGTTATGACGCCGTGCTGGACCGGATTGCGCCAAAGGCGAAGTTGCTGGCAGAGCGCGGTGCGCAGGGCATCCTGCTGATGGGCACGAGCCTGAGTTTTTACAAGGGCCAGGCCTTTAATGAACAGTTAACCCAAAGTCTTGTCGATGCCACGGGCTTGCCGTCGATGACCATGAGTACTGCGGTTATTGAAGGCTTGCGCGCAGTCGGCGGCACCGAACTGGTGGCAGCCACGGCCTACAATGAAGAGGTGAATGCTCGCCTGGAAAGCTTTCTGACCGAACACGGCTTTACCGTGTCAGCCGTCAAAGGCCTGGAAATAGAGGCCATCGGTGATCTCAATAGCGTCACGCCGCAGCAGTTGATCGGCTTTTGCAGCGATGTGGCAGCCATGGGCCCGAATGCCGATGCCATGCTGATTTCCTGCGGCGGCCTGCCGACCCTGGAAATCCTGGAACCGGTGGAATCCCGTACCGGCATCCCTGCGGTGACCAGTACACCCCATGCCCTGTGGGCCGGTGCCCGGTTACTGGGTATCGACAGCCGGATTCCCGGTCATGGACAATTGCTTTCCGGTTGAACAGCAGTATTGTTTCTGGCAGCGGGCCTGCCGGGGAAAATTCCAGTTTCACGTTACACTGAGCACCTTCAGGGGGAAGCAGGGGTATGGTGAAACGGACAATCTCACCTGTACTGAATAAAACAATAATGACAAGAAGGGAGACAAATCATGTTGAAAACGACCCTGGTGTTAATCGCCACAATACTGATGACACTGTTTGGTGCGACCGCATCCGCACAGGACCTGAACAGTCTTGCCAGGCAAATGCAGGAACATGCTGACCGGGTTGCCATTAATGCAGTACTGGTGCAATACACTACTGGTCTTGACCAGGTTGATCCTGACTTGTATGCCGATACTTTCACGGCCGATGCCAGGTTCTACCAGGGGGCATCTGTTGAAAGCGCAGAGATCATGGCTGACGGTAAAGCCGCGATTCGCAAAATCGTCAGTGACTTGCGGGAAAGTGATGCCAAGAGAAATGCCGAGCGGGCAGCGGAATGGGAAGGTGAAGGAGAGCCTCCGGTCTACCTGCGTCACCATGTGATGACCAATGCCGTCGTAGAGTTCATTGATGATCATACGGCGAGGCATCGTGCTTACTGGCAGACGGTGTCGGGCTCCGGTCGTGACATGAATGTGATTGCCATGGGCAGTTACGAGGACACGCTGGTCAAGGAGGATGGACGCTGGCTGATCAGTAAACGTTACCTGCTCAGGCGCTAGTCCTTGCGAATGTAGTTACTATCAACCCGCCATGCCTCGACAGGGCAGCAACTTTCCTTTTCCTTTAATAATACGCTCGGGGCATTGAATGGTTAATTTGTTTGATGCCCCGGTGCCATTTCTCTTTTAGTTCAAAACGGCAGATGTTCTGCTGATGCCCAGTAGCCATGAACCTGCATGTGCAAACGGAAAGGCATCTTGATACGGGCAATCACCCCGGCTGAAAAATCCATGGCATCCACGATCACTACTTCGGATTTCATTTCCCGAAAATTATTGGCGGCGGCAATGATGTAGCCATCGCCCTCCGGGGCATCGGCCGAGCGTGGAATAAACTGCGGCTCCGACATGCCGTGGGCGTCACCGGCATGAAACTTCACGATGTTGCCCGTGTCATGATCAAAGCGGTAAATGGCATTGGATACCCGCACGGCCAGGGTGTCGGTAAAGGCTTCGGCCACGGGCAGGGTAGGATCGTTCATCAGCATGAAGCTGTAGCGGAACGGCTTGGTCAGGAAGCGATCGTCGATGCGTACAAAGGTCGTGGTCTTCATGCCGTCAAACAGGACTTCCTCTTCCCAGGTCTGGGCATCGCTATCCAGGTCAAAGGTCCAGCGCCTGAGCGTGGGGATGTAATCGGCCGGATCGCTGTAGGTGCCGTCCACCTTGGGAAAGTAGGGATGGAAATTTCCCCCTGCCACGGGGGCATCCAGGATGACCTTGTTGCCTTCGGTGCGGGCGTTGGTGGTATGAATCAGCATATGCTGGTTCGTTGAGCCCTTGAACCAGCGGATATCTTCGGCCTCACCGTCCCGGGGAATGATGGCGACATGGGTGGGGGCATTCTCATCGTAGGCCCAGTGCAGTTCGCCTCTTTCCAGGCGCTCTTTCGATGTCACCATGGCCGTGGTTGGCAAAATGATATGTTTGTCGGTGATGGCCATGTCATGCATCATCGACACGATTGGCGCCTTGAACCATATTTCCTTCGTCAGTTTGCCGGTACGATCAAAAATAAACACGGCCATGTCATCGGAACACAGGCCTTTTGCTTCATAGGAAAAGGCAATCATTTCCCCGGTTACCGGATCCTGTTTCGGGTGGGCCGTAAAGCTGGTGGCCGTCATGGTGCCGTCAAAGTCCCATTCGCTGATAGTTTCCAGGGTATGTGGATCAACTGCCGTGGGCGGGCTTTCCTCTTTCATGCAGAACAGCCTGCCGCCATGCACGATGGGTGTGGTGTTGGCCGTATTGTGACTGACATCCCGCACGCTGGGGTCTGATGTCAGCGGATTGCGATACAGGCCGAACAGGGCCTTGTGTGCCTGGCGCTCTGCTTCATAGCGAGGCGTGCGGACATAACGGGAGCGAAAATCGACATTGCCGTCATAGATACGGAACATATCCACGGCGCCATCGGAATTGTAGGGCGTGTCATTGTCGTACAGTGGTGGAAAGCGCCGGTCCGCCGCGCTACGGTAAAAGGTGCCGCGAATATCCGCTGGAATTTCTCCCTCCACTTCACAATCTTCAATTTGTGCTTCAAAGCGCATGGGCGCGAAAAAGCCGCCATCGTGATTGAAGTTGACTGCCATGCGGTGATCCCCCGATAAATTCTTTTTATTGTGTTTTTATAAGCTTCTACTAGCTGGGCTGTCTGCCAAAAAGGGTATCATGGCGGCGACGTATTACAAACCGGGTGGATTTGCTATAAATGGGCATTGTCTGTCAGTGCAACAGACTGAATCTCACCAGAACAAGAAGATACAGAAGGGGAGGTCACATGAAATCTGCAAATCGTTTTAACGTGTTCCTGGGTCGTGGTGGCAAGAATATACTGCTCGTAATGGCCGGCTTGTTGGGCGGCGCCTGCCTGGTTTATGCCGCGTCCAATGCTCAATCGGATCGCTATAACGACAATTACGCGCTGGACCGCTCACTGATCGAGGACCTGGAGGCGCGTTACATGTATGCCATGAACTGGCTGGATGCAGAAGCCTATGCCGGCACCTTTACTGAAAACGGTGTGCTGGACTGGGCCGGTGGCCAGGCGGTGGGCAGACAGGCCATCGCGGAAGAGATACGTGGTATGGCAGCCGGATTTGCAGCGGAAGAGGCCGAGGATGCGCCGCTGCGCCCGGCCCGTAAACGCCACTTCATTACTAATCTGGCCATTAGTGTGGAGGGTGATACGGCCGTCAGCCGGGCTTACTGGTTCATCATGAATAACCGCAATGCCGAGCGCAAAGGCTACACCGAAGCCTATGGTCATTTTCAAAGCAGCCTGCGCAAAGTGGATGGCCAGTGGCTGTTTACCAACCGCAAGATTTACAACGAGGAATATGCAGACCGCACCGCACCCCTGGAAAACCCGGCACGTTAAGGAAGTTTGAAAACCGGCATCAGAAAGTGGCGGTGGTCGCACCTCCATCAATTACCAGGCTTTGCCCGGTAATGTAGTTGGCGTGGTGGCTGCAAAACAGGGCCACGAATGCGCCAACGTCATCGGGATCACCAAAACGATCACAGGCGATGTGCCATTCCTTCGAAAAATTGGCCACTACCTCGTCAAACGTGATGCCTTCTGCTTCGGCGCGCTTGGCAAACATGTCATCGACAGTGGGGGTGTGGTGCATGCCCGGCAAGATGTTATTGATGACTACATTGTGTCTGGCCACTACCTTGGATACGGCAACAGTATAGTTGGCCAGTGCCGCCCGGGTGCTACCGGAAAGCACGCGGATTTGACCGGGAAACTTGGCCGCCACCGTGGCGATATTGACGATCCTGCCCCAGCGTCGCTCTACCATGCCATCAAGCACGGCCTTCATGAAAGCCACCGGGCTCAACAGGGAAATATCAATGGCGGACTGCCAGTCTGCTTCCGTAATGTTGCGGTAATCCGGCGTGAAGGGTGGCGGGGCACAGGTGCCCACCAGGATATCCGGCGCCGGGCAGGCGGCAAGAATTTTCTCCCGGCCTTCAACCGTGCTGTGATCAGCAACGATCGGAACCACTTTGGCACCGGTTTCCTGGCTGATGTCGTCACAGGACTGTACCAGTCGCTCTTCCCCGCGTGCTGACACATACACTTCGGCACCTTCGCGTGCCAGTGCCAGGACACTGCTTTTACCCATGCCGGCACTGCCGCCGTTGACGATGGCTTTTCTGCCCTTGATCCCCAGGTCCATAAATTACCTCCAGTTAAAATCTTCTATGCACCGTAGGCCGGAAATGGCCCAAAGGGCCATCTCCGGCATGGTAGTTCGACAACATAATTCGGGATTGCCGGAGATTGCTACGCAATTTCCGGCCTACAAAATTGGTGTTTCCTGTATATCGGCTCAATCCTGTAACCGGATGGTCATGTTCGGTCCGGTTGTGGCTTCATCGGCAAACCAGCGCGTGGTGACGGTCTTGGCCTGTG
>CAZROW010000070.1:7853-14292 GCA_964601805.1 uncultured Enterobacteriaceae bacterium
GGTCCGGTTGTGGCTTCATCGGCAAACCAGCGCGTGGTGACGGTCTTGGCCTGTGTATAAAATCGCACCGCCTCCTTGCCATAAGCATGCAGATCGCCGTAAAACGACTGCTTCCAGCCGGTGAAAGAGAAAAAGGGCAGCGGTACAGGAATCGGAACATTGATACCGACCTGGCCGACTTCCACCTCATGCCGGAACTGGCGGGCCGCTGCACCACTGGCGGTGAATATTGACGTGCCGTTGCCGTAGGGATTGTCGTTGATCAGGCCGATGGCTTCTTCCAGGGAATCAACGCAGACACAGCACAGGACCGGGCCGAATATTTCCTCGCGATAAATGCTCATCCTCGGTGTCACATCCCGGAACAAGGTCGGGCCCACCCAATTGCCCTGGTCATGGCCTGCCACGGTGACCTGGGTACCATCGACCAGGCAATTCGCTCCTTCATCCTTACCCTGGTTAATTAGTTCAACGATGCGGGTTTTCGCCTGGGGACTGATTACCGGGCCGAAGCCGGCGTCCTTGTCATTCCAGAGTCCGGGCCGAATATCTGCCACTGTCTTGGCCAGGTCATCTATCCATTCCTGTGCCTGACCGACAAACACGGCCACCGAGATGGCCATGCAGCGCTGGCCGGCAGCGCCCAGTCCGGCACCAATGAGGTTATTGATGACCTGGTCCTTGTTGGCATCGGGCATCACCACCAGGTGGTTCTTGGCCCCGGCCAGGCATTGCGCCCGTTTCATCTGCGCCGTCGCGGTCCGGTAGACCTGCTGGCCCACCGGCACGGAACCGACAAAGGAAACGGCCCTGACCTCAGGATGGGTCAACAGCTGCTCAACCTGGTCCTTGCCACCATGAACCAGATTGAATACGCCTTCAGGACAGCCTGCTTCACTGAATAATTCTGCCAGACGGACGGGGGTTAGTGGGTCCTGTTCCGACGGTTTGAGAACGAAGGTGTTGCCGGCGGCAATCGCCAGGGGAAACATCCACAGGGGGATCATGGCCGGAAAATTGAAAGGTGTAATACCAACACACACACCTAATGGTTGCAGGTAGCTTGCGGTATCGATATTGCGGGCCACGTTTTCCACCGTCTCGCCCATCAATAGCGATGGCATGTTCATGGCCTGCTCCACCACCTCGATGCCGCGCCACAGTTCACCCCGGGCATCCGCGAGGACCTTGCCGGTGTCCTGACTCAGCAATTCGGCGATCTCGTCCTGGTGTTCCTTGAGCAGGGCCTGGTAGGTCATCATGATTCGCGCCCGTTCAACTACCGGCACCTGTCGCCAGGTCTTGAAGGCCTCTTTCGCTGCGGCAACAGCCTGGTCGATTTCATCCGCGGTGGCATTGGGTACCTCGGCAATGACACTGTTGTCAGCCGGGTTGTGAACTTTCAGACGGTTTTCACTGTTTGAAGCAACGAACTTGCCGTTGATAAAAAGGGGAACTTGCTGCATGACGATTTTATTGTTCTGAGTTTTGGCCAGAATAGTCAGACATGGCGACAAGAGCAAGCCTGAAAACAGGCAGGGGAGGATTACTTTGGGATTTCTTATTAAGTGAAGTTCGCGTTTAAAACCTGTAATAACTTTTTTCCCTGGTCAGTTAATTGCAGGGAGATGATCAGCTTTTCCTGCTGCTTTCCAGTTACCCGTTATCAACGCTGGCGGAATTTTTTCGCGGAATGTCCACGATGAAGGTGGCCCCTTTCCCATACTCACTTTCCACGCGAATATCACCGCCATGGGCATCAACTATGCGCTTGACTATCGACAGCCCCAGCCCAGTACTTGATTCTCCTGCGGTTGGTCGGGCAGAGAGTCGCTGGAAATCCTTGAACATGATGGACTTGTCTTCGTCGGTAAGACCGGGCCCCTGGTCGGCCACGGCAAAGCGTATGCCTTGATCTGTTCCTGTCAGGTAAATTCTGATGGTGCTTGCTGAAGGAGAAAACTTGATGGCATTGGTTACCAGGTTATCAATGACCTGGCCAAGTCTTTTGTTGTCGCCGACTATTTTTCCTTCATCCTCGATACTGGTTTCAAGAACCGTTCCTTTTTCCCTGGCAATAGGGTTGAGAACAGCATAATGATCATTGAGAAGTTCGCTGAAGGTAAACTCGGTCAGGTTGAGCTCCATGTGACCGCTTTCTATCACCGAAACATCAAGGAGTTCGTTGACCATGTGCAGCATGTTGGAACTGTTGTCATGAATGACTTTCAGAAACTGGGCATCGTCCTCATCCAGTTCCTTGTTCTGCAGCAGGATCTCCGAAAAACCGCGGATTGATGACAGGGGGTTGCGCAGGTCATGGGCCGCCATGCCAACGAACTTGTTCTTGACCTCGTTCATTTCATGCAGCTTCAGGTTCTGGTTTTCGACTTCCTTTTTCTCAGTACTCAGCGCATTCATGGTATGTGACAACTTGTCCATCATGTGATCAAAGGTGCGCCCAAGCAGGCCCAGTTCATCGTCACCCTGAACGCCGCTGCGGCTGTCAAGGTCGCCATTGTCAACTGCCGTGGCTGTGGTAGCGAGCCGGGAAACACGTCGCAGTACCCGGTTGGACAGGATCAGACCGGTCAACAGTATCAGGGCCATCAGGCCCAGTGCTGAGAAGAACTCCATGATCACGAAAGTTTCCGCTTCTGCTTCCAGGGCTGACAGCATGGTGCGGGTCCTGTGCAGGGCCTGCTCGTTAAAGCTTGCAATCGGCTCCATGATATCTGCCTTGGCCTGCAGGTAATTACTGTTATGGAGGAGATCATGTGCCAGTTCAGGGTTTGGGGAGCCGGTAATCTGTTCTCCGGTTTCCGGGTGGGTGTAGTTTCCTTCGAAGGCTGAAAATGCCAGCTGCTCAATATCGGTCAAAGCCTCGGAGCGACTTTCAGCCAGAACGAGTAGCTGGTATTCCGAATCCGTGATGCCCAGTTCCAGCGCCAGTTCGTGCAGGGCGACTCCTCCAATCGCCGGATCTGCTCCAGGCCCTGACAGTCTGCCGGCGACCACCAGGTCCCAGTAGATACCGTCATAGCCTTCCGGACGGGGAATCCTGCCGGCACGAATATCACGAATCTGATTGAAATGCTCTTTGTATTCCGGATTTCCGGTGAGGACATATTCACGCGCAAACCGGGTCAGGTCATCGGATGTATGGCGTAGCTGTTCAGCCAGTTGAAGGACTGCGAACTCATTCTCTTCGGTTTCCTCCACATCCTGCAGTTGCAGCTCCACTTGCCAGGAAAGCCAGATATTGGTCGCGGCCAGCAAAGTCGACAAGAACAGGAGGAGGGGGATAAAGTGACGTAATTTCATTGTTCGATGTACATAAAGGTCTTCGTTTTTGGTAAATGCCTGAAGGCAATCCAGGATTGGTAATTTCCAATATCCTGCTTCCCTGAAATCAGGCTATTTTCTTATTCAACAGCAACTTTGTTGACTTCGTCGTACGTCGTAAAACCCTGTAATACTTTCATGATGCCGTCATAGCGCAGGGTTTTGAATCCAAGCTTCCTGGATTCTTCCGCGATTTCCAGGATGGATGCGCCATTGGAAATCTTGTTTCGAATTTCATCATTGACCAGAAAAATCTCATGTAGTGCGACGCGACCGGAATATCCTGAGTCATTACAGTCACGGCAGCCTTTGCCGCGATAAAATTCCACTTTGCTGTCACCAATATTGTCAAAGATGGTCTCCAGTAATTCACGTGGCGGTTCATAGCTTTCCTTGCAACCATTGCAGATTTTCCTGACCAGGCATTGGGCCACGACACCAATGACTGACGGCGCAACAAGAAATGGTTCAACACCTATTTCCACCAGGCGGGTAAACGCCTGGAGGGCGTTGTTGGTATGCATGGTTGCCATCACGAGGTGACCCGTCAATGCAGCTTCGGAGGCAATTTTTGCTGTTTCCAGGTCACGAATCTCTCCCACCAGAATAACTTCCGGGTCCTGTCGCAAGATGGACCTGAGTGCCTTGCTGAAGTCAAAGCCTATTGAAGCGTTGGTCTGGACCTGAGTAATACCGTCGAGGGTAATTTCCACGGGGTCTTCCACGGTGATAATGTTGGTAGAGGGGTTCCGCAACTGGTTGAGTATGGAATACAGGGTGGTGGTTTTTCCCGAGCCCGTCGGTCCGGTGACAAAAAGTACACCATTGGGGCAGGCAAGAATCTGGTCGAGCAGGGCCCTGTTGTTCGTGGACAGTCCCAGCTTTTCAATTGGAGTTATCTCGGCATCCGTAGCGCTGCCCAATGCCCTGAGTACGACTTTTTCGCCCAGGATACTGGGTATGGTTGAGAGTCGAAAAGAGAATTTTCTGCCCTTGATCTCAAGTTCAATGCGGCCATCCTGGGGCTGTCGTTTTTCGGTGATATCAAGCTTGGCCAGGACCTTCATGCGAGCAACTATTGGGCCCAGGCTGGTTCTATCCAACTCCAGTAACTCCTGCAGGGCGCCGTCAATCCGGTAACGCACACTTAATTTCTTGGCCATCGGCTGAATATGAATTTCGCTTCCTGGCAGAGACCTTTACCGAGATTGTGTCCAAGTAATCCAGTGTTAACCTGGCTGAACTGGTAGCATCCATCCTGGATATCCGGGATCCTTTCAAACTCTGGCTACACGCGCTGACTGTGCTGATCGGGCTCTGTCCCCGTTTTCCCGGGCAGTTAACAATTCAGACAAACAGCCTGAAATTTTTACCAATCGAGCAATGTCTTGGTAATGCAAAGTACTAGCCACGTAGCTGGAGTTGTTGATGGAGAAAAGAAAGCGTTTTGAAACCAGTCGGTTCATCACCTCTTCATTGGATATCTGGAGAATTGATAACCTGCTGGACGATGCCCAGGGGGAGACATACCAGGATGGACAGGACCTGTTGCGCAAATTAAGAAAAGGCAAAATGGTGGGACCAAAGGAAATACCACCCAATGTTGTCACCATGAACTGTATTCTGGAGGTGACAATTTCCAGGCCCGAAAAAACACAAACCGAAATAAAACTGGTGTATCCCTCAGCTGCCGATGAGGCAGACAATCATGTTTCTGTGTTTTCCAAGCTTGGCCGGACACTGATTGGGATGACCGAAGGCCAAAGCGAGCAATACCAGGACCAGCCCGGCAAGACGGTCACGGTTAAAGTCGAAAAGATTGTCTATCAGCCTGAGAAAGCAGGGCATTTTCAGATTTAGACAGGCTGTGTCCCAATCGAGGAAGCAGCATTGTCCAGAAGTGACTGGATCAAGTTAGTCTGGCTCTTTTGATTTTTCTTTGATTTTTAAAAGTTTCTGGTCATCGGTGTATGGCATTACCGGAGACGCTGAACCTGGATGTAACCTTTGTGGGACTGGGAGGAAAGACGGTATGAACTTCCCCAGCGCGTAGGGTAGATCCGGACCTCGTCGCCTTCCGCCAAAGCGAAGCGTCTGGTTTGCATTTGTTCCCAGACCTGGCCGTTTTCCAGGGTAATAAGGAAACGGTTGCGACCGAGCTCCTTGATCTCGGCCACCCTGGCGATCAATTCATTTGCCTGCGCCTTTTCATTGACCTTCTCTTCGGGTAATCCGAATCTGTTTTCGACGCTGTCAGCCTGTGGAGTGCTGGCATGGTCTGTTTCGCGCGCTACTTCTTGCGGTGTCTCGGACGCAGGCTGGGATTCAACTTGTGGGGGAGATTGTGCCGGTTGCTGCCTCGAAGCGCGTGGGATCGACACGACCGGCAGGTTCTGCTGCGGGATAGCAGTGCCACGGCCTTGCGCTGCATTCGCCCGTTCCTCGAAACAGGCCAGGCGCTCTATCGGGCTGACGATATCCAGGCAGGGGCTGGCATCCATAATGACCGCGTCGGTATTGTCCGCCGCGAAGACCGCGACTGATACCAGCATGCACAGGGAACATGGCAGGGTTTTATTGATTTTCATGTCCGTAATTTCCCTTTAGGGCGCCTCTATTAATAGAGGTGCCTTTTAAAAATTGAATCGCCATTCTATCAAATCAGAATGGTTTTTCAGGCTTTTATTCAAAACAATGGGTTTACCCAAATTTGGCCTGGTGGGAGTTCAGCAAGAAATAAAAAGGGTCAACCAACGAGGCAAAGCCCTTGGAAAAAGAATCCTTGAAAAAAAACGGCGGGCCAAAGGCCCGCCGTTAATGGTTTTACAAGGTCTATCTTGCTTTACATTAGAAACGCGCTTTCATACCGAGGAAGAAACGGCGTCCCAACACGTCATAGTAACCCGGGCTGGTTATTCCGGCACCGGTGGAGGCCAGCTGGGGAGCGGTCGGGTTGACGCAACCCGGCGCGCCACCACAGACCGCCGACAGGTCCGTCCCCGGTGGGTACCCGGCTTGACGACCCGTTATCTCCGGCTGGGTATCCAACAGGTTGGTGATACCACCACGCAGCGTCAACGTTTCATTGATAGTC
>CAZROW010000071.1:0-14091 GCA_964601805.1 uncultured Enterobacteriaceae bacterium
CCTTTTATCCTTTTATCCTTTTATCCTTTTATCGTCCGTTAATATTTCCTTTCCATCGGCTCAAACGTCGGCACTGTGTGCGGCTCAAAATTCACCTTGCGCTTGCCCAGGGTTTTGGTCTCGGGGAAGTACAGGGAATGACACAGCCAGTTTTCGTCATCACGTTCGGTGAAGTCATCGCGGGCGTGGGCGCCGCGGCTTTCGTTGCGGCCTTCGGCAGCGATGGCAGTGGCTTCGGCCACCTCAAACAGGTTTTCCAGTTCCAGTGCCTCGATACGTGCGGTATTGAAGGTATCGCTCTTGTCTTCCAGGTGCTGTTTCTCGATGCGCTCGCGCAGGCTTTGCAGTTTCTTGATTCCTTCCTGCATGAAATCACCTTTGCGGAAGACACCAAAATGATTCTGCATGATGTTCTGCAGTTCCTTGCGCAGGTCCGCGGTCTTTTCACCGGATGACGAGTTATTCAGGCGATTCAGTCGACCCATGGCCGCTTCAATATCAGACTCGCTGGCTTCCTGCTGTTCGACACCGCCGCTGAGCATCTTCTCGATATAGATGCCGGAAGCACGACCGAAGACCACCAGGTCCAGCAGTGAATTACCGCCCAGCCTGTTGGCGCCATGGACAGACACACAGGCCGCCTCACCACAGGAGAACAGGCCTTCTATAACCTTGTCGCTGCCATCAGAAGTTGCCGCCAGGGCCTGGCCATGCACATTAGTCGGAATGCCGCCCATCATGTAATGACACGTCGGAATCACCGGAATGGGTTCCTTGACCGGGTCAACATGGGCAAAGGTGCGGGACAGCTCGAGAATGCCCGGCAGCTTTTCGTTAAGGACTTTTTCACCCAGGTGGTCGAGTTTAAGCAGCACGTGATCGGCATCGGGACCGACGCCGCGACCCTCGAGAATCTCGATAATCATGGAGCGTGCCACCACGTCACGTCCTGCCAGGTCCTTGGCATTGGGCGCATAACGTTCCATGAAACGTTCCCCGTCCTTGTTGATCAGGTAACCGCCCTCACCACGACACCCTTCAGTGACCAGGGTGCCTGCACCGTAAATGCCGGTCGGGTGGAACTGCCACATTTCCATGTCCTGCATGGGAAAGCCCGCACGCATGGCCATGCCGATACCGTCACCGGTATTGATCAGGGCATTGGTGGTGGAGGCATAGATGCGCCCTGCACCACCGGTGGCCAGCACTGTGGCCTTGGACTTGATGAAAACCACCTCGCCATTTTCGATGCAGATGGCAATCAGGCCGACTACGTGCCCGGCCTGGTTCTTGACCAGGTCAATGGCATACCACTCGTTCAGGAACTGCGTGTTGTTCTTCAGGTTGGCCTGGTACAGGGTGTGCAACAAGGCATGACCGGTACGGTCAGCTGCAGCACAGGTTCTTGCCGCCTGGCCACCTTTGCCGTATTCACGGGACTGGCCGCCAAAGGGCCGCTGGTAAATTCGTCCGTCCGGGTTGCGGGAAAACGGCAGCCCCATGTGCTCCAGTTCAAATACGGCCTGGGGGCCTTCACTGCACATGTATTCAATGGCGTCCTGGTCGCCGATATAGTCGGAGCCCTTGACCGTGTCATACATATGCCAGCGCCAGTCATCATCAGGATCAGTACTGGCAATGGCACAGGTGATACCACCCTGGGCGGACACGGTGTGCGAACGGGTCGGGAATACTTTTGAAATGACAGCCGTGTTGTAACCGGACTGGCTTAACTGCAATGCAGCGCGCAGGCCGGAACCGCCGCCGCCCACAATGAGACCGTCAAAGGTCATGGTTCGAATATTAGCCAAGGTCTACACACTCCATAAAATCATGATGCCCCAGATGAGGTACACCAGCAGCGCTGCGATACAGATGACCAGGAACAGCAGACGCCAGAACGTCGCCCTGGCGCCCAACATGCGCGTGGTGAGGTAATCGGTTGCCACGGTCCACATCCCTATCCAGGCATGGGCACACAGGGCAACCAGGGTAATGAGGCTGAATATTTTCATATAGGTATCAGCAAACAGGGCACGCCAGCTGATGTAATCCATGTCGGGCCTGTTGAGGATAATGGCGACATGGCACAACACGTATAGCAGCACGATCACCGCACTGACGCGCTGGATCAGCCAGTCAGACAGGCCGCTGCGACCAAAACTTGTGACACTGGTTACCATAACCACACTCCCAGGGCGATAATCAGGATCGCACTCACCACTATGACAATCATCGCACCGCGCGGTGCGGCGTCCTTGCTCTCACCGATGCCCATGTCCATCAGCAGGTGCTTGACGCCGGCCACCAGGTGGTAGGCCAGTGCGGAAAGTACACCCCAGACAATGAAAGTCACCAGGGGGGATGACAGGGTTTCCTGCAGCTGGGCAAATTCAGCCGGACCTGCCAGGGACCGTTCCAGCATCCACAGCAGAATGCCAATGCCAACAAACATGATGACACCGGATATTCTGTGGGTGATTGATGTATAGGCTGCCAACGGCAGACGGATGGTGCTGATATCAAGATTGACCGGCCGGTCTTTATTCGAGGTGGGTTTCACTGCGTCCTCTTTGAAATGCCGGAAAAATTCACGGCATTTAGTTAGTTATCAGTTTTATATTCTTTGATAAATAAAACTTATCAGTCTTTTGTTGCATCGCGAAAACGGTCGCTATTATGCCTCAACTCGCCCCCCGGTTTGAATCTTTTTTCGTCTTTTTTCATCAAAATTACACGGTATGGACATGAAAAACTTTTCCTTAAATATTGGAGTCTTATGCGACATTTCAGTGCAATTTGAAGACCGGGCAGACTTGTATCACCACCTTGAACATACGGGCAGTTTTCACTGCCAGTTCAATTGACAATTTTGTGCCCAACGGATAGTGTTCTCCCTCCGTAACAACGCGCAGTATCCCCCTGCTGTTCGTCACCGTTTTACAATCTCTGAATAGGAGTCCTTATGGCTGAGAAAAAAGCTCAGTTGTCAGTGGATGGCATTGACGAGCCCATCGAGTTACCCGTTTACGAGGGCTCTACCGGCCCTGACGTCGTGGATGTCCGTAGCCTGGTGGGCAAAGGCATCTTCACCTATGACCCGGGCTTTATGTCCACAGCTTCCTGCGAATCAGCCATCACCTATATCGACGGTGGCAAGGGTGTACTGCTCTACCGCGGTTATCCCATTGAGCAGCTGGCCGAAAAATCCGATTTCATGGAGTGCTGTTACCTGCTCCTGAATGGCGAGTTGCCAAACGCAGAAGAAAAAGCCACTTTCGTGGATAACATCAAGCACCACACCATGGTGCATGAACAAATCCGTAATCTTTTCATCAGCTTTCCCCGTCACGCCCATCCCATGTCCATCATGATCGGCGCCGTGGGTGCCCTGTCCGCGTTCTATCACAACGATCTCAAGATCGAGAGTGTTGAGCAGCGCCGGGTCGTGGCTGAACGCCTCATTGCCAAGATCCCGACCCTGGCGGCCATGACCTACAAGTATTCCATTGGCCAGCCCTTCATGTACCCACGCAATGACCTGAGCTTTTCCGAGAACTTCCTGTACATGATGTTCGGCAATCCGTGCGAGGAATATACGCCCAGCCCGGTACTGGCCGATGCCATGGACAAGATCTTCCTGCTGCACGCCGACCACGAGCAGAATGCCTCCACGTCCACGGTGCGCCTGGCCGGCTCCACTGGTGCCAACCCCTATGCCTGTATCTCATCCGGCATCACTGCCCTGTGGGGCCCCTCCCATGGGGGTGCCAACGAAGCCGTGCTGACCATGCTCAATGAAATAGGGGATGTGAAAAACATTCCTGAATACATCAGCCGCGTGAAGGACAAGAATGACCCCGTCAAGCTGATGGGCTTTGGACACCGTGTCTACAAGAACTTCGACCCGCGTGCACACGTGCTGCGCGATGCGGCCAAGAACGTGTTCGACGAGCTGGGCGTCGAGAACGATCCGCTGCTGAACATTGCGAAGGAACTGGAAAAGATTGCCCTGGAAGACGAATACTTTGTCAGCCGCAATCTGTATCCCAACGTGGACTTCTATTCCGGTATTATTCTCAAGGCCATTGGCATTCCCACCAACCTGTTCACGGTGATCTTTGCTACCGGCAGAACACCGGGCTGGGTGGCACACTGGCACGAGATGATTTCCAACCCCTTCAAGATCGGCAGGCCGCGCCAGCTGTACACCGGTCCGACCTTCAGGGATTATCCGGACAAATAATTTTCCCGGACGAAAAAAAAGCAGGCCTCGTGGCCTGCTTTTTTATTGGCATTTATTTAATGCTTATTCTAAATGCTCATTCTAAATGCTTAGAGCGGTGTGATCTGCTCAGCCTGGGGGCCTTTCTGGCCCTCGCCGACGATGAACTCCACCTGCTGGCCTTCTTTCAGGGTTTTGAAACCTTCACCCTGGATGGCACTGAAATGGGCAAATACATCGGGGCCTGATTCCTGAGAGATAAAACCGTAACCCTTGCTTTCGTTGAACCATTTAACGGTTCCGCTGACTTTCTCTGACATTGGTAGTATTCCTGTCGAAATTTAAAAATTGCCGCTTCGCTTTATATTATTGCTAGCGGACCTATTGCACCAGTACACGTGATTTGGCGCCTTCAGGACGAGAATTACAGGAATTGCTACGTAACATGGAGGGCAAACTCGGTGGAACTTGTTGCTAAAAACAACATTATGACGGAAAAACTGCCTTGTCAACGGCTTTTTTACGAGGGTTGTCAGGGACTTGGCGCACCATTCGAGCTCGCAAAAATAACCGGCACACCGGTATAGCTAGTGCAGTAAGCGCGTGGTAAAAACGCAATCAACAAAAAGTCAGGGGCAATAAAAAAGGCAGCCTGTTTCCAGACTGCCTTTTCGAATCACTTGAGTGTGATTACTTACAGGGCAACGATCTGCTCTGCCTGAGGACCTTTCTGGCCCTGAGTAACCATGAACTCAACACGCTGGCCTTCGGCCAGTGTTTTGAATCCATCACCAACGATTTCGCTGAAATGGGCAAAAACGTCCTTGCCTGATTCCTGCTCGATAAAACCATAACCTTTAGATTCGTTGAACCATTTAACGGTTCCGTTTACTTTGTCTGACATGGAAAAAACTCCAGTAAATTACATAATAATAGTCGCCCTCTTTTGAAGGCGGGATCGCACAAATAAAGACTGAAATTTGGAACTTACTGGACGAGAAATTGGGTAATCGCTGCGTTCGGGAAGGGACAAACTTTGACTAACTTGTAGCTTGGTAAATACATTACAGGGTATATAACCGCCGGTCAACCTTTATTTTCAATACCTTAGGGACGACTTCTCAACAACACACTGCCATGCTGTCCTCATGTTTCATGGCATACTCCAGGAAACAGACAGCCAGTAACAGGAGCCTTATGCCTTACAAAGCCGTCTTTTTCGATATGGGCAACACGCTTGTTTCCTACTACAACAAAGAAGAATTTGCCCCTGTCCTGGAAAAGTGCCTGCTCAACGCACTGGCCTACCTGCGCCGCGAAGGCCTGGTGTTTGAACCCGCGGTGATCCTGGAAAGCGCCTGGCAGTACAACGTGGAACGCGAAGATCTCAGGATTACGCCCCTGGAAGACCGCCTGGCAGCCCTTTTCGGCCTGCTGCACCCTGACCACCCGCTGATGCCCGGCCTGGTGGAGGCTTTCATGTCTCCCAACCTGGCACTGGCCAATCCCGCTCCCGGTGCCCTTGAAACCCTCATTGCCATCAAGGACCGGGGACTGGTCACGGGTATTATCTCGAACACCCCCTGGGGCTCATCCCGGAAAATGTGGTCAGAACAGCTGACAGCGCTCGGCCTGGCACCCTGGCTTGATCACCAGGTGTTTTGCATGGATGTGGGGGTGCGCAAGCCCCACCCGGCCATCTTTGAACATGCCTTTGAACTGGCCGGTGTGACGGCGCAAGAGAGCCTGTTTGTCGGAGATGACCCGGTCTGGGATGTAAGAGGCGGCCGAGGCGTGGGGATGGACGTGGTGTTGTTTGATCCCGAGGACAATGCTGAACAGCCGGTGCCCGGTGAAGAACCGCTCACAGTGGTGAAATCACTTTCAGAATTGCTGCCCCTGCTGAAAAATCCGCCAGGCAGCTAGCTGTAACGCAAGACTTTCACGGCAGAAGCCCGGGCATCATCAACCACTACGCCGGCCAGTTCTTCTTCATCGATAATGGCCAGCACCTGCTTGGCCGCCGCCTTTTTTTCTTCAGGCGACTGCGCAGATTCCATCGCTGCCTGGGCATCGAACATGTTTTGCAGGGTATCCCGACGCTTGCGGAAAAGGAAAAACCAGGCAAGGAACCAGCAAAGGAGAATAAGGGCAAACAGATAAGCCATAGCGTGTTTTCACTTTCAACGTATAACGAACATTGCCCGCAGGCACAGGCGCCGATTATCGCATTCACACCGGCGTAAATCATGGAAAACTTTTGTGCTCGCTACCGGCTGATACCGGTAGATCACAACAGGCAACCCGGGCCGGGGCAAATCCCGGCCCGAGGTGGTGTTATCTAGCGCATGGCCTTGGCTTCTGCCAGGGGTGAGGGGTCGATAAAGACAGCCAGTTCCTCGCGGGAACGTGGCTCCCGGTCAGTTTCAAGCGCAACCCACTTGTCTTCACGTTCCAGGACATCGAGCATGTCGGGAATAATATCGATCGGGAATTCCATTTCCGGCCATCCCGCAGCGATCTGTTCCACGTTGAAGGGAATCACTTCGGCGGAGATTGGCCACAGCGGCTCGGGATCTGCCAACAGCGCATCACGGGCATCAAGCAAGGCTTTCAGGAAGGCGACAATGGAAGCCCTTTTTGCGGGATCTGCCAGGTCAGGTGCACGGGCATGCAGGTTGAATACTTCTCGGTACACACTGCGATCCTGGAACACGATGGCATCATCACCCAGGGCATGAATGGCATCATCGGGTTCAGGTTCCCAGATAGAAATCGCATCGACATCGCCGGCGGCCAGGGCATCGGACATTCTGTCCATGCCGGTCTGGTCATCAGTGGCCGGAGGCAGTGAAACGATGGTGACGTCATCTTCGGTCAGCCCCACGGTTTCCAGCATGGCCACCAGGTAGTAATTGGCCGAGGTATTGCGCGGCAGCATCACACGCTTGCCTTCAAGGTCAGCCAGGGTTTCGATGCCGGCAGACCGGCGGGCCACCAGGCGGTAAAAACTCTCGGTGACCGTGGCAATAATGCGCAGGTCCGGATTTTTCAGGGACTCGCGCAGCAACTGCGTTTCGGCATTGGTGGCAATATCAGCCTCGCCGGAAGTAATACGGGTTATTCCACCACTGCCCACCTCCAGT
Source organism: uncultured Enterobacteriaceae bacterium (assembly GCA_964601805.1). GTDB lineage: Bacteria > Pseudomonadota > Gammaproteobacteria > Pseudomonadales > Pseudohongiellaceae > Eutrophocola. Next base: position 7,372 of record CAZROW010000071.1, read on the forward strand.
TGCTCCGGGTAATAACGGTTCGCAGCAACAATCACCGGGCTCAGCTCAATCCAGTAGGAACCGGAAACCCGGATCGGGGCAAGTACGCCCTGCTCTTCAGGCATCCCGGCCGTAGCGTTGGCCGGTTCCGGCATTGGCGCAGGCGTGGAAGCGCTCTGGCTGTCACTGGCGCCACCACAGGCAGCCAGCAGTGTCAGGGTAAATGCGGTAAACAGGTTTTTTATCAATGTCATCATAGTGTTCTTTTTGGTTTTCAGGTTTCCGTAAATTTCTCTGGAATGCCTTAGCAATACTGACGTTCTCTTGGTGGAAGTCTTGATGAGAGACTATCATCACGACCACCATAGTTCAGCTTTTAATTTACCGGGTACTTCAGGCGCAACACGCCCCTGCCCCGAAGTTTTGGGCTGGTTTGTCATGGTGCCATTTCCTATACTCGTGGTAACGCTTCAAGGGGAAGGACAACAAGAATGAAAAAGTCCGTCATCGTCATAGCCCGCCTGTGTCTTTTGTTTTTTTTGCCAGGCAGCCAGTCACTCCAGGCACATCATTCCTTTGCCATGTATAACCGTGACATCACCTATGTGTTCACCGGTGTCGTGGACAATATCAATCCCGATGCCAGTCACCTGCAAATCAATTTTGTGCCGCTCAATGCTGCCCGCGATGCCCTGGTACGCGATGCCGATGGCAACCGTGTTACCTGGTCGGTGGAAATGGAAGGGGCAGCCTTCAGTGCCCGTGAGGGTGTCTCCGCCAGCACCTTTACCCGGGGCACGGTCTTCAGCGTGGCATTGAACCCCTTGCGCAATGGCGAACCCGGCGGCACCCGTGTTGGCGGCCTGTACCGATGCCCGCCAGGCCAGCCGCCTGAGCCCGACATGCATTGCGACAGTGTCACCGGTGCCGAACATATCGGCGAGCAGGCTCTTGCCGCTCCGACTGCAAGCTGGACACCATGAAGAGACTTTACAGGATGACAAAAACACCATCACCCATGGACCCTTTTTCGAAATCGCTGTCACGATCGACTGCAGTGCTCGGACTGTGCCTGGTGTCGGCGTGCTCTCAGGAGCAGCCTGCCAACCAAACAGCCTCCCCTGATGTAGCCGTAGCTGATGTTGCAGTTGCTGAAGTCCCGGCGCAAACCCCTTCCCGCGGCCAGCCGGTCCCCCTGGACCTGGCGCCCTACGATGGCTACCCGGAAGAACAGATGGTGGGCTCGGTGACCCCCTGGTACTGGGAAATCAATGAGGCTACCACGGGTGGTGAAGTCCCTGAAGGCATCACCCCCCTGCCCCGCGACCTGTTTACGTCCGATGACTTTTACGCGGACCGTGACTTATGGATGGACCCGCGTTACTACCGCTGCAACAGTCCCATCGCCCTGGATTCCATGCGCGGTGATTACACCTCCGGTCCCAGTGCTGTCATTGGCAACGATCCGGCCACCGCCTCCTGGGGCAATTGCGACCGGGACTATCCGCGGGAGGCTATTGTCAGTCCCTACCCCTACACTTCTGCACGGGCGCATTACGACGCCCTGCTGGCCGAAGCTGAATCCCGTGGTGGTCCCACGCAACATGACCGAACCAGTGTGCCCGACTGGAACGGTCGTTACAGCCGCAACCTGGACCTGGCCTTTGCCACCGGCCGTCGCGGTGGCAATGATGCCAACCTGCCCCAGGATTATGCCGAGCCACCACAATGGGTCATGGGCTGGGCCAACCAGATGCCTACCATCCTGTCGCTGCTTACCCCGGAATACCAGGAACGGTATGTCCAGCAGATGTATCACAAGGCCAACACCAATGCCGCCCAGTTTTCGCTGATGTTCTGCCGCCCGGAAGGCATCATGCGCTGGTGGTCGGGTCCCGGTGGCCCCCGTCCGCTGGATATCATGGTGGTACCCGGACGGGTACAGTTCATGGGCGGCACTGACAATGCCATTCGCCAGGTGCAAATCGGCCGCGAATTCATTATCGATGAGGACAATCCCAATGCCGTGCCACGACTGGGACCGGATGTGCGCCACTGGCTTGGTGAAAGCATTGGCTTCTGGGATGGCCACACCCTGGTGTCCTGGACGTCAAACATCCAGGGCTGGTTTACCCACAGCAGCTGGGAGTATTCCAGCCAGCTGCAACTAATCGAGATCTGGTCCGAACGCCATGACGACACTGGTGAGTTCATCGGCCTGGAACATGAAACAATCTTTTATGATCCGGAAGTGTTCGTTGAGCCTGTCCGCAACATCAGCTTCTATTCCTGGCAGGGTGAGTATGCCGACTTTGCCCCGATTACCTACGAGCACTGTAACCAGACCATCTTTCTGGGCGAGGATGGCCGCGCCACCCAGGTCTCACCGGGCACCACTATCGATTACACGGTCTACGACCTGTACGACCGGCCCTGGGCAAAAATCTGGGAAGAGTACTTTGAGCAGGATATGAACCGTCCGGAGGAAGATGATTCGCTCGGTGGTTTCCGTTAACAACCAGGCGTAAAACCCAGGCATAAAAAAACCCGCATCCATTGATGCGGGTTTTTGTTTTTCCTTACCAAAAAGGAATCAGTGGTCGAAAAGAATCAGGTTTCGCTGCTCTCTTCTTCCTCTTCCTCTTCTTCCTCTTCCGCCTCTTCCATGTTCACGATGCAGCTGACCGTTTCACTCATGACCAGGGTATCTGTGCCATCGAAGAGTTCAGCAGTGACGCTCTTGTCCACGATAAAACTGGCTTCAATGGCTTCTGCACCATCAGAGACGTCATCAGTATTGCTGGAAAATTCAAACTCCACTTCGTCTTCTTCAATAGTTTTCGTTTCAGAAGTCAGCGTGTTGTCTTCTCCGGAAGAAACTACGGCATAGTAATCACCAGCTTCCAGCTCCTTGGCCTTAAGACTGATACTGGCAGCCGTCTGTTCCTCTGCTACATGGGTCACTTCACAGGAGGCAAGGATATTGTCCTCGGGATCATCTTCACCGTCATCGGCGTCATCATCGACAAACAGCGCATAGTTGGCGATATCTTCACACATGGCAGTATCTTCCACTTCACCGAACTTGAGTTCATAGTTGAAAGATTTGCCACGGCGATCAAAGATTAGGTCAAAGTAAGTGCCATCTGCTGCCGCACTGTAACCTTCAATCTGGACGCATGGGACGATCAGTTCATCAGCATTAAAGTCCGCTTTGGCGCCTCCCTTCACTTCGTCGGCCTGGGCTGCCTGGGTCATTAACATTGCCGTGGCGGCAATGGTTGTACTGATTACTTTCATCTTCATTATGTAACCTCGTTGTTGTCTTGCGAATTATGTCCTGTGATCAGGATTGAGGTAATGATGCACTTTTGATAGCAGAAGCGTCGCGAACCGGTTCACACCTTGCGAAATCTACCTGAAACGTGGAACAAGCGGACTAAATCCCGTGGAACCAGCATAACTGCTGGGGAGCACCGAAACCCAGAGTATATTGGGGCATGTCGCTAGAGAACTGTGCCGCTCTGGACCAACATGTTCAGATTGCCAGGATCATTTCGGCCTTCAGTCCATTGGCAGTGCGATTCACCGGCAGCGTCAACTTGTCCAGTGCCTGCTGATCACCCCGCAGTACCAGGTCACGCTCCAGGGTCATGGGATTGCCGCCGCGTTCGCGATAGGGCGTTTCGTTCCAGACCTCTCGCTCGATTTCCTGCGGCAGGAATAACTGGCTCACGAAGGCACTCCACTGGGCGGCACCGGGAAACAGGGCGCGCACGTGGATATGAGCCAAGCGACCGGAATACCAGCCGGGAAATATAGTGGTGAAATCAACCTGCCCCTGTTCATCAGCCACCTGGTGACCACGCAGGAAGGTGGGCCGGTTCCGGGTATCCACCTGTTCTCCACTGAACTGCAGGGTATCGTGATCAAAAAACTCATTGAGCACACCGGAATAGAGGCCGCCCGCGTCGGCATGCCAGATATCGACATAGGCACCGGGAATCGGTGTACAGTGAAAATCATCCACCACGCGAAAAGACAAGCGCAGGGGTACACCGGGGCGGTCCTCGCGAATATCGTTACGGCGCAGGCTGTCCAGGGTGTAATAAGGCCCGGCCGTAAGACGCACAGTCGGCTGGCAGGACGTTCCCGGCATGGTTTGCCCTGCTGCATTGACGACCCTGTCCTGGCCTCGTACCATGTGCGACATGGCACCTCCTGCCAGCAACAGCCCCCCTGCTGATTTCACGAATTTACGCCTTTGCATGACCTTTCCCCCTGCACTAATTATCAATACTGGCTTATAGTATTGTATAAATAGCTGCTGGCGCCATTACCAGCAAATGACATGGGGGAAACAATGCAAGACTTACTGAAATACCGGGCCGGTGTATTGCTGGCGATCTCCGCACTTGGCTTTGCCTCCAGTGCGTGGGCACACCACGGCTTCGGCCGCTTTGACCGCTCAAAGGATGCCGTGATTACCGGTACCATCACCGGGATCGATTTCGTCAACCCGCATTCCTACCTCTACCTGGATGCCGATACCGAAGACGGCGGCACCGTGGCGATGCGCTGCGAAATGCGTGCCGCCACCCTGATGCGTCGTTCCGGCTGGTCAAAGGAAATGTTTGCCGATGGCCTGCCCGTGACCATCTACGGTTTCCGCCACCGCACCGACCCGGGTTCCTGTTACCTGGAAAACGTCACCATCGGCGATGCCGCCGAACTTAACCGCAACGATCAACTGGACACGCCGGAAGTGGATATCTCCGACCGTCCCATGCGTCTGATGAGTGGTGAGCCGAATATTTCCGGTGACTGGGCCCAGGAGCAATACGTGGTGGCTCGTCCCCCTTCCGGACAGATGGTGAGCCTGGTTCCCAAGAGCATGAAAGCAGGCATCGAGTCCGGTGCCATTGAGCCGGTTAATATTCCCGATGCCGGCTGGGGCCCGCCACCGGTCGCCCTGACCGAACGTGGCAAGCGCGAAGCCGATGCCTTTGAACAATGGTCAGTGGAGGACAATCCGCGTCTTCGTTGTGAGCCTACCTCCATTATTTTTGACTGGGTGCATGATGGCCCGGTCAATCGTATACAGCAGGAAGGTGATCGCATCGTCATTAACTACGGGCTGTACAGTAATGAGCGAATCATTCACATGGATATGGATGAGCACCCGGCTGACATTGAGCCTTCCTATGCGGGACACTCCATCGGGCACTGGGAGGACGATGTGCTGGTGGTGGACACCATCGGTTTTGAGCCTGGTGTCATAGCCCCGCCGGTGAGCCATTCAGACCAGTTGCACGTGGTGGAACGTTTTCACCTGGAAGAAAATCCACTGCGTCTGGTGCGGGAGTACGTGGCAACCGATCCGGTTTATTTTGCGGAGCCTTATACCAGGTCAGATGTGTTACTGGTGGCCGATGTGCCTTATGTGAAGCATGAGTGTGATGAACTGACATTTGAGTTTCTGGAGTTTCAGGATTGATGAGCTGATTGCAGGCCTTTCTAGATTAAAAGCTTCCCCATACTAAGCCGGTCTTCTGTTGTAAATCCAAGACTTTTATAGAAATCGGCTACCTCATGATTTGTGCTGCGTATTTGCAGGTTTACCTTTGCGCAGCCTATTTCTTTTAGTGTTGCGATAGCCTCTTCAACTAACCGGGTCCCTGCTTTGCTTCTGCGGTATTCGGGCAAAACAGCTACGGCGTATAACCAGCCGCGGTGACCGTCGTAGCCTGCCATGCAGGCGCCTATGAGTTTGTCATCTGCTTCTGCTATGAATATGAGGTCATCTGTTTTCAGTTTTTCCTGGATGACCTGGTCCGGGTTGTTGTATGGCGGGTCGTTGGGGAAGACGGTTTGCCAGAGGTTTATCAGGGCGGGTTTGTCTTGGGGGTAGTATTTGCGGATTTTCATGAGTAATTCTAACTAATCACATTTTATATGACGCAAACTCGATTTTGGATGAACATGCTCACTTATTAATAATAGGCGAGCGGTAATTTTTCAGTACGCCCGGGAATCTCAATTCCCTGGCTTTTAGTTGTACATCCAGTCAGTAGTAAAGTTAACGTCTGAACGCCAAAAAGCGTGACATAGTTTGAGGTGGATTGGTAGGTAACTGGGCATAGAAAAAAACTTTTTATTCTTTTTCTTCTTCATCGTCTTTTTTATCTGGAATAACTGCACCTACGGCTGAGCCTGTGGTTTTGACAGCGACTCCGGTGACTGTGGCGGCTGTACCTACTGCGGCGCCGGTGACTGTTATTACTGTGCAACTGGCGGTTAGGGAGGTTGAAGCTATTAGTAGCAGGGACAGGAAGTTTTTCATGCTGGGTGGGAAATTCTAAGTTGGATTCGTAGGGTTACAGTAACTTATTCAGGTTTGGAATGACATCGGGATTGGGTGGGTTCGTCCTGCGGGCTCAGGGCTTGCGCCCGGGGCAGCACAGATTTTGATTAGTACAAATGTTTACCTGAAGGTCATGGGGTTTGATGAATTGCTATCGCAATTCACCCACTGCCCAGCTGCGCTGGGCTGGTGGGCGCGCTTGGACTGCGCGCGTCCAGTCGGTGCATTGCCTTTCAGGCAATGCTCGACTGTCGAACCCGAGGGGTTCTCGAAATTCCCGCAGGGGGCGCCAAAAAAAACCCCCACTGCTTTGCAGTGAGGGTTTTGTTTGGCGTCCCCTAGGGGTTTCGAACCCCTGTTGCCGGGATGAAAACCCG
>CAZROW010000072.1:0-13307 GCA_964601805.1 uncultured Enterobacteriaceae bacterium
GCGACCCTGAGCGCCACCAGTTCCCCGATATGCCCCGTGTCACCGATCGGCACGACAATATACTGCACGCCATCGATCTGGTAGGTCATGGGCAGGCCGGTTTGCTTGGCCGGTAATTCAAATTCGGCAATGATCTCACCGGTAGCCTTGTCATGGGCACGGAACATCGGGCCGCCACCAGTCTGTCCGCCGTAAAGCCCGGCACCTTCACCGGCAAACAGCAGTGACCTGGTGACCAGCAGACCGCCGCGGTCGCCGTGTCCGGTGCGTTCCGGAATATCAACGCCGCGCAGGCGTGGATGCTCGAGAATCTCTTCCGGCGTATCGGCATTGGCCATCATCCATTCATGCTCACCTTCATTCATGTCAATGGCCGTGATGCGGCCATAAGGCGGCTTGATCAGCGGCAAACCAAAAGGTCCCTCAAGGCGAATGCCTCGTCCCATGGCATAGTCAAAGTCACTGTCCTGGAAGAAGGAATCCTCGGTCAGGCCAACGCTCATGGGATGGGAGGTTGATGGCACGTACAACATGTTCGTTTCCGGATCAAAAGCCACACCCTGCCAGTTGGCACCACCCCCGTAACCGGGCATGAAAATGGTGCCGCCATTGGACTCAGTAATGAGGGAAGGCGGTGTATACAGTGGTCCATAGGTGAATTGTTCGACGATACGCAGGGCTTCTTCCTTGATCTCCGGTGTCCAGTCGAGCAGGTCATCTTCCGTCAGGCCCTGGCGTTCAAAAGGCGCGGGCTTGGTTGGAATCGGTTGCGTGGGCGATAACTGCTCGCCAGGGACACTGGATTGCGGTACTGCCCGTTCCTCGATAGGCCACACGGGTTCACCGGTCACCCGGTTCAGGGTATAGACCATGCCCTGCTTGGTGACCTGGATAGCCGCCGGAATGGTTTCACCATCGACTTCAAGTTCTGCCAGTACAGGTGCCGTCGGGGGATCGTAATCCCAGACATCGTGATGAATAAACTGGAAATGCCAGATGCGCTCACCGGTTCTGGCATCCAGCGCCACCAGGGACTGGCTGAACAGGTTATCGCCAGGACGGTGACCGCCATACATGTCACCTGTGGCCGCCTCTACCGGCACATAGACGATGCCGCGTTCCTGGTCAGCGGACATGGTGGCCCAGGAACCGGCATTGCCGGTAAATTCATTACTGTTGTTGCGCCAGGTTTCCGTACCGAACTCGCCTTCCTGGGGAATGGTGTGAAAGATCCACAACATTTCGCCTGTGCGAATATCATAACCGCGGATATTACCGGCAGGTCCCCGCATGGACCGTGGCGAGCCACCCGACGGAAAGGCTGCACCGATAACAATGACGCCATCGACTATCACCGGTGGCGCGGTCAGGCCGGAGGGAATGCTTTCAATATCAATATCGAAACGATCTTCCTGACCAACACGCAGGTCAACAATACCGTTTTCACCAAAGGCCGGATCCGGTTTGCCTGTCGCGGTGTCCAGGGAGATCAGGTAATAACCGGGCGTGACCGTAATAATGCGGGACTCGCCATTCTCATTACGCCAGTAGGAGACGCCGCGACCGGAATTGACACGGGGACCGCGCCTGGCACCTTCGTCATAACGGAACATCCACAGGTTCTCGCCGGTCACCGGGTCGATTGCCACGACATCACGGCGACGACCGGCTGTGGCATAAAGGACACCATCGGCCATGATTGGCGTGGATTCGTAATTGAATTCGGGGTTCGGTCCATAGTTCTGGGTAGTCCAGCGCCAGGCGATTTCCAGGTTCTGGACATTGTCCTTGTTGATCTGGTCCAGGGGGGCGTAACGGGTGGCATGCGTATCATTGTGATAACCCAGCCATTCGTATTCGATCACCCGCTGGGCCGAAGAGGCACCGGCAAGCAATGACGCCACGCGAACAGGTTCTTCTGTCGGTTGCATGTTGATGGCAACCAGGTCACCGGCATTGCCGGACAGCGCTTCTTCCCCGGCAGGCAAACCATTTTGCTGCAGCATGAAGGCCACCAGGTCCGCATATTGTTCCGGGCTGAAACCGTTAGGGTTGTTCACCGGCATGGTGGATGCCGTGATCTGGTAGAAGGCCGCCAGTGACTGGTCCTGCCACTGTTGCCAGAAGGCACCGCCGACCAGTGCCGGACCGGCTTCACCGCCAGACAGGGTAATACCGTGACATTCAACACAGGAACGCAAATAAAGTGCACCACCGGCAACAGCCTGCTCCTCGGTAAAGACACCGTCGCGCGTTGATTGCGCAGACGCCATCAAGGAAACCAGTGACAGCAGGGTTGCTGTTGCCAGTTGCTTGAAAAGATTGCCAGTGAAAAGGTCACTGATCAGTGACCGGGTGGAATTTTGCGCGGAAGAATGCAGCATCGCTATCCCCTTAATTAATTTAAAAACAATTATGTTCTTATGATTTAATCGAAGGATAGTGCTGGACTGCCTGATTTTAGTCAACAGTCCCAAAATGAAACTAATAAGAAAATTACCCCCGCCGGAGGACTACCATGCGCCTGCTGAAAATCCTGATCCTGGGTGTGCTGCCTGCCACTGTTTTGGCACAGGCACCGAATCCACCCGAACCGGTCGCCGCTTTTCCGGGCCAGACCGATGCGTCCCCCCCCGCGACGCCGTCAACAGGGTTTCGCATCGAAACGGTGGCTGATGACCTGGCCGGTCCCTGGGCAATGGCTTTCCTGCCCAACGGCCATATCCTGTATACCCAGGGCAATGCCGGCACCATGCGTACCATTTCTCCTGAAGGCGAAGTATCAGACCCCATAGCCGGTGTACCGCCTGTCAAACGGGTCGCCGCTGAAGGCCTGCACGATGTCGTGCTCGACCCCGACTTTGCCAGCAACCGCTATATCTATTTTACCTACCTGGCGCCGCCCAAAGGCGAGGAAGCGGCATTGTGGCCGGTCACCCACTGGTACGAGGATGTCTGGAACCTGTCGCTGGCTGAAAGACGTGTGCTTGACCTGGGCACAGAGCGCATTTCACGTGCCCGCCTCAGTGAAGACATGCGCCGGCTGGAAGATGTTGAAGTACTGGCAGAGACGCGCACGGAAAGACGCCTGGTCTTTGCACCCGATGGCACCCTCTTTGGCATTGGCGCAGATGCTTTTCGCTTCTATGACTCCGAGCTGGACACGGTTGAAGGCCGTGACTTTCTCGATGAGCCGGATATCCCGCGCAACTTCAGCGGCCGTGTCGTGCGCATCAACAAGGACGGCTCCATTCCAGCCGACAACCCCTGGCTGCACCGGGCCACCGTGAGCCGGGAAACCTACGCCCATGGCCTGAAAGATCCCGAAGGCGGAGCCATACATCCGGAAACGGGCGAACTCTGGGTCATTGACCACGGTCCCCAGGGCGGTGATGAAGTCAATATCATCAAGCCCGGTGCCGATTATGGCTGGCCCAACTATTCCTATGGCGTGCAATACGATGCCCGCCAGTTCGACGGACGTGTCAATGTCCCGGTGGGCACGGGGCTTACCCGCGGTCCCGGTATGACCGAACCCATTTATTACTGGGTACCCTCCATTGCGCCCGGCGGCATGGCTTTTTATACCGGCGACGCCTTTCCCCAATGGCAGGGCAACCTGTTTATCGGCGCCATGGCCGGCCAGGCCCTGGTCAGGCTGGTGCTGGACGGCAACCGGGTGGTTGCCGAAGAAAGACTGCTGGATGATATGGGACAGCGCATTCGGGATGTGCGAAACGGCCCGGACGGTGTGCTGTATCTGTTTGCCGGCAACAGCTTGCTGAAACTGACACCCGACCGATAAAGACTTTAAAAGACAACAGGAATCAAGAAATGACAAATTACGTTCTCGTCCATGGTGCCTGGGGCGGCGGCCAGAGTTACAACAAGACCGCAGCGGACCTCAAGGCCGCCGGACATGCCGTACTGCTAGCAACACAGCCCGGCATCGGGGTCAGGCAAGCAGAACTGCACGGCGGTATCACCCTGACTGATCATGTCAACGCCGTGCAGGAGCAAATCGGGGAAGCCGGCTTTGAGCGTTTCATTCTTGTCGGCCATTCCTATGGTGGCATGATCATCACCGCTCTGGCTGCCAGGATGGCTTCCAGCATTGATGCCATCTGTTATATCGATGCCTTCCTGCCGGAACATGACCAGTCCCTGTGGGATATCACCGGTGAGTTTGAACACAACTGGTATATTGACAGCCAGAAGCATACACCGGGCCTGGTGGCCCCAATTGGCGGTATCGATTTCGAGGAGAAGCCTGGACTGATCGGCAGGCATCCCCTGTTGACCTTGCTGGAAGCGGTGCAACTTACCGGTGAAGAAAACAGCATTCCACGCAAGGCCTATGTTTTTGCCACTGGTTGGGAACCTACCCCCTTTACCCGCTTTGCCGAAAGAACCAGGGCAGATCCTGACTGGGAATATCACGAGGCCGACGCCAGTCACATGGTGATGGAAGAGCGGCCCGAGCAGACCCTGGAAATACTGCTGGGACTGGCTCCAGCCTGAAACAACTGATTTTATTCATGACTGATTCAACTTTGATGGACATCACAAGGAGTACTATTCGATGACAATCTCGCTAGCCAGAAAAACCTTTCCCCTGCTGCTGTGCCTGTTACCTGTTCACCTTGGCGCACAGGAATTCACTGCAGGTGAACCACTGGGTTCGGTCAATGAGTCCGGCACCCCGATGACCATGTCCGATAACGTCAAGGTCTTTGGCAGTTTTCATTTCACTGAAAGCTGTACTTTTGATCCCGACAAAAACCTGGTCCTGGCAATGAATGCCGGCAACCGGGGTGAAGGTGCCGCACCGGACGGCTTTGTTTCACTGATCAATCCCGATGGCAGCGTCCATACCGCGAAGTGGATAGGGGCTACCCGGGATGGTCTCGAGCTGGCCGATCCACTGGGCAGCGCCATCAGCAATGGCATCCTCTATACCGTGGATTCAGGCTTCCTGCGTTCCTTTGACCTGGCCACCGGTCGTCCCCTGGCCAATGTTGCCGTACCCGGAGCTACCATTCTCAATGGCATTGGTGTGACCGCAGACGGTACCGCCTATATCTCTAATTCCCGTGATCCGGAAGTGATCTACAAGGTTACACCTGATGGAGAGAGTTCCGTATTTGCTTCAGGCTCACCGCTCAACGTGCCCAATGGCGTGGCAATCGATCGTGACGGCAACATCGTGGTGGTCAATATCAATGACAACGCCGTCATTACCTACAACCCGAATGGCGATGTGGTGAAAACCGAGCATGCCGCTGAAGGCGGGAACGATGGCGTGGTGGTGACCGAAGACAATATCAAGTATGTGAGCAGTGTGCGCTTTGGCAGCGTGTCAAGGATTGCTCCCGGCCAGGATGCCGAGGTCATTGCCACCGGCATACCTAGTGCCGCCTCCATGTGCTACGACTCCGTACAAAAACAACTGGTGATTCCGCTGAACCCGAACAATGCACTGGCCTTTATCAAACTCTGAACATCAACTGCCACATCGCCCTGTGAACTGTTGTTTCTCAGGCTTAAAAAAACCCGGCTTTGTTGCCGGGTTTTTTATGGAAGCGGTGAAAGGTCAGCAAGACCCTGTCAGGCATACTGGTCATCAATACGCTCAACGGTGATATCCATGGGATCAGGATACACAGAAGGCCCGAACTGGTTGAACACGGCCACGTCTGCCGCATCGCGGCCGTACCCAATGGCAACATAGCCACCTCGTGTGCTCGTGCCTGCCGCATCAAAGGTGTACCAGCGACCGCCGACATAGGCTTCAAACCAGGCATGCAGGTCCATCGGCTCAAGGTCATGCAGGTAGCCTACAACCAGCCGGGCAGGAATACTGATGCTACGACACAGAGCTATTCCCAGGTGGGCAAAGTCCCTGCACACGCCATGCTGCTGCTGGTTGACCTCCACCGCAGAGATGGGGATATCGGTACCACCGCCATCATAGCGAAGTGTCCTGCGCAACCAGGATTCAATCGCCTTGACCTGGTCATAGCCCGGCAACTCACCCTCGGTGATTTCAAGGGCCATCTGGTTGAAACGATCAGACTCACAGTACCGACTGGGCAGAAGGTAACCCAGAACGGCGTCGGGCAGGTATTCAATTTCTATAAAAGGCGCACCCGGAGCTTCATCGGCCAGGTCGGCAGTCATGACCTCGGCTTCCGTGGCGATGGAGAAATTGCCCGGTGGTGCCACCAGTCGCTGGCAAAGATTGCCGTAGATATCCGTGAACTCGAACACCGGCACACTGGGTGTTAACAGGAACTTTTCGCTGGCGACCCATTGCTGGGCACCACTGCGCATCCGCAACATCAGGATGAACGGTGTGGGAAATTCAATTTCAAAATTCATGGTACAGGACGTACGTAACCACATGGATAACTACCTTGGGGAAAAATGGGCAGACTCGCTGAGATGATGCCCGGTTGCCTGCTGCAACCTGTTTCGACTGCTTCAGTTTTCCGGGCATCGTTTGTCAGGCATAGTATCATGGCTTTTCCTGACAGCTCGAAAACAGACAAGTCATGGCAAAACACCTGCATACCTGTTGCTTCGTGGCGCTGGCTGCTTTGGCCAGTCTGCCTATTTTTGCGCACACAGGTATTGCTACCACGGTGCCGAATCACGATGCCGTCATTGACCGCTCCCCCGCCATCCTGCGATTTGAGTTTCCCGGTGAAGTCACTATCACCAATGCCCGTATTCGCCCCGTCGATGACAACCTGGTGCAGACCGCAGACACCATCGTGGTCAGGTTGCCACGCAACCGTATCGGCCAGTCCACCGCCTTCGGCAAGGAGATAGAACTGGACATCCCCTTGCTCAGGCCGGGGATGTACCAGGTAGTGTTCCAGGTTACTTCCATAGAAGGCCATATCCTGGCTGACGATTTCACCTTTACCATCACTGACGAGGCATTGTAGGGGGGCGACACAAATCGCTGCCCACAAAAAAGCCCGCTGAGGCGGGCTTTTCAGGTCTGGATGACTGGCTGCAGGCTATTGCAGTTGATCCAGCATTTCTTTCTGGATGGCCTTCATTTGCGCCGGCAAATGATCACCAATCTTGTCAAACAGGGTAGTCTGGTCTTCCACTTCCCGCTTGCTGTTTTCGTTATTGATTGCCATGAGATCATCAAAGGTCTGCTGGTCATAGGCCAGACCATTCCAGTTGATGTCTTCGTAGTTGGGCACATAGCCGTAAACGGTATCACGGGCATCCACCTTGCCGTTAACACGGTTCACGACCCACTGCAGCACGCGCATGTTCTGCCCGAATCCGGGCCAGATGAACTTGCCGTCAGCATCCTTGCGGAACCAGTTCACGCGGAAAATTTCCGGGACCTGGTCAACCTTGTCTTTCATGCCCAGCCAGTGATTCCAGTAGTCGCCCATGTTGTAACCGCAAAATGGCAGCATGGCCATCGGGTCGCGGCGAATGGACGCCTGGTTTTCGGCTGCAGCTGTCGCTTCAGAACCCAGGGTAGCACCCATGTAAACACCGTGCTCCCAGTCCTTGCTCTGGTAAACCAGCGGGAAGGTGGTGCTCAGGCGACCGCCAAAGAGGAAGGCACTGATAGGCACGCCTTTGGGGTTTTCCCATTCCGGGTCAACGCTCGGACACTGGCTTGCCGGTGAGGTAAAGCGGGCATTCGGGTGTGCCGCTTTTCTGCCGCAATCCGGTGTCCAGTCTTCACCCTGCCAGTCAATCAGGTGATCAGGTACTTCATCTGTCATGCCTTCCCACCAGACGTCACCGTCATCAGTCAGGGCGACATTGGTGAAAATGGAGTTTTCTTTCATGGTTTCCATGGCCGCCGGGTTGGAGTCCATGGAAGTACCCGGTGCCACACCGAAATAACCGTATTCGGGATTGATGGCATACAGGCGACCATCCTCACCAGGCTTGATCCAGGCAATATCATCACCCACGGTGTGCACTTTCCAGCCTTCGAAGCCTTCCGGTGGAATCAGCATGGCCAGGTTGGTCTTGCCGCAGGCACTGGGAAAAGCACCGGCAATATAGGTTTTCTCACCTTCCGGATTTTCCACACCAACAATCATCATGTGTTCGGCCAGCCAGCCTTCATCACGGGCCATGACCGAGGCAATGCGCAATGCGACACACTTCTTGCCCAGCAGGGCGTTGCCGCCATAACCCGAACCGTAGGAAACGACTTCACGGTCTTCCGGGAAATGCACAATGTAGCGATTGTCAGGGTCACAGGGCCAGGGCACATCAGCCTTGCCGTCAGTCAGCGGGTAACCGATGGAATGCAGGCACTTGATAAAGTCGTTGTCGCCCAGCACGTCCAGTACCTGGCTGCCGATACGGGCCATGATGCGCATGCTCACGACCACGTAGGGGGAATCGGAAATCTGTACACCGATCTGGGCGATATCCGAGCCCAGCGGTCCCATGCTGAAGGGAATGATGTACATGGTGCGCCCTTTCATGCAGCCCTCGAACAGGCCGTTCAGGGTGCCGCGCATTTCCGACGGGTCCATCCAGTTATTGGTGGCGCCGGCATCTTCTTTCTTTTCACTGCATATATAGGTACGGCCTTCGACACGGGCAACGTCACGGGGGTCCGAGCGTGAAAGAAAAGAGTTGGGTCTGAGTTCGGGGTTCAGGCGAATAAACGTGCCTGCTTCGACCAGCTCCTCGCAGAGCCTGTCATATTCTTCCTGGCTGCCGTCGCACCAGTGAATATCGCTGGGCTGGCAAAGGGTTTTGATTTCTTCAATCCAGTTGATGAGTTTCTGGTTACTCGTGGGCGCCTGGGATGAGGTCATAGGGTGTTCGACTCCGCTGCTTGCCGTGGCGGTTGGCCACTTTTTTGAAGCGGTGCATTTTAGACTGTTAGAGCCCTTTTGAGTACCGGAAAAAGGCAATTTCCTTGGAAAAAAGGAGACAATCCTGTTCAGCTCCTGTCCGGCGCCCAAATTGGTGCGCCAGTTTTGTCAGGCGCAAGGTAAAGTGGTACATTAGCGCGCTTTTTCAACCCCCTGAAAACCCGGGAATTCTCATGAGCACATATAAAATCGCCTTGCTGGACGGCGACGGCATCGGTCCTGAAATCATGGCCGAGGCCGTCAAGATTCTGAAACTGGTCGAAGAGCGCAATGACGTCACTTTCGACCTGGTCCATACCCCTTTTGGCGCCAGCGCCTGGTTTGACACCGGTTCGTCCTATCCCGAGGAAAGTAAAAAGGTCACTGATGAGGCCGATGCCATCCTGAAAGGGCCGATCGGCCTGTCCCATGAGGAGTCCAAGAAAATACCCGTGGACGAGCAGCCCGAACGTGGCGCCCTGCTGCCCATGCGCCGTCGCTATAACACCTATGCCAACTTCCGCCCGGTCTACCTGCCCAAGGGACTGGCTCACTTCTCCCCATTGAAACCCGAGATCATTGGCGAAGGCATCGACATCATGATGATCCGGGAACTGGTGGGCGGCCTGTATTTCGGCAAGAAGGAAACCGGCATTAACGAAGACGGACGTCGCTACGTCAATGAGTCACTGGAATACGACGAAGACCAGATCAAGCGCATCATGAAGGTGGCCTTTGAGACCGCCATGAAACGCAAGAAGGTGCTGCATAACATCCACAAGTCCAATGTCCTCAAGTCCAGCGTGCTGTGGAACGAGGTGATGGACGAAGTCCATGCCGATTATCCCGAGGTCGAAGTCATCAATATCCTGGTGGATGCGGCCGCCACTTACCTGTGCCTGAAGCCCACCATGTTTGACACCATGGTGATGGAAAACATGTTCGGCGATATCCTCTCTGACCAGGGTGGCGGTATTCTCGGTTCCCTCGGCCTGATGCCTTCCGCCTGTGTTGGACCGGACAAGGCCTACTATGAACCCTCACATGGCTCCGCACCGGACATCGCCGGCAAGAACATCGCCAATCCCTATTCCATGATTGGCTCGGTAGCCATGATGCTGGACATGTCCTTTGGCATGAAAGACGAGTCCGACAAGCTGTGGCATGCCATGCAGTCGGTATTTGCCGACGGTTTCAGTACGCCGGACCTGTCCAAGGAAGGCTCGGGTGTGACGATGATTTCCACCAGCGACTTTGGTGACAAGGTGGCTCAAGCCCTGGATAAATCATAGGAGCGGCTTTAGCCGCGAAGGAAATAGAACAACCATGCGGCAAACTCCGGTGCTTAATTCACCGGATTTTCCGCATCCCATTCGGCCAGCACACTTTCCACATACGCGACAAAGCCGGGTTCAAACCCGAATTTGAACTGGTCGAACCATGAGCGGTAGAACGAATTTGGTGCCAGCACAACCCGGGTATAGCCAGTAATCTCCCTGTTGACCTCTTGCTGCGGCAACATACCGTTCCTGGCCTGGATAAACTTTGACTCCACGTTTTGTGTCGATGCCCGTAATAAATACCCCAGTCTGATGCTTTCAGTGCCAATTAATTCATCACCACGCTGGGCTTTAGCCAGCAACGGGAAAAAGTAATCCGACTCTGCCAGCACAAGATTCAGTTCGATCGAAGTCGCATCAGAATCCTGCTGTATCTGTACCTGGGTCAATTCCCGGTTTTGCTGCAACTCAAGCACCAGGAAGATAATACCTACTACAACGCCGACATTGGCCAGCAAGCCCAGCCAGTCATTGAGTTTCCCTGAATTCATGACCCTACTCCTCAGGCAATGAGTTTTTCGATCTCAGGCCAGCTCTTTCGACCATTGGCATACATTTCATCACGAAGATCGCCAGGCAGCCACTTGTTAAAGGCCGAGTCGAAAGTCGGCCGCGCCTTTACTGCAGTGAACCAGCGCTCCACACCCGGCAGTCGCCCGCTTTCCCAGACCGGTGTCATAGCTAACGCGGCCAATCGATTAAGGTAAGGAGCCATAGCTACATCGGCCATGGTAAATTGATCGCCCACCAGCCACTCACTTACCGACAAGGCAGCTTCCATTTTGTCGAGATAGTCCAGGTACAGGCGGATCTTGTCCTTCGCCCCCGGTGCCTCGATGCCTTCCTGGATCCACTGCCATTTCAGCAGTCGGGCGGCCTTACCGGCACTGTCGCCATTTTTAACGAAGTCTTCGAAACTGCCGACACCGTTGCGCAAAATAGTGTGGCGGTGGGACACCACGTAGGTAATCGCCGAGCAAGCCGGGTGCAGCTCCTCGTCCACCGCCTTGGTCCACGAGCGGACCAACGCTCTCGCGCCGGGATCGTCCGGCATGAGAGCGGATTCAGGAAATTTGTCTTCCAGGTATTCGCAGATAATGGTGGACTCGGGAATGACCCGGTCACCGTCAATCAACACCGGCACCACCCCTTTCGGATTAACCTTCAGGTACTCCGGGCTGAACTGCTCACCCGCGAGGATATCCACGTAGCGCCCTTCCCACTCGAGTCCTTTTTCTTCCAGTGCCAAACGCACCTTGGCGGCACAGGTGGAAGAGCCATGATGGTAAAGGGTCAGCATAACCTCAGAGCTTCCTGATCAGGTCGCCGGTATTCACCGCTCCGGCTTTCACCACGCGGGCATTGATGCCACGAAGGTTGAGCGCTTTGCCCCGATCCGAATTCACGAACATATTGGCATCCTTGCCGAAACGGGCACCAAACTTGGCACAGCCCAGGTGCGGCAAGGCAGTACCTTCCACTTCCGCTTCACCGATGGCCAGGCGTGTACCCGGCGGAATATTCGCCTCACTGAGATCAAAATCAACAAAGAACTGGTCACCGGCCTCGGGCCAGCGATCTTTCGAATCCGTGATGGCGCTGATGGCACGGGAATTCATGATGGTCAGCTGGCGACCGGGATCGGCACTGCCATCGGCCGTGTGCTTGTCGCCACGGTGCTCCCAGTTATCACCCACCAGGCCATGCACAATATCAAGCTCTCCCTGTTTGAGAATATGGCGTTTTCCGGTATCCGGTCGTGACACAATCATGGTCACGGGGCCTTCATTGGCTGCTGATGCCTGGATAGCATCCAGGTAAGTTTCCATTTCGGACAACGCACGATTCTCACTCATGAATAACTCCTTTTGGCTGTTGTGGTGAGTCATGTTGTTACTGCTTGCGATAAAAGGTTTTGACTGCCTGGACGAAGGCTTCCACATCCTGCTGGCTGATCTGCATATGGGTGACCAGGCGAATGGCCTTGGCGGCATCCACCAGCATGTCCTGGCTGGCCAGGTAATCAGTCAACTCCTGGTGCCGGCCATCCCGGGGGCGTAAAAACACCATGTTGGTTTGCAGTGTGTCCAGGTCCACATCCAACTCGTCAATTTCTCCCAGGCCTTCGCCCAGCAGGCGCGCATTGGCATGGTCCTCTGCTAGGCGGGCGATATTGTTTTCCAGGGCGTAAATACCACCGGCAGCGATAATGCCGGCCTGGCGCATACCGCCACCGAGCATCTTGCGCCAGCGCCTGGCGGAATGGATAAAGTCCTCCTCACCACACAACACCGACCCCACCGGTGCGCCCAGCCCCTTGGACAGGCAGATCGACACGGAATCAAACAGTGAAGTAATGTCCCTGGCTTCCACGCCAAGCTTGATGGCGGCATTGAACAGTCGTGCACCATCGAGATGGAATTTCAACTCGTGTTCCCGGGCCACGGCACCAGCCTGGCTCATGTAGTCCATGGACAAGGCCTGTCCTCCAATGGTGTTTTCCAGGCACAACAGGCGCGTGATCGCAAAATGAAAATCATCCGGTTTGATCGCTGCACGCACCTTGTCCAGGGAAATGGTCCCGTCACGATTCACTTCCAGGGGTTGCGGCTGCACACTACCCAGCACGGCAGCACCACCGCCTTCATATTTATAGGTGTGGGCATCCTGCCCCACGATATATTCCTCACCCCGCTGGCAATGGGTCATGATGGCCAGCAGGTTGGACATGGTGCCACTGGGCACGAACAGGGAGGCTGCCATACCTGTCATGTCAGCTGCCAGGGCTTCAAGCCGGTTAACCGTGGGATCATCGCCCCAGACATCATCACCGACGGGCGCCGCGGCCATGGCTTCGATCATTGCTGGAGTGGGTTTGGTGACAGTATCACTTCTCAAATCAATCATGGGTTTAACCGGATATTTCAGTGAATCTTTATAAATTCTGTACTCGATAAAACGATAAAGGGATAAAAGGATAAAGGGCAAACATCTGGTGCTGAGCATCCAGCAAACCTTTTAACAATCACTAACCAAGTCTCTGTTATTTCCTTCAACCGGCGCCATACAGGAACCTGATCTTTATCGCTTTATCGCTTTATCG
>CAZROW010000073.1:0-13037 GCA_964601805.1 uncultured Enterobacteriaceae bacterium
GCCGATGGCAGCGGCACCAAGTCCATCATTGCCTACCTGGCCTACAAGGAGACCGGCAATACCGATGTCTTTCACGGCATCTCCCAGGACTCCATTGTCATGAACCTGGACGACCTGCTCTGCGTGGGTGTCAATGGCCGTATCCTGATTTCCAACACGGTCAATCGCAATGCCCTGAACTGCCCGGGTGAAGTGGTAGGTGCCCTGATCCAGGGCAGCGAGCGCTTTGTCGCCCAGCTCAGGGAGTTTGGCGTGAATATCTATTCCGGTGGTGGCGAAACCGCGGATGTGGGTGACCTGACCGGCTCCATCGTGGTCGACAGTGTGGCCGTGTCCGTGATGAAGAAAAAGGATGTCATCACCGGTGAGAATATTCGACCGGGACTGAGCATCGTCGGCCTCTCCTCCACCGGTATGGCCACTTATGAGGACAGGGAGAACAGCGGCATCGGCAGCAACGGCCTGACCAGTGCCCGCCATGACATGCTCAGTCACTACTACGCGGACAATTACCCGGAATCCTATGATGCCAATGTCGACAAGAGCCTGATGTATTGCGGCCCCTACAAACTTGAAGATTCCCTGCCCAATTCCACCATGACGGTCGGCGAGGCTCTGCTCAGTCCGACCCGGACCTATGCTCCGGTGATTTACAAACTGCTGGACGATCATCCCGGTCTTATCCAGGGCCTGATCCACTGTTCCGGCGGCGCCCAGACCAAGTGCATGAAGTTTGGTGCGGGCGTGCATTTCATCAAGGACAACCTGTTCCCTACACCGCCTGTGTTCCAGGCCATCCAGTCAGCCTCGAAAACCGACTGGAAAGAAATGTACAAGGTGTTCAACATGGGCCATCGCATGGAGGTCTACTGCGACCCCGCCGATGCCGACACCGTTATCAACGTGGCAACCCACTTTGGTATTGCCGCCCAGGTCATTGGCCGTACCGAAGCCTGCGACAGCGGCAGCAAGCTCAGCCTGAGCCATGGTGATGAAGTCTTCACCTATAACAGTTAAGCTGGACCGATGAAAAAAGCACAGATCAAATCAGACAAGGACTGGCAAAACGAGTGGTATGACACCGAGTCCACCGGTGGACGGTTCGAGCGCCATGACTCCCTGTTTCGCAACTGGATCACCGCGGACGGCGAACCTGGTCCGTCTGGCATTGGCGGTTTCAATGCCGAGGCGAATCGTTACCACCTGTTCATCTCGCTGGCCTGCCCGTGGGCCCATCGCACCCTGATTACCCGCAAGCTGAAGCAACTTGATGGGCTCATCACTGTCTCGAATTCCAATTCCTACATGGGGCCGGACAGCTGGACCTTTGAACCCGAGGCCGGTCGCATCTTTTCCGGCGAAGGGGATAACGATGAATATATTGAATACCTGTTTGAACTCTACCGCCTGGTTGACCCGGACTACGATGACCGCGCCACGGTGCCGGTCTTGTGGGACAAAAAACGCCAGACCATCGTCAGCAATGAATCGTCGGAAATCATGCGCATGCTCAACAGCGCGTTCAATGACCTGATTGAAGATGATGCGATACGAGCCCGCGACTTTTGTCCACCTGACCTGGAAAAGGACATCGACACGCTCAACGAGTGGATCTATCCCAACGTCAACAACGGCGTCTACAAATCAGGTTTTGCCACCACCCAGGAAGCCTATGAGGAAGCGGTAATTCCGTTGTTCAAAACCCTGGATGAGCTGGAAGAGAAACTGGCGGACAGGCGCTTTCTGCTGGGCGACAAGCTTACCGAGGCTGACATTCGCCTGTTCCCCACCCTGGTGCGTTTTGATTCGGTCTATGTCAGCCACTTCAAGTGTGCCCTGCGCCGCATAGTCGACTACCCCAACCTGTGGGGCTACACCCGTGACATCTACCAGTTGCCCGGTATTGCCGACACGGTCAACATCGACTACAACAAGGCCCACTATTACGGCAGCCACGACACGGTGAACCCGCACCTGATTATTCCCATCGGCCCGGCCCTGGATTTTTCGACGCCCCACGACCGGGAAAAACTGGCGCAGGATCCCTCGCCTTTTTAAAGGAAAGCGAAAAGTTTCGTAGGTCGGCATAGCGAAGCGTTTGCCGACGACAAAAATCTCGCTTGATGCAAAGTGCCACGTCGGGAAACGACGCTTCGCGTCTATCCCGACCTACAACGCCCCGGACATTCGATAATACCCAACGTATCGGACCTTGCTCCTTGCTCCTTGTCCCTCTAAAATCCACCCCCCTCAAATTACATCCGGCCAGCTAACCGGCCTCACAGGCATATCGGGATCATGGTGAAAGACTGGCAGTACAACTCCACCACCCTCGGTGTGCTGATACGCATGGCGGTGCCCATGATCGTGTCACAGGGTGCATTTGCCCTGATGATTTTTACCGATCGCTACTTCATGGCGCAAATCAGCCCCACGCACATGGCAGCGACGCTGGGTGGCGGCATCTCATGGTATTTCACCCTGTCCCTGTTCAACGGCATTCTTTCCTATGCCACGGCAATGACAGCGCAATACCTGGGCGCCGGTGACCTGCACAAATGCTCCAGGGTCATTACACAGGGCCTGTTGATGTCGCTGGCCTGCATACCGGTGTTCCTGGTCCTGGGCGGCATCCTGAAAAACATGTTTGCCTGGATGGGCCATGCCCCGGAACAGGTGGTGCTGGAAGAAACCTACTACACCATCATGACCAGCTTCAGCGTGCTGATGCTGATTCGCACCTGCCTGTCCTGTTTTTTCTCCGGCATAGGACGTACCAACGTGGTGATGTTCTGTGATGTGGCTGGTGTGTTGTTCAATGTTCCCCTGACCTGGGCGCTGGTATTCGGCCAGTTCGGCCTGCCAGCCATGGGGATTGCTGGTGCCGCCTGGGGTTCAATCCTGAGCATGGTGTTTGCCATTGTCCTTTATCTGGTGTTTTACCTGACCCCGGCAAACCGGAAGCAGTTCGACATCGCACACTCCCTGGTATTTGATCGCGGTATCACCCGACGCTATATCCGCCTGGGCTTCCCTTCCGGCATGGAAATGTTTCTCAACGTGGCGGCATTCAACCTCTTCATCCTGATGTTCCAGTCCTATGGCATTGCCGAGGCCGCAGCTGCCACCATCGTCTTTAACTGGGATATTCTTTCTTTCGTCCCCCTGCTCGGACTCAACATCGCGGTGATGAGCATGATCGGCCGTTTTGTCGGCGCTCGTGATATGAGCAAAACCAATGAGGTCACCACCGCCGGCTATATTCTAGGGCTGGGATACTCCCTGTGCCTGGCCACCTTGTTTATCGTGCTGCGTGAACCGCTGGTGGAGGTATTCATCTTCCAGGAAGAGCAGTCAGAAGAAATTCGGGAGCTGGCCCGATTCATGATGATTGGCCTGGGCGTTTACGCCTTCATTGAAGGGGTCCTCCAGGTTGCCACCGGCGTACTGCGTGGTGCCGGGGACACACAATGGGTCATGCGCGCCTCTGTCCTGCTGCACTGGGTCATGCTCGTGGCCGAATATTTCATCATCAAGGTCTGGAACCTGGGACCTCGAATCGCTTACCTGGGATTCGTGGTGATGGTGCTGGCGATCTGCCTGGTGTTCCTGATCAGGCTGTGGGGTAACAAATGGCGCGATCCCGACCGGCTTGATGCGGTGATGGCCGAATAAAGAAAAAGGCAATTAGCCCATCAGCGGTATGCGCAGCACGACAATGACACCCTGTTCTTCCATCAGGTTGTCCGCGTAGACAAAGCCGTTGTGGTATTCCGCAATCATGCGCACGATATGCAAGCCCATACCCAGATGCGGCTGTTTCTTCTTCCCTTCCGGGCGCACACTGACCATCGAATCGAAAATCCGGTCTTTCATATCATGATCAAGATAGGGACCTGAGTTGGCCACGCTGACGATGGCTTCGTTGTTGTCCTCATAACAGGCGACGCGAATGGGCTTGCCCTCATAGGAAAACTCCACCGCGTTGGCCACCACCTTGTCCATGAGCTGGGCGATGTAATCGGCGTTACCCATGATCCGTACCGGCTGCAGGGATATCTTGCTTTCGAATTCCACGTTCGGGTAAATCTGCTGGTATTCCTGCACGCAGGCATCGATCACCTTGGTCAGGTCGGTGTCTTCCTTGTCCGATGACTGCAGTATCTGCTCCAACCGCGAGGCTTCACTCATGTTGGTCAGGATGAGGTTCAGGCGCGTGATCCCCTCTTCCGCGCGCTGGATATAAACCTGGGCATCCTCTTCCTTTGTCACCATGGCCAGGTTTTCCAGGGAGGAACGCACCACCGTCACCGGCGTACGCAATTCATGGGACAGGCGCGAAGACATGTTTTCCAGGTAGTGGGTATATTGGCTCAGGCGATCCACGATACCGGCAAAAGAGCGGGACAGATCACCCAGTTCATCCACGCTACGGGAAGGTTCAATGGTATTGGTAATCCTGCCGGCATCGTCAATGATTTTCTCAGCCTGGCTGGCCAGTCCCCGAATGCGACTGGACAGGCTGGTGGCAAACAAAAACAGCGCCGCCATGGTAAACATCAGGATGGCGAGCATGGTATCGAACAGTGTCTCCAGGGCCTGGTTTCGAAAAGTACGAATGCCATTCATGTTCTGGTCCACCACCACGGCACCCAGCACTTCCTCACCTGCCACTATCGGGTAAGCCGCTTCCAGTATGCGGGTGAAATCATTGTCCTGGTCATCCACCGTGTCATTGGTGATTGTCCTGTAGCGCGTCGTGGCACGCCCGGTCAATGCCGGTATCAGGTGATCACCGTCCACCACCCCGCCCTGGTACAGGTCATCCACAAAATCCGATGTGGGCTGGGTCAGCACCTGGTAATACAGCGGGTGCAATATATTGTCTTCCAGCCAACCGAGTAATCCGGTCCGTGTCTTTTCTTCATTGGCAAGAATCAGGCCCGTGGCCGTCTGGATGTCGCCGACACTGAGCAGGACCCGTTGGCTGCGATCCACTACCTGGACACGGGAATTGGTATACCCCATGCCGGCCACGATGCGATCGATTTCCGGTGTCGGGCGCCGCAGGGTACCCAGTTCGGCCGGTCTTTCCATGCCGGAAGTCGACACGATTGCCGCCACCTGCCGGGTCAGGGGGTTATCCACGTCATACACTGCCAGGGCCAGCTTGTTACCCACCATTTCAATGGGCAGTTGCAGTTCTACTTCATAGCCCTCGGGAATGATGCGCCAGCGCCCGTTGATACGTGGTTCATGCATCAACGAAGACACATCGGTAATTTCGGTACCGATACGAAACGGGTAAATCACCAGGTCGTTATACGGGGCAATCACGTAACGCTCAAATACGCCATCGCGATTGACCAAGGACAGGCGCAGCGAGTCACTGCGATCCACGCGCAGACCTTCCTGGTCACGCAAGATGATGTGCTCATCCAGCACACGAAAATAGACAAACAGTGAGCGGTTGTTTTCTCCCAGCATGAGTCGAAAGCTCAGCGGATCGCCTGTATCGTCCTGCCCCCGAAAACTGGAGAGCTGGTTTTCCGGGTTGGGAATCAGGCTCGACTCGCGATAATGCTGCTCGTACTGCTGGTAATCATGCCAGTCCGCCAGGCTGTCGTCTTCCAGGCTCAGTGGGTACACCACCGGGTAGACGTAGAGATCCTGCCCGCTTTCTGCCCGACTGTAACTGCTTTCATTGAACAGCTCCGGGCGCTCGCTCAGTGCTGTTGCCAGGGCCCGTGCCGTACCAAGGACGGTCTGCTCCTGGCCACGGCTCAGGTACTCCTCCATTTCCAGGATATAACGATTACCCAGCCAGGGGATGACCAGCAACAGGCTCGACAACAGCACCAGCTTGAAGCGGATACTCAGGAGTTGGCGAAAAAAAGCAGTCATGTTGGCAGGCGGGAACAGGACACTAGCTGTTCCAGCGGTAACCCATGCCGTAAACCGTGTCTATGCAATCGAAGTCGGCATCGGCCTGGATGAATTTCTTGCGCATGCGTTTGACATGGGAAGTGATGGTGCTGTTGTCCACGAATATCTTGGATTCCTGCATCAGGGCATCACGGCTTTTAACGTGTCCCGGGTACTTGACCATGGCATGCAGCATCCAGAACTCGGTTACGGTCAGGGGAATGGTGTCATCCTTCCATTGCACGGTCAGGCGGCTGAGATCCATCAGCAGGTCACCGCGTTCCAGCAGGCTGTCCGGCGTAGTGGGTTGTCCCATGGCATCCTGGCGGCGAAACAGGGCCGCGATGCGCGCGGTCAGGTGTGGCAGCGAAATGTCCTTGGTCAGGTAATCATCGGCGCCCATGCGCAGGCCACTGACCGTATCGAAATCGTTATCCCGCGCGGTGAGGAAAATGATCGGCAGCGTTGTCGACTGGGATCGCAGGGACTGGCATAACAGGAAGCCGCCATCGATTTCATCCTCCAGCCCGATATCAATGATGGCCAGGTCCGGCAGGCGGGTGGCAAAGGCTTCCTGGGCCTTGCGCCGGTTCGGGTAGGTAAAAACATCGTAGCCCTGCTTGCGCAGAACATCGGCGTAATTTTCCCGAATCGCGGCTTCGTCTTCGACAATAGCAATACGTTTACTCATGGACTTGCTGCTGGCTCCTTTGTTCCTCATGGGAGGATTTGCTAAGCAACTGATTTTTCATCTGATTTGCCAGATATTGGAACAAGAATACCGGAAATAATTCCCCGAATGCAGTGATAAAGCCGCAAGCAGGCCAAATGCCATAATTCGGTCATATTTGATCAGCCCCCCGCCCCTTTTACCCCCCAGAATTGCTAGACATCGGCCCTTTAATAGGCAACCAGGTTGAAACGTAAACGTCATACCGGCAACGCCGGCTAACCAACACTAACAAGGAGAACTCCATGACACGTCAATCTTTCCTGCTGCCTGCACTGGCCAGCCTTGCACTGTTAACCACTACCGTACCGGCATTGGCTGCCGATAGCACCCCCGACCTTGTCAGCGACAAGGAAAAAATGCGCCATGAAACCACCGGTGTTGTCGGTGGCGCCGTGATTGGCGGCCTCGTTGGCGGACCGGTCGGTGTGATTGTCTCGGCCGGGCTTGGTGCCTGGATCAGCGATCTGACCATCGCCAAGAAAGAAAACACACTCATGGCCCAGTCCATGGAGGACCAGCAACGTGAACTGCTTGCACTGCAGGCCGAATACCGGGCCCTGGAAGCCCGTTACCAGGTGGCGGCCCGGGAAATGGCCAGTACCAGGATGCGTAATGCCAGCCTCAATGGTGAAGCCTTTGGGTCCAGGAACACCCAGGCGGCCTGCTGTAGTGATGCCGAGCTGTCCCTGCATTTCAAGACCGGCTCCGCCAACATCGAAAAGCTCTACGACGCCAAGCTCAACGAATTTGCCAGCCTGGTGAAAAGCCTGCCTGAAGCGGTCATTGAAATCACCGGCCATGCCGACAGGCGCGGAAATGATGCCGCCAACCTGGCCCTGTCACAGCGCCGCATCCAGGCCGTGGAGCAGCGCCTGGGCAAACTGGGCGTGCGCAACAAGTCCATGCAGACCAGTGCCTTTGGTGAAAGCCGACCCGCCACTGAAACAGATAATTTTGAAAACAACTTTTTCGACCGCCGCGTTGTCGTCAGGGTGGTATCCGCCGGTAATGGCATGCTCACTCGCGCCAACGACTGACACCACACACTCCTGTAAAAGAGAGGAAAGCACCATGAATGACCTGCAATTGATTACCGGGAACAAGAACTTCTCTCCCAGCTCACTGCGGCCCTGGCTGTTGTTGCAGGAGTTCGACATTCCCTATACCGAAATTGCCATTGACCTGTTCAAGAGCGATTCTGCTGAAAAACTGGGCATGTATTCACCGTCATTGAAAGTGCCTGTGCTGATCCACGACGGCATCAAGGTCTGGGATTCACTGCCGATCTGCGAGTACGTGTCCGAGACCTTCCTGGAAAACCGGGGCTGGCCCTGCAACCTGAAAAAGAAAGCGGCCGCCCGGTCGGTGGTTGCCGAATTGCACAGCGACTTCCAGCATTTCAAACGGGAATGGCCCATGAACTGTCATCTCCAGGTAAAAATGAAACCTGATGAAAAACTGGAACAGGAGATCGCGCGACTGGATGCCATCATGTATTGCTGCCGTCGCAAGTACGGTGACGGTGGTGACTACCTGTTTGGACCCTTCTCCATTGCAGACTGTTTCATGGCCGCCGCGGCTGTCTCCCTCAGAGCCTACGGGGCACAGCTGAGCTGGAAGAGCAACCTGTACATCGACACCCTGCTGGCCAATCCGCACATGCAATGGTGGCTGGAACAGGCCCAGCAGGAACTGGAAGCCTTGCCCCTGGAAAAAACCGCTTAATCAGAATGTAGTCGGGTGGGTGGGATGGAAGGAAAGATCGAAGGAGGATTTCACGAAACAGACAACTGAACCATGTTTGACCTTGAGCTGCGATGCTTGTGCCGGGACTCCAAATCCCGGCATTTTATTGTCTGGTCTTTTTATATTGAGCTTCATTTAAGATTCTCGCAAAGAGCGCCAGGCACGCCAAGAAGGGCATAACATTACGGAAAACGAGATTGGGGCACAGCTCGTTGATGCCGCTACTCATCGCAAACTTGGCCCAGGACTCCTGGAGACAGTTGTCGGGCTCATATTGCACCTGGAGCTTTTGAATTTCGGTGAGCCCATGCTTTAAACCTTGTTTTAGCTTACTGCGCAGGGATCGTGAAGGCCTCACCGCTTTCATTCCATTTGCTCGGCTTTTCTATGGGGGTCAGTACCTGATCCACCCGAATCGCCGGTTCCAGCAGATCTGCAAAACTGTCAACATCATGAAACGACGGGGCCAGCCAGCGGTTAAGCAGCCCCTCATCATCCAGCGGCAGCATCAGGGGCATGGACTTGGGGTGGATTGCCTCCCACTCCTTCAAGGGAGGCAGCGTGATAATCGAAGCACTGTGAATCACCTCGCCCGTGTTCTTGTCCACGGTCTCCCGGTGCAGACCACCAAAGGCAATGGCCTCGTCCTTCAGTTCTATCTTGTGGTAGGTCTTCTTGTCCCCCTTGCCCTCCAGGAACGCCGTGGCCGGAATGATGCAGCGCGATTCCCGAAACGGCTGGTAGGCAATGGCCCGCGGGCTGTTGAGCTTGTCGGAACGGGAATTGAACGAGGCATACTTGTAGTTTGGCTTGCCGGTGGCCGGGTCAATCAGCAGCCACCAGGTGGCCTGGGTGACCACATTGCGGTCTTTTTCCCGATGAATAATGGATATGCGGCTGCCAGGCGCCTTGTCAGCGGAAAACAGGATATCCGCCTCATCTACATCAAGCTTGTTGAGAAGCTTTTTTGATTTTTTGTTCTTTTTTATCTGGAAGCGCCCGCACATGGGCCCAGTGTATGTGGATTTCGAGTACCAGACCAGCGTCCAGCCCCCTGAAAATGCCCCCTGGCGCCCGTGGAACAATTGTGCAAATAGTGGCTTATTGGTATGGGGGCTTTTATACTTCAGGACAGTCGTCATAAGACTGGCCACCAGCAGCTATTGCTGACAGCAGCGATAACGACAGGGGATTGCTACAAAAAGCGCCGAACAATCTATTCAAAGGGGACTTTAACGCAGTGAAGAAAAATACCGCCTTTACGTTATCCGGGAGCCTGGCACTGATCGGCTCCGTAGCCTTATTGTCTGTGGCACAGCAAGGGTTTGCTGCCAGTGACGATATTCCTGATCTTGATGGCCTGTGGTCCTTTCCGCAGTGCGAGGACGGCCGCTTCAGCGGTTGCACCACCCTGCGCGAGGACGATGCCCGCCTGACCAATCGCGCCCTGGCCTACCAGGCTGCCATTGACGAAATGGCCCAGCCCAAATATGACTGTGCGCCCATGCCCATCCCCCATATGTGGACAGATCCCTACAGCTTCAAAATCGAACAACTCGAAGACCGCGTGTTGATTTACTATGGCAAGGATGACGTGGTGCGAACCATCTGGCTTGAAGGCCATGGCCACCCGGAACCGGCCATCAATGAGTTCTTCTATTTCGGTCATGGTGTAGGGCATTATGAAGACGGTGCGCTGGTTGTCGTCACCGACAAATTTACCTTCGACCCCCAGGGATTGAATGCGGATTTCCGCATTCCCTCTTCAACGCAGAAACAGATCACCGAACGCTTTTCCAAGGACGGCGAAGAGCTCGTACTCGAAGTCTCCACGGTCGATACCTTTTTCCTCAAGGAACCCTGGGAATTTACCGTGCGCTCAAGCTCCGTGGATGAACTGGATGCTTCCTGGACCTGCGAACTTGACGGTGCACGTCGCAGCCTGATGTTCGAGATTTCCAAGTACCCGGAAGACCCCGAACCCGTTCGCATAGACTATTGATTCAGGAATGACAGGAGCTTAACAACATGACTCTCATCAACAAATGCATACTTGCCCTGGCAGGCGCCGTACTTCTGGCCAGCCAGGTTTTCGCCCACCATAGTACCCGTGGCATCTATCATGAAGACCAGGAACTGGAACTGACAGGCACCGTCAAGGAGTGGGCCTTTATCAACCCGCACCCCTACCTGACCCTGACAGCCCCAGATGCCGACGGCGTCATGCGTGACTGGGATATCAGCTATGGCGGCGCCGCCGTAGTTCACCTGCAGCGCCAGGGCTACAGGAAAGACACCTTTAAACCCGGTGATGTCATCATCGTGAAGGGACATCCCGCCCGCAAGGCTGGTGTCTACGGCCTGCTGATGGAAGGCGGTGGCAATATACCGACCCGTGAAGACGGCACCCCGGTGGTTGAAGGCGGATCCATGTTCTGATCCACGGACAGATATAAAAAACCCGGCTCACGCCGGGTTTTTTTATGCCTGAATAATGTCGCAATAGTCTTTCATGGCTTGCGCACTATCAGTAAAAAACGATCTGAATGACGCCCCAGAACAGGATCGAAAACCCCACGGGTATGGTCATCGGCATTGGTTCGCAGAATGTCCGACTCTGTCACTATCTCAAAGCCCGCGTCACGGATATAGCGCTTGGCATCAGCTGGCGGAATGCGGTGTAAATCATTGTTGTTCATGCCTTCAAGGCCGATGTAATCGATGATTACAGCTTTCCCACCCGGCTTGAGTACATTGTAGATGGCCTTTAAATAATTGGTGGCTCCTTCGGCGCCGCCAAAATAGATCACGTAGTCATGCAGGTTCAACGCGGTTAAGGCCATATCCGCCGAATTAGCCGGTATCGCCGATAACTCCTCAAAGACGACCTCGACATTACCCAGTCGCTCGGCCTGCTCTCTGGAGGGGGCACCATTATTCTCCGCCAGACCACGCGGTCCAACCTGGGCAATCACCTTGCCACTGGGCCCTACCGCCGCTGACAACACTTCCGTATACCAGCCGCCCAGTGCTTCTACATCCACGACGGTCATGCCGGATTCAACGCCCGCCAGGTTCATCACCTGGTAAGGCCGGCGAATGCCATCTCGTACTTTTGCCTCCATGGGCCTGGCGTCTGAAGCCAGCGCTTCCATGAAGCCCGGGTCGACAGCGAAGGCATTCATGCTCATGCCCATGATCGAAAAAACGAACGTCCCTACTATATTCCTTGTTAGCATTATTGCTTTCTCCTGGTTGCTCTGGCTCTGGTTGTAAAAAATTTACACCATTGAACCACATAAACTAGTTCTTGGTTGGACATTACTGGCACATAACGCCCTTCTTAATGGGGCGCGAACGTAGTGAGTGTCGCAGCCTGAAGAGCGTTATTAAAGGGATTGTTATGTTTGTTTACCAATATTATTCACAATTAAATTCTTCAAGGATATTATCGAGTTCTTTTCTAAATTCTGGCTCTAGCTGTAATCGAGTAGTTGAATATGCGCGTAAAGTTATCCATCCACAGCTTCTGAATCGATTTCTCCAGGTTTCTCTGTATGCTTCAAGCTCTGGTTCATCAAATAGCCCAACCTGATACTGATAGTAAACATTCTGCCAAGCCTTGAATGTGCTTTCAAAAGCTAGGCTGAGCCACAATACCTCTTGATCAGTAACTTCCTCATTATTATTAATTTTTGTGAACACACTGAGGCTAATTGGGTCTTGGAGCAATCTGGTATTTTCAACGGAGCTTCGAGTAATTTCGGTTCGTGTTTGTGCTTTGGCAATTAAATTGTTTTGCTGAAGCTCAACAGCTAAAAATATTATGCCTGTTAGTACTGCAACATTAGAAATTAATGTTAGCCACCGATTCAAATTATCCAGATTCATATTTTTTGTATTTATCCAATTAGCATCATGAGGATGTAGTGTCTAGATAGAAACATAACGCCCTGCTTAATGGAGCGACGCCGAAGGCGGTGTCCCAGCCCGAAGGGCGATATTAAAGGGATTGTTATACACCGTGATATTCCTTTGCTTCCCGAACAGCACCATTCATTATTACCCAAAGATTTAACACTAGAGTAGTAAATTGATCTCGAGGGTGGTGCTGCTGGAAATATTTAAATTCTTTTTCGCCGGCCATTTCGCTAAGCATTTTTGCAGTCCCTTCCCTGGCGATTGGGTGCATCTTGCTATGTAGGTCTTTAACAAGTTCGCTGTCAATTTTAGTATTGAGATCATGAGAAAATTTATTTCTGATAGAGCCTAGAGCTAAAAGCATTGGTTTAAAATTCTTATCAAAACCAGCTGCACAAACTAGCCTAACCTTATTAGCATAAGATAAGTTCATTTCTTCATACTCTTCGGGAAAAGGTAGTAGTAAAGAAAGCAATTCATCGAGTAAATTTTCTATATATAAATGAGATCGAATAACGATCCCAATTTCGTCATCTTCTAAAAGCGCTTTCCTAAAATCATTTTCTAAATCTGGACTCATAACCTAGGTGTATAACATTTTAATACTGCGCATGCGCATATATCAGATATACGAGCATGCTCACATGCATTCTTGCTCTTGAAGTATGTCACTGAATTAATAGAGATACTACAGGCACAAAAAAGCCCGGTC
>CAZROW010000074.1:0-12955 GCA_964601805.1 uncultured Enterobacteriaceae bacterium
GGACCGTGTTTGTGCCACCGGATACCACCCGCGGTTTCGAAGGCACCGCTCCCCGCGATCGCCTGGAAAACGAAGTCGGCCCTGTGCAACACGCCAGCGGCGAATTACAGGCCCTGCATTTTGCCGCCCGTGACGGTTACATAGACACCGCTGAACTGCTGCTCAACCATGGCGCCGACATCAATGCCCTGGTCGCCGACGGCAAGAACGCCCTGGGGCTGGCCATCTTCAACGGCCACTATGATCTGGCCTCCATGCTCATCGAGCGTGGCTCTGACGTAAACATTGCCGATGCCCGCGGCTTTACCCCGCTGTTCTGGGCCGTTGACCGCCGCAACATGGAAACCGCCCCCAATTTTCCGTGGGTCATTACAGATGATCCCCTGCCCCTGATCAGACAATTGCTGGATGCCGGCGCCAATCCCAACCAAGTGGTGAACGACACACCACGAGCCCGCATGCGCGGCGGTTCACCCCGTATTGTTTTTGCCACCGCCATCATGCGCTCGGCCTTTTCCGGTGACCTGGAACTGACCCAACTGCTGCTCGACTACGGCGCCGATCCGCACATCAAGTCTAGCGACAACGAAACCACCCTGGGCGCCGCCTCCGGCCTCGGCTTCATTCACGGTTACCACAACCAGCGCCCCTACAGCGAACGTCTGGAAGTCATCAAGCTGTTGCTGGAAGACTACGACATGGACGTGAACTGGCATGACGACTACGGCATCACCCCGCTGATGGTCGCCGGCAACCTGGGCGATGTCCCCATCATCCAGTACCTCATCGATGCAGGCGCCGACCTGGGTGACTACGACCTTGGCAAAAAGAATGACGGCGCCTTCGGTGCCAGCATCGAACCCCTGATGCCCATCGACTACGCCATTGGCGTCGGTACCTTCCGTCCCAACAACGCCATCGTGCTCAACCAGGAAGCCGTTGACCTGATGCAGGCGGAAATGGAAAAACGCGGCATCGAACACAACACCTCCGAATGCACCCTGCGCGGGTTCACCTGCTCCTACGTGGACATGGACCCGCGCGCCGTCACCCCAATGCGCATCGCCGAAGCCCGCGCCCTGCAAACCGGCCACCAGGTGGAAAGCCTGACCTCAACCACCGGCCTGCAGGTCGAGGAAGATGAATGCCTGGAAGTGGCGATCTCGTTCAATGATTCACAGACGGAATTCTGCGAACAGTCTGCTGCTCCCTGAGTAACATAACCTGGAACCCTGAGGTGCCTCGCTAGACAAGCCCCAGGCACCCGTTTATTCTCCGGGTTCATCTAATAACAATAAAAGAACACTCCATGCCCCAGGTAACCAAAGCAGTGGTGGACTTCATCCAGTCCGCCCGACTTGACGACTTTCCTTCCGATGCATTAACCATTGGCAAACGCTGCATCATTGACGGGCTTGGCGTCATGCTGGCCGGTTCCGTGCAGCCTGCCTCGCGCATTGTCACGGACTACTCCACGGCTTTTGATGCCAACCCCGAGGCCACGGCCTTTGGCCGACAGCCATTTCAAACCAGCGCGGCGCAGGCAGCCCTGGTGAACGCCACAGCGGGACATGCCCTGGACTGGGACGATACCCAGCTAGCCACAAGTGCCGACCGCATCTTCGGTTTGCTGACTCATCCGACTGTACCGCCCCTGGTGGCGGCCATGGCCATTGGTGAGCGTGAGCAGGTATCGGGCAGGGATTTCCTGGAAGCCTTCCTGACCGGCTTTGAAGTGGAATGCAAAATTGCCGAGGCCATCAATCCGTCTCACTACAAGCAGGGCTTTCATACCTCCGGCACCATCGGCACCTTTGGTGCGGCCGTGGCCACGGCGAAACTCCTGAAACTGGATGCCGATGCCTTGGAACACATGCTGGCCATTGCCGCCAGTTCCGCGTCCGGCATTCGCGTGAATTTCGGCAGTATGACCAAGCCCTTGCATGTCGGCCGGGCAGCACAGAATGGAATTGTCGCCGCCGAACTCGCCGCGCGCGGGTTTACCGGTGGCCGCGATGCCCTGGATCCGCCCTGGGGCTTTTTCAGCACCTTCAGTCATGGGCAGGGTTTTGATGAAGACCGCATTCTTAGCGTGCTGGGTGACCCCCACACCATCGTCAGTCCCGGCGTTTCCATCAAACCCTATCCCTGCGGCGTGCTCGGCCATCCCACCATGGATGCCATGCGCCGGCTGGTAATCGACAACGATGTTGACCCAAAAAACATCACTGCGATCCGGGTACGTGCCGGCTCCAATATTCTCAATCCCCTGCGTTACGACATCGCCACCAACGAACTGGAAGCCAAGTTCTGTCCTGCCTTCATGGTTGGTGCCATTGCCCTGCGCCGCAAGGCGGGCATTGCCGAATTCAATGATGAGTTTGTGCAAAGCGATGAGGTCCAGGCCATGATGCGCAAGGTCACGCGGGTGCTTGATGCGGACATCGAGGCCCAGGGTTGGGAAAAGATTCGCAGCACCGTGGAAGTGGACCTGGCTGACGGCAGCACGCTGGTGCAGGAGGCCGATGATCGCTATCGCGGCGGACCCGACCTGCCCTTCACGCGTGATGAATTGTTCGAAAAGTACAGCGACTGCGCCACCCTGCTGCTCGATGATGCAGCTATCACCACTTCTTTTGAACTGGCGGAGTCGGTTGAGCAGTTGCCCAACCTCAGCGAACTCATTGCCAGCATGGCGCCCGGAAAGACGTCATGAGCCTGGCCTGGATTTCAGTAGGGGCCCTGTTGCTCGCTGTCATCCTGAGCTGCATTACCACCATCAACATCGGCGTGCTGGCGCTGGCCATGGCCTTCATCGTCGGTGTGTTTATCGGCGACATGAGTCCGGACGCTGTCATTGCCGGTTTTCCCACCGACCTGATGTTCACCCTGGTTAGCGTGACCCTGCTGTTTTCCATCGCCAACTGCAACGGCACACTGGCACGTTTCACCAATCACGCGGTGCGTTTGTGCCGCGGCAATGCCGCGTTGCTGCCGTCCATGTTTTTCATGATTGGCTTCATCATTGCCACCATCGGTGCCGGTGCCACACCGGCCAGTGCCTTGCTGGCGCCACCGGCCATGGCGGCGGCTGCACGTGCGGGCATCTCGCCATTGATCATGGCGGTAGTAGCCGGTAACGGCGTGCTGGCCGGCACGCTATCGCCCTTTTCACCCAACGGCATTATTGCCAACGACATCATGGAACGTATCGGCCTGCCCGGTTATGAGTTGTATACCTTTGGCTTCAATGCCTTTGCCCATCTGCTGGTCGGTGTTGCCGGTTTCCTGATGTTCGGCGGTCTCAAGTTGTTCGGCCAGACAAGCGCAGATAGTCCTGCCATATCAGAGGCAACTGACCATGACATGGTCATGGAGAAACAGCACTGGGTGACGGCAGCCGGCATCGTGTTGCTGATCGTGGCCGTGGTGGCCTTTTCCCTGGATGTGGGCATGGCAGCGATCATCATTGCCGCCGCCCTGATCCTGCTGCGCAGCGTGGATGAAGCCCAGGCCATCAAGCGCATGCCGTGGGCAGTGATTGTGATGGTCACCGGGGTGTCCGTGCTGGTGGCCATGCTGGAGGAAACCGAGGGCATGGCGCTGATCACCAACGGCATTGCCACGGTATCTTCCCCTGCCACCATCGAGGCCATCGTTGCCTTCGGTGCCGGCTTCATTTCCGTGTACAGCAGCACCTCCGGTGTGGTGCTGCCGGCCTTTTTGCCGATGGTACCGTCACTGGCCGAGCAACTGGGGAATATCGACAAGCTGCCCATTGCGCTGTCCATGTCCATGAGCGCCAGCCTGGTGGACCTGTCCTCGCTGTCCACTGTCGGTGCGTTGTACATGGCTTCTGCGGCGGAAGGCACCGACACGCGCAAACTGTTCAATGCCCTGCTGGTGTGGGGATTGTCGATGTCGGTGGTTGGTGCGCTGTTGTGCTGGATCATTTTTGGATAAGGTTCAATTGGGCGGCTTTCAGCTGCCTTGCCGGATGACGCTTCGCTTTTCCGGCCTACACCTGGTGCTTGTTAAAAATTAAATGGGGCAGCAACTGAATGACTATGTTTAATGCAAACAGGAAGGTTCTTTGATGCGCATTGCAATTCTCGATGACATTCACCAGGCCTGGGCCGCCACCGAAGGTATTGCCGCACTGCGCGAGCACGCAGACGTGGAGATTTTCACCGACCCCACCGCCAATGCCGCCCAACTGGACGGCTTCGAT
This sequence comes from uncultured Enterobacteriaceae bacterium, assembly GCA_964601805.1. GTDB lineage: Bacteria > Pseudomonadota > Gammaproteobacteria > Pseudomonadales > Pseudohongiellaceae > Eutrophocola. The sequence goes on from CAZROW010000074.1 coordinate 4,232, forward strand.
ACTGTCATTGCCAATCGAGAACGCACGCGCTTTGATCGTGAATTTTTATCAGCACTGAAAGACGTCAAACTGATCGTGCAGACCGGCAATCACGCCAACCACATTGATTTCGCTGCCGCCAGGGAACTGGGCATCGTCGTGGGAAAAGCCTCGGGCGGTTATTCCGTCGGGGCGGCAGAGCTGGCCATCGGCCTGGCCTTGGCGGGCATGCGACAGATACCTCAACTGGACCGGCAGGTGCGTGAGGGGCACTGGCAGGTGCCCTCAACACCGATCATGCAGGGCAAGACCTTCGGCGTGGTCGGCCTGGGTCGGGTTGGCAGCCACACCGCGCGCCTGGCAGCAGCCTTCGGCATGGAAGTAATTGCCTGGAGCCCGACGCTGGATGCGGAACGTGCCGCAGCAGCCGGTGCCGGATATCGTGAACTTGATGATTTGATGAAAGAAGCCGATGTGATTTCGATCCATGTCTCACTCAAACCCGAGACGCGCGGGTTGATTGATGACAGAAGGCTTGGATTGATGAAGCCCTCCGCCTGGATCATCAATACGGCGCGCGGACCGATTATCGACGAGACTGCCTTGATAAAAGCCCTGCAAGCAGGACTTATCGCTGGCGCCGGTCTTGATGTGTTTGACGAAGAACCCCTGCCGGCCGGCCATCCCCTGACTCAACTGCCCAACGTTGTACTGACCCCCCACATCGGTTGGCCCACCGATGCCGGCTATGCCCGCTTCGCAGAGTCGGCCTGCGAAGTGGTGCAAGCGTATCTTGAAGGTAAGGCATTACCCCACTTTGGGGAGCATTGATGGCGGGGCATCGTGGCAGATGCTGACCGGTCATTTGATCCGTCCTGTTTCAGAATAGCCATTCTCAAGTCTCTTTTTGAGACTATAAATGATTGATTTACCTCTTGTTTTTCAATCTGCTTCCTCAGTAATATGACACTGTACTTCGGTTAACAGGAACAGGTACAACATTTAAGGTCATGTGCTGTCCACTCCAGAGCCCAGGCATTCTCTGAATTGATTTTTCTGTTCGACGATTCCTGCTATGCCACATCAGGCAACATGATGGGCTGTCGCTGCTTATAGTCATGTCCCCGTTCTAGTTAGCTCGAAGAACAACATACCAATCTGTTTGGTATGCAAAACAATCAAGGGGAAAATCATGAAGATGAACAATCAACTTGCGTCGTCGCGCGCTATTCATTCTGTCCAACCAACTTCCAACATCCTCAAACTCTCTGCGCTGGCACTGGCCATGACACTGGCCAGCCAAAGCTGGGCGCAGGACGAGATTGAGGAAATTCAGATCACTGGTACCCGTATCCAGCGTGAAGGGATGGAATCACCAACACCTGTGACCGACCTCGGTCTCGAGGAACTGGGCAGCATTGATCCTGGTCAGCTGGGCGAGTCTCTCAGCAAACTGCCACAATTCTTTAATAACCAGCGCCCCAGCCAGGTCGGCTGGAACTCTGCAGGCACCAACCTCAACCTGCGTGGCGCAGGCTCGCAGCGGTCGCTGGTCCTGCTGGACGGCCGTCGTGTCCCTGCCGGCAACCGCTGGGGGATTCCCAATGTGAGCGCGCTGCCCGAAGCCGCGATTCGCAGTGTACAGGCGGTCACCGGTGGCGCCTCTGCGGCCTACGGTACCGATGCCGTGGCCGGTGTCATCAACTTCGTCCTGGATACAGACTACGAAGGCACCAAGGTCAAGGCCCAGGCGGGCACATCCTATCGGGCAGACGGTGACAACACCGAAATCGGGCTCACTCATGGCCGCGATATCGGCGACGACGGCCACCTGCTGATTTCCATTGACTCTTTCCGCCAGGAGGAAATCCGCTCACAGCAGGCCCTGGAGGACAGGGATTGGTACCGGCAGCAGGCCAGGATCACCAATCCGGACCCCAACGGACCGACCCTCATTACACGCGACTACGTGGTTTCCACGGCAGTGTCTCCGGGCGGCACCATCAATGCGCCAGGCTCTCAACTCGATCGCTGGACGTTTACCCGGGATGACAGCGGCAATGTGGTTGCCGGCCCGCAAACCTTTTCCGGTGTCGGCCAGTTCATGGGCGGTTGTAATTGCCAGGCACTGACCGCTTCCACACAGGACTGGCAGAACGATGGCGACAACCAGATCTCGGCACGCAATGACCGGGATAATGTGTTTGTCTATTACGATCATGATTTCTCTGACAACCTGAATGTCTATGCCCAGGGTATCTACGGCTATACCGAGGTGGAAAGCCCCTGGTTCTCCACCCCTTTCCTGGCCGGCCCCTGGACCGTCAATGTTTTTTCCGGCAACCCGTTCCTGCCCACCAACGTGCAGCAGATCATGGATGACGAAGGCCTGGCCTCGATCAACATGGCCATGATCGGCGACAACCAGGCAGACAACCCGCTGGGCCAGTACACCCTGACGCAAAATGACCGCTCCAAGTCAGGCACCGTCGGTTTCAACCTGCGCCTGGATGATGCCGGTTTCTTCACCGACTGGAACGTCAAGGGCTATGCCCAGTATGGTCGTGTCGACCAGCGCCAGCAGTTCTTCAACGGCCCGGACCTCGCCTACCTGTTCCCGGCCATGGATGCCGTGGTCGGTCCTGACGGCGAGCCTGCCTGTTACGCCGCCGTGGTCAATCCCGACCAGTGGGGTGACTGTCGTCCTATCAACCTGCTGGGCGGCGTCCAGAGTGCCGCTTCCACGCCGGACGGTATTGACTATGTCATCGACCAGGAAAAATTCATCGAGAGCCTCTACGAGCAGACCTTTGCCGAGATCACCATCGACGGCGAGCTGCATGAAGGCTGGGGTGCCGGTCCCATCCTGGCATTCTTCGGGGCATCTCACCGCAAGGATGAAGTCCTGCAGCAGGCGCCCGAACTCGAAGATGAATTTGTCTTCCTCGATGGCCAGAACACCGGCTTCCGTGGCCTCGTACCGGAAAACTTCCCGGGTGGCATGCCGGGTATTCGGGCCGGTAGTGTGCCTCCTGGATTCCAGGGCGCTGGCAACCTGTCCCGCATCCTGTTTACCGGTTCCATCCAGACACCAACCACCATTCTGGACGGCAGCTTCACTGTGGATGAAGTGTTTGGCGAGATCAACGTACCGCTGATTGCCGATACCACGCTGATCCAGCAACTGGATGCCAGCCTGGCCTATCGCTACGCCGATTACTCCGGTTCCGGTGGTGTCGAATCCTGGAAAGCAGGCCTGAGCTGGCAGATCAACGATGACCTGAGAGTCAGGGCCACCAGTTCCCGTGACGTCAGGGCGGCCACCCTGAGAGAGCGTTTCGATGAAACCGCCGGTGGCGCAGCCGTGGTCGACCCCTTCCTGGGCAACAGCTTCATCTTTACCGCCAGTCGTAACGCCGGTAACCCGAACGTGGACCCGGAAGAAGCGGATACCCTGACCTTCGGTGCCGTGTACCAGCCCAGCTGGTTGCCCGGTTTCTCCATTTCCGGTGACTGGTACGACATCAAGATCGATGGTGCCATGGCACAGCCGCCTTTCCAGGACATCGTCGATAACTGTTTCGCCGGTGCACAGGAGCTCTGTGACCTGATCGAGCGCAGTCCGGAAACCGACCAGATCACCCGTATCACCACCATCTACTTCAACCTCGACGAGCTGCGGTTGAAAGGCTTCGATCTGGAGATGCGGTACAACACGGACATCAGTCTGTTTGGCGGGGATGAGACCCTGGCCTGGCGCCTGATCGGCAGTCATATCGACGAGCGTTCCCAGCTGGTTCCCGGAGCACCCAGGGACTTCCTGGACCGTTCCGATCCGACCAACCGGTTCCTCACCAACCTGACCTACAGGCGAGGTGATTTCCGGGCCTTCCTGAACGGGCAGTACATCGACAGCTGGACCCAGGACCGCTTCAGTCCTCCCGGTGAAAAGGATGACAACACCATCGACTCTGTCTTTATCACCGACCTGACCCTGGGTTATGACTTCAGTGGTGAAGGTGGCAACATCTACAACGTTTTCATGACGGTGAACAACGTTTTCGATGAAGCGCCTCCCCTCACTCCGGGTGACGGCGTCGGTTTCCTCGGCGGCACCAGCGGTATCAACGGCTTGTACGATGCCATTGGTCGCCGTTACGTCTTTGGCGTCAATATGACATTCTAAATGCAGCATAATGCTTGTGCCCCGGTCAGCCTGCTGGCCGGGGTTTTTTTTGCCTGAAATACATCTCTTGATGGCCGCGAACTTTCTTTTTTAAAAGACCATTAATGTCAGGTCTTTTCCCGTCCATAAAACCCGTCAATACAAACACATTCATACTATTTATTAGTGCAGTTACCGCCTGCATGGTGAAATGCCTGCTATAACACCAAAACCGGATGTCGCTCCTGGTGACACAATCCGAAGGACACCACCCATGAAAAACACCTGCCTGAAATTTTTGCGCCTGCTGCTGTGCGCTGTTTTACTGATGCCCTTTACACTCTTCGCCCAGCAGGACGCTGACGCCGCTGCCCTCATGGCCCGCGTTGCCGAGGCCATGGGGGGTAGCGAGGCCATCCTGGGCGTGCATACGCTGGAAGCCAATGGTTACGGGTTGGAAGCGTATTTCTGGGGCGGCGGTAATGTCACCGGCGATCCCATGGCGCCGCAGAAGTGGGCGGAAAATCCCGGCATGTCGTCGATCTGGGATTTCGATAATGACCGTTACCTGACCCAGTACCGCCACAACTTCCTGTTTCCTTTCGGCGGCATCTTTGGCCACAGCTTTGCCCTGTCAGGCTGGGGTTATGACGGCAATGTCGGCTATACCATCACGGAAAACGGCAATGGCCAACGCCTGGCCAACTGGTCGACAGCGGGCGCCTGGTTCAAACCGGACGGTTATGCCTTCCGCCGTCTTGAAGCCCTGAGTCATCCCCTGGCCGCCGTACGAGCGGTGTTGTCCGGCAAGGCACAGGCGCAAAACCTGCGGATTGAAAATGACCTGCAACTGGTCGACCTGGTGATTGATGCAGGACGCGCCACAATGGCTATCGACCCGGCGACCAGTCTGCCACGCTTCGTGCGCTGGAGTACGCCACACCAGAACCTGGGCCAGCTGGTCCTGACCACCACCTTTGCCGGTTACCAGGATTGGGATGGCGTACAACTGCCGTTTGCCTGGTCCTCCAACATCGACTGGCGCGATACCCAGATCCAGACACGACTGCTGGATGCCTATTACATCAACTCGGATCACACCCCGGCCATCGGGGCACCGCAATCCATACTCTCACAACCGCTGCCGCAGGCACCGGCCTCATTCCCGGAGATCACTGCAACAGAAGTGGCCGATGGCATCTGGCATTTCAATCCGGGCGGTAATACCGTGGTTGAATTTGCCGACCACCTGGTCATGTTCGAGCTGGGGGGTGATGTCCTCGGGGCCAGGGCGGCGATAGCCCGGGCCAATACCCTGGTGCCCGGAAAACCGTTAACGCACCTGATGGTGTCGCATCATCACTTCGATCACACGCGCGGTTTTCGCGCCGCCATTGAAGCGGGCCTGACCATCATTTCACACCGGGGCAACTTCGGCATTCTCAACGACATGGCGTCGCGGCCGGCGCCCAACTTTGGTGACATGGTGCTCTTGCCCGATGGCGGCCGCATGGACTTCATGCCGGTGGATGGTCGCCTGCGACTGCAGGATGACACCATGACGCTGGACATCTACCCCGTGGTCAAACACAACCACATGGCCAATGCCATTTTTGCCTATGCGCCGGACAGCCAGACCTTCATCGAAGCTGACCTGGCCACCCCGGCCAACCAGTTTTCCTTCTGGGCCGAAGCCTATGAGGACAACCTGGAACATTACAATCTGGAAGTCAGGATGGTTTCACCCAACCATGTGAACCGGCCCATGACCCACCAGGAAACCCTGGAGTGGATTGCTGAAGGCGTGCCGAACGCCATTGCCCGCTGTGAAGAGTACGATGAACGCGGCAGGAACCTGCCGGGCTGCCCGCCCTATCTGTTTCGTAACTGGAATGAGCGCCAGAGTCGTGAATGAGGAAGGCATTTCACATAAGAAGCGTTAATACAAACACATAAAAAATACCAATTAGATTAATAAGTAAGGCCATGTTGAAATAGCTTCCCTGTGAATCCGGGGACCTGGCACGGCATTGTTGATTGCCTGTAGCCAGCCAATAAAAGGACAGGGATCATGAAAAAACTCTTGCTGGCCATGCCATGGCTACTCTTGCTGTGCCAGGCGCCGTCATTACAGGCGCACCATTCCATTGTTGAATTCGATTACACCAAGGCCTACGCCGTCACCGGCCGGGTCAAGGAATTGCAATGGACCAACCCCCACTCCTGGGTTCAGGTACTCGCGGAAGATGCCTCCGGTGAAACCATCGAGTTCGGCTTCGAACTCGGCGCACCGGTTTTCAATATCCGTATGGGCTGGCGTAAGGACAATGTCGTTCCCGGCGATATCGTCACTGTCATCTATTGTCCGGCAGTCAATGGCAACCCCCGCGGCACCCTGATGTATATCCATCTGCCCAATGGCGAAACACTGTCAGGCATTGCTCCGCGCATCTATTCCGGGCCGTCCGTGGAAGATCCTTTGAGCGTGCCTGCGCCACCGCTGCTGGGGTTATAGTCATGCCGCGTTTTTCTCAATTTCTCATCACAAAATGTTTACTGCTGATTACCACCGGCAGTTTTGTCACTACACTGCAGGCCGCAGATTTCACCCAGGAGGATTTCAACGGCGTCTGGCTGATCACCGAGGAAGTCGACACGCTGTTGACCAGCGAAGGCGAACCACCACCATTGCTGCCTGAGGCCCAGGCGGCCTACGAGAAAAACAAACAGGACCGCGCGAACGGCAATCCCTATTTCGACCATACCACCTGGTGTGCGTCGGCGGGTGTACCGCGTTTGCTGCTAACTGCGCATCCCTTTGAAATCATGGTGGACAAACGCCAGGTTGGTTTCTTCTTTGAATGGAACCGCTGGGTGCGCCTGGTCGATATGAGCGGTGCCGAACTGGAACTGTATTATCCCCTGTCCTTTGGTGTGCCAAGCGGGCACTGGGAAGATGACAACACCCTGGTCGTGGATACGGTGGGTCTCATGCACGAAACCCTCATGGACAATTCAGGCCTGCCGCACAGCGACGACCTGGTCATGACCGAGCGCCTGCGCCTGCTGGATGCCAACACGCTGGAAAATCACATTCGCTTTGAAGACCCGCAGACATTCTCACAGCCCTGGGAAACCGTGGTGACCTATGAACGCCAGGTCGGTGCCCGGCTGCAGGAAGATGTGTGCCTGGACCGAATCAAGCAAGGGTTGCCGCCGATATGAGCAAAATGAAAGGGATGCCCATCATGCCATTGAAAAAAACTGCACTGTGCCTGGCACTGCTGTTGACCAGTGTCGGTAGCCAGGCCGCTGACAATGCCTTTGGCATGGCCGCGGCACCGTCAATTCCAGGCTACGAGCCGTCAACCGACCCGCGTGATTTCAGTGGCCTGTGGCGAGCCGATCCCGCACCGGGATCCTTTCTGCCTTTTGTCCTGGCCGGTGAGCTGCCTTTTACCGAGCGTGCACAGGCCCGGGTGAACTACGCACAGAGAATGGCGGCCAACGGCACGCAACTGGCCACGCCGCATATCATGTGCCGACCGACAGGCGTCAACCAGGCTACCGGCCCTATCGCACCAATTTATGTGTTACAGAATGACACCAAGCTGGCCTTCATTGTCATGGATGAGATTCGTAATATCCGGCAGGTGTATTTCGCCAGTGAGCACCCCGACGACATCACACCGTCCTACAACGGGGATTCCATTGCCTTGTGGGAAGGCAATACGCTGCATGTAGACACCATCGGCTACAACGGTCGCGGCGTACTGAACGATGCCGTGCATTCAACGGACATGCACATGACCCAGACCATGACCAAAAGTGCTGATGGCACCAAGTTGTTCATCGATATCACGCTGGAAGATCCGCAGACCTTTACGGAACCTGTCCAGGTGCACCGCGAATGGTCCTGGGTCAACGGCCAGCAGCCGCTTGAATTTGATTGCGAGGAAAACCCGCGCGAAGACAATTTCTCCGGCATGGTCTTTGAAGAAGAATACCTGCGCCCGATCTGCATCCAGCACGAGGGTGAAGGCGAGCAGTTGTCCTACGTGACCTGCGAGGCTCCCTGAGACCAGGGAGCCCTTCAATTGCAGGTGGACATCCACGGCCAGGACGCCGGACTAGCTTTAACCCTGTCATCACATTAGCCCGTTTACCCCTTGATCCTGTAAGATGGTGCCCTTTTCAGCGCTTTGTTTAGGGGGACCCTGTTATGCGCGTTTCTGCTTTTTATATCCCGATGGCCCTGGCTATCGTACTTACCGGATGCGGTGGGGACACCGCCAATGACACGGTGACAACGTCATCGGCCGTCCAGGCCCCGGCGCCGGAACGGGCTGCCGCAGACCCTGCCACGGAGTGGACCAATTACGGCCGCGATTACAGTGAGCAGCGCTACAGCCCGCTCGACCAGATCACCCCGGACAATATCGACCAGCTCAACCTGGCCTGGTTCGCCGACCTGGCTGAACGTGGTGGCAATTATGAAACCACGCCACTGGTGGCCGATGGCCGTATCTATGTGTCCTCCCCCTGGAGCAAGGTCTATGCCTTTGATGCCAAAACCGGTG
>CAZROW010000075.1:0-5592 GCA_964601805.1 uncultured Enterobacteriaceae bacterium
CAAGGGACAAGGGACAAGGGACAAGGGACAAGGAACGACACGTTGGGCTTTATCGACAACCCATAGGTCGGGATAGGCGCGAAGCGCCTTTTTCCGACGTTGAAATCTCGAGCACTGCTGTAAAAGTTAATGTCGGCAAACGGGCCTTCGGCCCTATGCCGACCTACAGGCTGCAGACTTCAATCAATGTTTAGTCAGTAAACCCTGTCTTGCAGGTATACCTGAACAACCTTGTCCCTTGCTCCTTGTCCCTTGTTCCTTCCGTATTGAAAACCCCATCCCCATGTCATATCCTCGTTCGACACCTGAGGAGGTAGACATGAACATAGTAAAAACTGCAGTAACACTGGTGTGCGGCATGCTTTTAAGTTCAGTCGCAAGCCTTGCCTTTGCCCACCATGGCTGGTCCTGGTATGGCAACGAACCCTTCACTCTGACCGCTGAAGTTGTCGACAAGCGCTTTGGGAATCCTCACGATGAGCTGACCCTGCGTGATGCTGACGGGCAACAGTGGGATGTCCTGCTCAGTCCGCCCGGACGCAGTCGTCGGGCCGGGCTTACCGGTGATGAAGTCAATGTGGGTGATACGGTCACCGCTTTTGGCCACCGGCGCAGTGAAGGCAATAATTTTGAAATGAAGACTGAACGCCTGCAGGTGGGTGATAAAATCTATAACCTGTATCCCAACCGCAGTTAAGCTTGATTTCGATGCCCCGGAATCTCCAGGTTCTGCGGGCATCGTTGTGTTCATAAAACAATAAAGAATAATAAAAAGTGCTCACCAGTATTTGGAAGTAATGGGGAAAATCATGAAATCAGCCAATGTTCTTTTGCTCATGGTGATCTCGATGTTGCTGGCATCCTGTGCCGTGACTTCGGATTCCAGCATGCCGATGCAGACTGCCAGCACACGGCCGGAAGCCAGTGAAAGCACCGCCATGGTGATGGATGCACCGCCGGGGCCTGATCTGTGCACGACGCGTGATTGCCTGATGAGCCTGGTTGATGATTACCTGGCCGCACTGGTTGCCGGTGAGCCCGGGTCATTGCCTTTCGCTGACGATGCCATCTTCGTGGAAAACGTGATGCGCAAGACCATCGGTGAAGGCCTGTGGCAAAGCGCTACCGGGCTTCCCGGAGAATTCCGGATTTATGTGCCTGATCCGGTATCAAAGCAGGCTGGATTCATGGGTCTGATGGAAGTGAATGGTGAACCGGCGCTGCTGGCCTTGCGCCTGCAGGTGGAAGGGGATGGTATCAATGCAGCTGAACATATCGTGGTCCCTGTGACCAGTGACAGGGCACTGGGTAAACTCATTCGGCCCAGGCCCGGCTTTCACATGGAAATCGATGAAGACGAGCGACTCTCGCGCAGGGAGCTGTTGTCCATCGGTTATTCCTACTACCCGGCCCTGGATGACAATGACGGCACGCTGGCGCCTTTTGCAGACGATTGCCTGCGTATCGAAAACGGCATGCAAACCAGCACAAACCCGAATGCCGCCACGGTCTTTGGCAAGATGAACTGCGGACCACAGATCTCCACCAATTACTTCCAGTACATAGACAGTATCGACAATCGCCGCGTTAATGTGGCCGATCCGGTCACCGGCCTGGTCATGGGCCTGTCCCACTTTCGCCATGGCTTTGAACAGAAGGAAACACCGATTGTCGGTGTTGAGGGCATCACAACAAGGGATGTGAGCATGTTCGACCCCTTCGATATGCCTGCCATGCATATATTCAAGGTTGGTCCGGAAGGACAGATTCATGAAATCGAGGCAGTTGGCCTCCTGGCTCCCTACATGTCCCCGACGGGTTGGGGTTTCTGAATCTCAGCTGCCAATGAGCAACAAGGCGTTGTAAGCCAGGTAAACCAGGCAGAGGATAATGCCTTCCAGCCGGCTGATCGATTTTTTGGTGTAAAGAAAAAACAGCAGTAACAGGCTCAATCCTGCCATCACTGAATGATCCAGCCAACTGAATTCATGGATCGTCAGTGGCTGTATTATCGTGGTCAGGCCAAGGATGCCGAAGACATTGAAGATATTACTGCCAATGATATTACCGATGGCCATATTGCCGTAACCACGCCAGGCTGAAATCACCGAAGTGCTCAACTCCGGCAGGCTGGTGCCAACCGCCACTATGGTCAGGCCGATCACACGGGGCGTGACACCCAGTGCCGTAGCAATCGACACAGCGCCATCAACCAGCCACTTGCCACCAAGAACCAGCAGCACAATGCCTGCTATTACCAGTACCGGCTGCAGCCAGACCCGTTCTGTGGGTTCAGGAATCAGTTCGACCACTTGCTGCTCGGCAAGGGCCCTGGACTTGGCCGTGCCCTGCAAGGACATCCAGAGAGTCGCACTCACATAAAGAACAAGCGCAATTACCAGGACGGTGCCTTCAGCCCGTGTCACCTGGCGATCCACCACTACCCATATCACCGCCAGTGTGGCCAGGATCATGACCGGGGCGTCCACGCGAAACAGTCGGGCCTGGACAGCCAGGGGCATGATGATGACCGACAGACCCAGGATCAAACCAATATTGGCAATATTGGAGCCAACGACATTGGCCAGGGAAATATCGCTGGCGTTGGCCGACATGGCGGCATTCAGGGAAACCGCCAGTTCCGGTGCACTGGTACCCATCGAGACAAGGGTAAGGCCGATAACAAGCGGTGAAACGGAAAAGCGCCTGGCGATGGCGCTGGCACCTGAGACCAGAAATTCACCACCAAAGTAAAGACACAACAATCCTGCAAACAACTGGAAAATACTGGTCATCATATCCTGCAATGTACTCCTGTCCTGTTAAACAGATCAATGGGTGGCGTTGCTGTGGTTTTATTCCACTTGACTATGCAGGTATGATGAGTCGGCTTGTGTCCACCTGGACGTGTTATGACCTGCATTGCGGACAATACGAAGACACACTTTAAAGACTCTGCATACAGATTCTTTATCAACAGACAAGGAAAACGCCATGGGACTTTCGACCATTATCATTCTTATCGTAATTGCGGTAGTCATTATCTGGGTGGTGGGTATCTACAACCGGCTGGTTACCCTGAAAAACCGCTACCAGAATGCGTTCTCGCAAATCGAGGTGCAGCTGAAAAGACGTTATGACCTGATTCCAAACCTGGTGGAAACAGCCAAGGGTTATATCCAGCATGAACGGGAAACCCTGGAAGCAGTCATCGCGGCTCGTAACCAGGCGCTCAGTGGTCTGGAGAAAGCCGCTGCCGAACCGGGCAGTCCTGCTGCCATGCTTGACCTGGGACAGGCGGAAGGCATGCTTTCCGGTGCCCTGGGCCGGTTGAATGTGGTCGTGGAAGCCTATCCGGACCTGAAGGCAAACCAGAACATGATGCAATTGTCTGAAGAGCTGACGAGCACTGAAAACAAGGTCGCTTTTTCGCGGCAGGCTTTTAACGATGCCGTTACCGAGTACAACACGTACAAGCAGACCTTCCCGCCAGTCATGGTTGCCGGCACATTCGGTCATGGCCCGGATGCCAGCCTGCTGGAGTTTGAAGACAGTGCGGCCATGCAGGAAGCACCCAAGGTCAGTTTCTGATATCAACCTGAACCGGCGTTTGCATAAAAAGCACAGGGTAAAGTCGTGAATTTTTTTTCCCACCAGGATGAGGCCAGGGCGAATACGCGCAAACTGGTTTTCCTGTTCGTGTGTGCCGTACTCACCCTGATCGTCATCACCTCTTTTCTTGTGATTGGGGTCCTGTTCTATGCAGAGTCCCAGGCTGAAATCGGCATCAATACCGAGTTCCTCACCTCCACGATCTTTATACAGGTAAGCCTGGTGGTTATCGTGGTCATTGCCATTGGCACGCTGGTGCGCATGGCCCAGTTGCGAGGTGGCGGCAAGGTGGTCGCCGAATCCCTGGGAGGGCGTCTGCTCAACACCGGCACCCGCGATGCCGATGAGCGCAAGATCCTGAACGTGGTTGAGGAAATGGCCATTGCCTCGGGTACGCCGGTACCGCCGGTTTACCTGATGGAAGATGAAGCCATCAACGCCTTTGCCGCAGGGTACAAACCACGTGATGCGGTCATCGGTATTACGCGTGGCTGTATTCGTGAGTTGAGCCGGGATGAGTTGCAGGGCGTGATTGCCCACGAGTTCAGTCATATTTTCAATGGCGACATGCGCCTGAATATCCGTTTGATGGGATTGCTTTACGGCATCATGGTGCTGGGCATTATCGGTTATCACATTCTGCGTGGCGGTCGTTACCGGGTCGCGTCCTCGCGCTCCAGTAAAGGCAATGGCGGTGCGATCCTGTTCCTGGGACTGGGCTTGCTGGTTATCGGCTATGGCGGCACGTTTTTTGGCAACCTGATCAAATCGGCAGTCAGCCGCCAGCGGGAATTCCTCGCCGATGCTTCGGCGGTACAGTACACCCGCAATCCCGATGGCATTGGTGGCGCCCTGAAAAAAATAGGGGGTTACAGCGAAGGCACACAAATCAGCAGCAGCGATGCCTCGGAAATCAGCCACATGCTGTTCTGCAGTGGTATCAAGGAAAAGTTTTCCGGCATGTTCGCTACCCATCCGCCCCTGAATGAGCGTATCAAACGCATTGATCCCCGGTGGGACGGCAAGCTGGCATACTCACGTCCGTCGCCCGGTGAGGCCCATGAAGAAACTGCCGAGGGCGTTTCCCATTTCGCAGCTACCGAAAGCAGCACTGCTCCGTCGGCCCTGGATGCCGTGGGCAATCCCACTAACGCACACCTGGCACAGGCAGCAGCCACGCTGGCAGATTTTCCGACCCTGGTGATTGAGGAGGCCCATAGCACGCAGGGAGCCACACTACTGATATTTGCCATGCTCATTTCCCTGTCTGATGACACCACCGCTGAAAAACAGCTTGGGCTATTGAAAGCACAACTGGATGATTCGGATTACCTGGCCCTGACCCAGGTGAGTCGGGCCATGGTGAAGATACCGCGGCAGGAATTTCTGTCACTCATCGACCTGGCCTTGCCAAGCTTGCAGCAACTGTCGCAAGCCCAGTACCGCGTTTTCATGACGACCCTGGGCAAGTTGATCATGGCGGACCAGGAAATCTCCCTGTTTGAATGGTGCCTGTTCAAGATTTTGCGCTATAACCTGGATGAGCGTCCTGACCGGCGCGTGAAACATGTCGGGCTGAAAAAGCTGGCCAGGGAAAGTGAAGTCCTGTTGTCAGTGTTGGCCGCCTGTGGTCACGACGAGAATGAAAAAGCGCTTGCGGCTTTTAACCGGGCCAGTGAATTCCTGGAGCTGGGGCCGATGAATTTTCATGCGCAGGTGGCAGGCAATACCGATCTGCTGGAGAACGCCCTGGACAGGCTGAATAGTATGAAGCCGTTACAGAAACCGAAACTGCTGAAAGCGATGGTGACCTGTATCAATGCCGATGGCCAGGTCACTGCCGAAGAAGGGGAGCTGCTCAGGGCGGTTGGCACCCTGCTGGACTGTCCCATACCGCCCCTGTTGCCGGGGCAACGTTTTATCTGAACTGATGTTGTAGGCCGGAAATGACCCGAAGGGTCATCTCCGGCAATGAGGCGT
>CAZROW010000075.1:5692-9178 GCA_964601805.1 uncultured Enterobacteriaceae bacterium
TCCAGTGCCTCGAAATGAGCTTCCTGGAAAAACTCCAGTTTTTCTGCTGACGGCACCATGTCGGTGTCCATGCCAATGTCCTCGCCCAGGATCATGACATTACCCGGTTCATTGCCCCTGAAGTCATTCCATTGGGGCAGGTCGGGACCGGCGGCACGACTGCTGCGGGCAAAATTGACCCAGTACGTAGCCATGGCATCGGCCAGTTCGCGGTCTGCGTCAGTCCATTCAGGATGCTGGTCAAACTGGTTGAATACGTAGGCCAGCTCGGCGACATGGGTGGCACCCCGGTTTGTCCCGGGAGGCACGCGGGTGAAAAAGTACACATAGGACGCCAGTCCCCAGTCTGCCTGGTAGCCCACCATGTTGCGGGCAAGAAATGCCATTTCATCGTTGAATGCCTGCTTGCCCATGGCGTTGGCTTCGGCATCGTTGCTTGCCGGGTAGAGAGAAAAGAATTCATCTGCCCGGTCACCATACAGGTCGTTGACGGTATCCCTGTAAGTCTCGAGATCGGGAATACCGGGGCCAAAAAAGTTGGCTTCATCGCGATTGGTTCCGGCCATCATGTAAACAGGATGCTGCTCACCATCGGCAAAGACCTGGAACACCGGTTTCTCCAGGAACCAGCCGTCCACGATGACGCTGCCACCACCGGGAAAATTTTCAAAGATGTCCAGGCTGGATGCAGCACGCAGTTCCGCCAGGGAGGAGGCGCCGAAATCTCGCATTTGTTGCAGGCCGGCAGCTTCGGCCTGGGCCAGGGTGGTTTGCTCCGTGGTGGAGATGCCCAGCACAGGATTGTCGGCCCGGCTTTGCAGAATAGCGCGGTGAATAAGCCCTCGGCTCAGTGGTGAGGCCAGCAGGTTGGCAATGGCTGCCGCACCGGCTGATTCACCAAAGACAGTGACGTTGGTGGGATCACCGCCGAATGCCGAGACATTGTCATAAATCCATTCCAGTGCAGCGATGGCATCAAGCATGGCGTAATTGCCCGATGCATTGTCGGGTGATTCGCTGGTGAGTTCCGGATGGGCAAAAAAGCCGAATGTGCCAAGACGGTAGTTAAAGGTAACAACAATGGCGCCCTTGGCGGCAAGATGCTGGGCATCGTACTGGGGAGCATTGCCGGAGCCGCCAAAAAAACCGCCGCCGTGAATCCAGAGCATTACAGGATACAGTTCATCCTGGGACCGGGCAGGTGTCCAGACATTCAGGTACAGGCAGTCTTCACTGCTCAGGACCTGCTGTGCCCCTGGCGCAAAACCGCGTTGTACGCAGCGTGGACCGAACTGCGTGGCGGGTCTGACACCGGACCAGGATGCCGGAGGCTGTGGCGGACGCCAGCGATTTTCACCCACAGGCGGGGCGGCGTAGGGTATGCCGCGAAACACGGTGACATCACTGTTGTCGGCAGCCTCTCCCTGGATGAGGCCGGTTTCTATCATGATGGTTTCAGGCAACTGGGCAGAAGCCACCATTGGCACTGAAAATCCCAGTGCGAGCCAGAGAGTGAATAATGTGTGTTTCCAGGTGTTGTTCATGCTGTCATCCCCTGTATGAATTGCTGTCGCTGTCTCACTCAGCGTGACCGTCAACTATACCAGTATCAAAGCCGTCTATGCTAAGACGATTAACCTTACGCCAGTAGTCACTGATACCACTTTCGCCTTTCTTTTCTGTCCACGTGTTCAGCGTGTCACGGTGCGCGATGAAGTCCATGCGAGGCACGGCAAAACCACAGGAGGTTTGTACCAGGTCGATATCCATGACAAAAAACTGGCGGGTACCCAGGTTTTGAGGAAAGGCATCGACATAGCTTTGCCATTGCGGATCACGGGGATGAATGGCTGTTGCCGTACCATAGACGCGAAGGATCAGGGGCTTTTTGTCAAAGGCGCAAAACATGAGTGTCATGCGATTGTTGCCCAGCAGGTGTGCTGCTGTTTCATTGCCACTGCCGGTGAGGTTTTGCCACACCAGCCTGTTGGCTGACAGCACACGCAGGCTGTCGCCACCCTTTGGCGAGACATTGACCCGACCATCAGCCCGGGCGGTGCCTGTGAAATAAACCGGCTGCTTTTCAATAAAGCGAACCAGGGAGTCTGTCAGTTCTGAAAACTGTTCAGCCATGGTGATTCCTTGGTTATCTAGGTGTCGTGAACGGGAAGCGCAGTGCGTGCCTAAGGAGGCTCCTTACATCAGCCGGCTGCGGTCATGGCAAAAATAGCACAGTAGAGGATTTTGAAAAGCATGTGACCGATCTGGTCCTGGTGCAGGCTGATCCATTTTTCGCACTTGAAAAAATCAATAAGCCAGTGACTGATGGCCTCGATCACGGCAAACAGGTTGCTGCCGGTAATGATGATCACGATGGCGGCGTGTGTGAAGGCGTGTGCAGTCAGCCAGTAATACCACTGGGGAAAGTCTTCACCATATTGCTCGCGCATTTTGCTATGGCGGCTTTTGGCGGAGCTCATGGGGCCCAGCTGGAGTACATAATCACCGATACAGTGACCAATAACCAGGTGGAAAAACAGTATCAATACATCCATCAGGCACAATCCGGGTCTTTGCCAATGGGGAGAAATGTTTAAATTTCAGTTCCTTACGGAATCATTATTCATACTCTGTGCACGGATACAAACAAATTTGTCATTTCAGGAAAATTTCATATGTTCAGGAAGTATTCATTTACTCCTTGCTATCGTTTCTGCAACGTCAAAAGAAGGAAGAAATGCCATGAACAGAACACGCCTCCTTGTCATGTCCGCCATCGCGGCTGCAGTTGCCTGTAGTGTGCCGGCCCAGGCACAGACCAGTTATCACGAGGCACGTGTGATTGAATCCACGCCTATCTACCGTGTGGTGGAAACTTCTGTCCCTACCCGCCAGTGCTGGGAAGAAGAAGTGGTTCGTTCCAGTAGTCGTCACCATTACCGTTCCCATACTCCGGGTCTCCTGGGAGCGGTAATTGGTGGCGCAATTGGTAATGCTGTTGGCAATAACAATTCCAGCAGCAAGGTGGGCGCCGTGGTAGGTGCCGTGCTGGGTGGATCGATAGCCAGGGATATCCAGGAATCGAACCGTTACGATCCTTATGGCGGCAATGTTCGTGTGGAAACCGTGGAGCGCTGTGAAACCGTGCAGGCGTACGAGCAGGAGGAAAAACTGGTTGGTTATGATGTACTGTATCGCTACAATGGCGACGATTACACCGTAAGAATGCCGCGTAATCCAGGCGCTACCGTGCGTGTCCGGGTCAGCGTTGAACCCGTGATCTAGACGCTGCACTTTTGTCGTTAATACGCAGTGGAACGGGCCAGTGCTTCCACATATACAGTGGCTGAATCAGCGGTTGAATCAATGCTTGAATGAGTGGTTAGAGCTTTCATCCATTGCGTCATTTATGCAAAATGGGCACACAAGGCTGATTCAGGGAGCACGGGCATTGCGCCTGGGTCTGGAAAGCCTGGGTCTGGAAAG
>CAZROW010000075.1:9278-12112 GCA_964601805.1 uncultured Enterobacteriaceae bacterium
GCCTGGGTCTGGAAAGCCTGGGTCTGGAAAGACAGCTACTTCAGAAATACAATCAACCTGCCGGCCGTTGGCCGGCACTCAAATGCAGCGAACCGATCAGAGAAGCTGACCGTGAAAAGGATACAGTCCACTCACAATACCAGTCCCGACCTTGTCCAGAAAACAGGTACCAGCCTGTTTGGCATCAAGGCAGCACTGGCACGGACAGCCGGTTTGTTTTCCCTGGTCCTGATTTTTTCACTGCCATTGCAGGCCGCTGAAAACGGTAATCCCGGTGATCGCAACGATCCCCGTAACACCCAGCGTTCAGTGATTCCTGAAAACAGCGTCAACAACCTGACTGCCCAGCGTATCTCCCGCCGCCAGGCATCCAATATCGCCAGCAGTCGCTATGAGGGCAGGGTGCTCAGTATTCTCATGGACAACAGTACCAATAACTGGCGCGTGCGCATGGACCGTGACGGTACTGTATTCAATGTATTCATCAACGCCTCTTCCGGTGATGTCAAGGCATCCTCGGACTGAGTTCGCTTACCACTCACCGGAATCCCCATGCGCCTTTTGATTGTCGAAGATGAAGATCTGCTCCGGGCCCAGCTGGTCAAGGCCCTGACCGATGCCGGTTATGTCGTGGACTCATCAGGAGATGGTGAAACCGGGCTCTACCAGGCCAAGGAATATGACTACGATGCGGCCATCATTGACCTGGGGCTGCCCAAGCTCAACGGCATCGAGCTCATCAAGGCCATTCGCACCGAGGGCATGACCTTTCCCATCCTGATCCTCACCGCCAGGGACAACTGGACCGACAAGGTGGAAGGCCTGGACTCAGGTGCGGACGATTACGTGGTCAAACCGTTCCAGATTGAAGAGATCAAGGCGCGGCTCAATGCGCTGCTGCGTCGTGCTGCAGGCTTTGCCAAGCCGACTCTGGATTTTGCCGGCATCAGCCTGGACACCACGGCCAAGCGCCTGCTGGTAAACAGCAACGAGGTTGAACTGACGGCCTACGAGTACAAGGTGCTTGAATACCTGATGCTGCATCCCGGCAAGGTGGTGTCAAAAACCGAGCTCACCGAACACCTGTACGACCAGGATTACGACCGGGACAGCAACGTGCTGGAGGTCTTCATTCGCCGATTACGCCAGAAACTTGACCCGGATGAATCCCTCAAACCCATCGACACCATTCGTGGCCAGGGTTACCGCTTTAATGTTCCCGCTGGTACGTCGACAGCGTGATCCTGACGCATGCCCGATCACGCTGACGCTGTAGCCACCACACCAGAATCCCGCTATTCCCTGCAAACACGCCTGGTGCTGGCCTTTGGCATCCTGCTGATTCTCTTTCTCGGCCTGACCGGCGTGGTCCTGGAGCGCGCTTTCCGTGAAAGCGTGGCAGCCGCCGTTGAAGAGCGCCTGCAATTGCAGGTCTATGCCCTGCTGGGCGTGGCAGAGCCCGACGGCGATGGTTTTTTCCTGCCGGACCTGGAAGAGGCCCGTTTTTCCCAGATCAATTCAGGCTTGTATGGTTTTATCCTTGATGGCAGCGGCAGGGAAGTTTGGCGCAGTCCCTCTGCGCTGGACTTGAGCCTGGACCAGGCCAATTTCATGAACCAGCAGGTAGAGCAGGGCCAGACCCTGTTCGGCACCATGGAAACCATTGACCAGGGCCGCCTGTCTTATGCCAGCTATGGGACCTACTGGCCATCCCTGGATGACGAGTTTGCCTTTGTCGTCATGGAGACAGTGGAACCCACCACGGCAGAGATCCGTGAATTCCAGTCCAATTTGTATTTGTGGTTTGGCGGCCTCGCCATACTGTTGTCGTTTATCCAGCTCATCCTGTTGCGCTGGGGCATGAAACCCCTGCAGCAACTGGCAACGGAGGTCTCCAGCATCGAGGCCGGGGAAAAGGACCAGGTCGAACAGCACTATCCGCCCGAGCTGCAAGCGGTGAGCAAGAACCTGAATCTGCTGATCAAGAGTGAACGGGAACGCCAGTCTCGTTATCGCACCACCCTGGGCGACCTGGCGCATAGCCTGAAAACACCGCTGGCGGTCATCTCCGGCATTATTCAGCAGGCAGGCACGGGCGATAAAGAGGGTTCCATTGCCAATCCCTCTGCCCTGCATGACCTGGAAGAACAGCTTGAGCGCATGAACCAGATCGTTTCCTACCAGCTTAAACGCGCCACCCGTTCGGAGCAGTCCCGGCACCTGGGAGTTTCAGTCAAGGCCGCACCGCTGGTCAGCAAGATCATCACTGCCCTGGAAAAGGTTTACCGGGACAAGAAGGTTCAGGTCACCAGTGAACTGGCAGATGATGCGGTGTTCCATGGCGAAGAAAGCGATCTCATGGAATTGTGCGGCAACCTGCTGGACAACGCCTTCAAGTATTGTGGCAGCCATATACGCGTAAAGGTCTCAAGGAGTAACGCCCACTTGCAACTGGATATCGAAGACGATGGCCAGGGCATTGCGGAACAGGATCGTGACTGGGTCCTGGAAAGAGGGGCCCGTGCCGATACCCTGAAAAGCGGGCAGGGCATTGGCCTGGCCGTGGCGGTGGATATTGTCAGTAGTTACAATGGGGAGATCAGTGTCGGCAAGAGTGAGCTGGGTGGGGCCAGGATACAGGTAAGTATTTAAATTTCAGGTAGGTCGGATAAGGCACGTAGTGCCGCCATCCGACGGCTTCGATGCGCTTTTCGATAAAAGGATAAAAGGATAAAGGGATAAAAGGGGAAACCATTGTAGGTCGGCATAGGCCCGCAGGGCCGTTTGCCGACAACTTCGATCAAACTTTTGGAAAAAGGGAAAAAGGGAAAAAG
>CAZROW010000076.1:0-11520 GCA_964601805.1 uncultured Enterobacteriaceae bacterium
GGATAAAAGGATAAAAGGATAAAAGGATAAAAGGATAAAAGGATAAAAGGATAAACAACCAGCCCGCTAGGGCTGGTTGTTTGCTTTTGGGGTGCTGCTAACTGGCCGTTTTATGCCAGGGCTGTATCGAACAGCGCCAGTAGCCGGCTCCAGGCTCTTTCGGCCTGTGCTTCGTTATAGACATCGGAATCCGGCGGGCACCAGCCATGCAGGGTGCCTTCATAGACTTCCACTTCGGCACTGATGCCTGCATCGGCATAGGCTTCTCGCAGAATCTCCTTGGCAGCCGGATTGGATTCGTCATCATTGGCGGCAACGGCATGGAGCATGCTGGCATTGGTTTGCGGAATCAGCAGGTGAGGGCTGTTGTCTGCATCTGTCGCCAGACCGCCGCCATGAAAGGTGGCACCGGCGCGAAAGCGATGGGGAACGGCGGCTACCGAGCGCATGACCATCGGGCCGCCCATGCAGTAACCGGTGGTGCCGATGCCGCGACTGGTATCGACAGAGTCCTGGGCATCGAGCCAGGTTGCAAAGGCTTCTGCATCCTGGAAATGGGTGGTTTCATTGAGTTCACCGGCCAGGGCAAACACGGTATTGCGGACATTGTCATCCGAGAAGCTGGCACCTTCTTCTACCACCGGTGCACGGGCGCTTCGGTAGAAAGGATTGACGACCAGCACGGAATACCCGGATTGGGCCAGGCGGTCGCCCATCATTTCGAACGCCGGGCGCAGGCCGAGTATATCCGGCCAGACCAGTACGGCAGCATGGCTGCCACTGGCGGGATGCACAAAGTAGCAGTCGGCCACGCCATCAGGCGTAGTGATCTCCACGTTGGAGCGGGTAATGGACTGGGCATTGGCTACCGGCGGCAACGCCATGGCCAGGCCAGCACCGGCAGACAGCTTGTTGAATTTGCGGCGAGTGATGCCGTTTTTTTTGAAATAAGCTTCGTTATCCCTTAGCGTTTTTTCATCGCACATACTGTTTAATCCCCTGTTCGCTATTATCAATCGTGATTACCAGCAGTTGCTGGTAGTTGCTTTATACCTTGTTCTGATTCCCCGAAACGGTCTGAAGGGGATATCAGTCATTGCTGCAATCAAGAATAGCCAGCCCGACAGTGGTTGTCTATCTGTTACGCCTGCCCCTGTAGGAATTGGCCATTTGTGATGCCCGGAAGTCTGAAGTATCCTCGGTTACAGACATTACTGGCCATTGGGCTTTTTGGGGGATTACCGGCATGGTTTCACGTTTCATCACTGTTTCTGCATTACTGGTCGCAAGCAACCTGCTGTGGTTTCCAGCAACCGCCCTTGCGGCTGAAGAAGGATTTCCACGCAAGGATTACGACGAGTACCTTGAGCTGTTCAATAACAACAACCCCGAATTCATCAAGTTTTATCATCCCGATGTTGTGCTCGAACTGGGCACTTCAGAAATTCGCGGCGCCGAGGGTATTCGTGACTTTTACGCGGATGTTAAAAAACATATCAAGGAAGAGGTGACCGTGACGGCGTATATTGCCGATGGCCATCAGCTGGCCGTGGAAATTCCAACCACCTTTGAAGTGATTGAAGACTGGGAAGACAGTTTCTGGGGAGTGCCGCTCAAAAAAGGGCAGGTCATGCGTATTATCAGCTGGGGAATTTACGATATCGAAGACGGCAAGTTCAAACGTATCAGAACAGCACGCTATCGCATGATCAATGACTGGCAAATGGAATAAGCCAGCAAAAGGTGAAACGGGTATCCCGGTATGGTCACCAGCGTGGCAGAGCTGGCCCTTGATACTTAAACAGTATTTACACATTCTCTGGTCATAATGACTGCAGAAAAACGACTTGGGGATCACGATCTTGGCTATACATAACCTTCTGGGCCGGCAGACCCTGGCAGCAAGCGTCCTGATGACGACCTTTTTACTCCCTTTTCCGGGGACAACGACAACAGTAAATGCACAGGAACTGGCGGAAGGCCTGGAAATCTTCAATGGAGTGTGTGCCCATTGCCATGGGGCCAATGGCTCGGGTGGCACACTGGGCCCGAGCATCCTGGAGCGGGTAGCCACGGAAGACGAGCAGGCACTGGTTGCTTTCCTGCGTACCGGCAGCCCCGAAAAAGGCATGCCACCGGTCGTGATCGATGACAGCCAGATGCCGGCGCTGCTCGACTACATGGGATACCTGGCCACCAACTTCAATCCGGCCTCTGGCGAAGATGCCACGGCATTCAATCCGCTGGCATCCACATCAGCTATTGAAAACTTCAGGCCTGTCACCGATGCCATGTTGCGCGATCCGGACCCCGAGGACTGGCTCATGTTCAGCCGGACCTACGATGCCAAACGTTACAGCCCCCTGGACCAGATCAATCGCGAGAATGTCGGCAGCCTGACCCTGGCCTGGTCGCGCGGTTTGCCTGCAGGCGTTACGGAAACCATTCCGACGGTCTATGACGGTGTCATGTACCTGACCATGCCCGATGCCAGTATCGTGGCCCTTGATGCCACAACCGGCGATCTAATCTGGCGGCACCGGCCGGAGATAGAAGGGCGTGGCAATGGCCGTTCCAAGACCATGTCCATTTATGAAGACATGATTTATTTCGGTGCTTCCGATGGCTCCATCATTGCCATCGATGCCGTAACAGGGCAGCAGCGCTGGCGCAGTGAAACCTCGGGAAGGGATATTACATCCGGGACCCTGGTGGTTGAAGGCAAGGTTTTGTCAGCCGGTACCTGTCGCACCCGCGCTGATTGTGTCATCACTGCCCATGATGCCCGAACCGGGGAACTGGCCTGGACTTTTTATACCACCCAGGCACCTGACCAGCCACCGGGTTATGACACCTGGGCGGGTATGCCGCTGGAAGACCGGCGTGCTTCTGCCTGGGGCCTGCCGGGTTCCTATGATCCGGATACCGGTCTCATTTACTGGGGCATTGCCAATCCCTCACCCTATACCCGCTATGACCGTCACGACGGTAACCCCGGAGCGGTGTCCTACCAGGCACCGGCCGAGCTTTACAGCAACTCCACCGTGGCCATCGATCCGGACACGGGAAACCTGGACTGGTATTACCAGCATCTGCCCGGGGATGACTGGGATGAGGACATGAATGAAGAACGCATTATCTTTCGTACTCCTGTAAATCCCGATCCTGAACATGTGAAATGGATTAATCCGGACGTGGTGGGCCAGACCCGTGACGTGGTGGTCAATGTAGGCGAGGGGGGCGGCCTCTGGGTGCTCGACAAGCACGACGGTGAATTCCTGTGGGCCCTGCCGTTTCCCGAAGAGCACGAGAACTTTCTGATCTCGGATATCGACGTCAACACCGGCCTGACCACCATCAACACCGATTTGCTGCTGACCGAGCCCGGGGCCCATCGCATCATCTGCTACTTCAATACCCGCTCCTATTGGCCCAGTTCCTATGACCCGGAGCGCAATGCCATGTACGTCCCTTTTGTACGTAACTGCCTGAACATGACCTCGGCGGTGCCGGCCAGCGAAGGGGTGCCGGCGCAACCGCAGAGCCGGATCGGCATTTCGGCACCCGGAACAACGTCCGAAGAGCTTAACGGGATGGCAAAAATCAACATGGAAACCGGTGAAATTGATTACTGGCATACCGGCATGGTGCCAACCACAGCGTCCATCCTGACCACTGGCGGTGACCTGTTGTTCTGGGGCGATGTGAATCGACGCTTTCGTGCCCAGGACCTGGATACCGGCGAAGTCCTGTGGGAAACCATACTCGGCGGCCCGATTTCCACCAGTAATATCACCTATAGCGTGGATGGTCGCCAGTACGTGGCGGTTATCACCGGCAACAACCTGTCTGCTCCCGGCATCAACACGGGCACCATGGGACCGGTCAGGCTGAATATCGATAACGGTTCGGGTAACAATATTTATATCTTTGCCCTGCCGGAATAATGTCATAACGTAGTCTGCCTGAAGCAGGTTACGGACAGGGGTCAAGCCCGGGGTAAATCACCGGCAAGGTGAAAATACACTGAGGAAACAGTCAGGGATAGTACGCAAGGAAAACTGGTTAGGAAAACAGGTCAGAAAAAAAAGATGGTTGGTGCCCGACATCAATGTCAGGCACCAACCCTTTGAAAGTCCTTACTAAGGGGTATCCTTTCCAGGATATGCAGGTGCTTTCAAAAAAGAACTAAAACATACCAAAATTCCAGTTGCGGCTGTCCGAACACTTTTTTGCATCCTGTGCACATTTCCTGAACGGTTTATGCTTACGATGCGTCTAAAGTACCGGGCTACTCCGCAACCCACATAATCTCAAGAGGATTTGAGGTCATGCAGGACAGACTATAGACGAGGGGCGACACGGCGTATTGAACGCATCATGAAATACACTGAATTATTCTGAAAAATGCCAACTTATTGTCTGTAAAAGAATTTTTTAAAACGGACAACAGGAAGGCAAGCAGTTGAGAGAAAGAATTTCAGGGCTTTTCTATTTCTGAAAAGCGGTAATAAACAGCAGCATTACCCAGAAACCCATTATGGCCGACACAAACCAGACAACCGAGTACCTTTTCAAGGGATACCGGCTTAATGTGCAGTCCAAGACCCTGTTTGATCCGGCAGGCCAGCCTGTGCAAATCAGTCACAGGGCCCTGGATACGCTGGCTGTCCTGGTGCGCTACCGGGGCCAGACCCTTTCCAAGGCCTTCCTGATCGATGCCGTCTGGCCCGATGTGTTCGTTGAAGAAAACAATCTCAACCAGGCGATCACGAGCATTCGCAAGGCCCTGGGCGATGACAAGCACGCGAAGCAGTTCATCCGGACCTTCAAGGGCAAGGGATATTGTTTCGTGGCCGAAGTCACGCAGACTGGCGGGACTGGTAGCAGCGAACAGCAGATCACAGCAGAGGCACCCGGGGACGAAATGGGCGCACCGTGGTGGCGGCCGGCTTACAGTGTTGCCTCGATTGCCCTTGTCCTGGCCGTCGTTGTGTCCTGGGCTGTCACTGTATGGAAAACACCCGAGACCGACCTGCCTGCAACGGTGCAATCCGGTGTGCTCCAGGCAACAGCGCTTCCCGGTTCCATTGCCGTGCTGCCGTTAAGTGTTCTCAATCCTGATGATGAAAACCGGGTATTGGCCATGGGTATGCATCTTGAACTCATCAACCGCCTTTCACGGGTGAATGATCTCAAGCTGATTTCCCATAATGGCGTACCGGCAACGGCCATTGAGGAGCAGTCCCTGACAGAACTGGGACGATTGCTCAATGTTGAGTACATCGTTACCGGCTCAATCCTGCTGCTGGATGACAATGCCCGGCTTAATCTCTACCTGCTGGATGCCGACACCGGCGTCATACTCTGGACGGATAACTACGAAGCAGACACTGATAACCTCAACGGTGCGCTGCCATCGCAAATTGCGCTGGATATTGCCCTTGCCATGGACGTGCAGGTCAGTGACCAGAACCGCATCGCTGTTGAGGAAAGTGTCACAGATTCCTTTGAGGCCTACCGTTACCAGTTGGCTGCGGTTTCGGCTTTTACCGCCATGGATTTTGCCAAGGCCTGGTCCCTGAGCAAAAAGGCCATGGAGCTGGATCCCGAATACCTGGATGCGGTCCAGATGTATTCCCGGGTCAATAGTGTCCTGTCTTCCACACCCCTGCCGGGTATGACCAATGCCGATCATATCCAGCTTAGCCTGGAAGCTGCCCAGCGCAGTATTGAACTGGCACCGGATAATGAACGCGGTTATATCCTCAAGGCCGTGGCTTTCGGGAATGGCAGCCAGTGGAAACAAGCCATGATGGAACTGGACAAGTTGCATGCCATGAATGCTCCGCTGGCCAGCCTGCAATTCCTGGCGCCTATCCTCATGTCACTGGGCCTTTTTGACCAGGCCGTGGAAATCCTGCAGGCCAACCTGCGGGTAGAACCGATCAATCTGCATGCTCGCGGTTTCCTGCTGGCAGCACTGGAAATGTCCGGGGAACGAATGCAGTCCCGACTGGAGTTTGAACTGGGAGAAGAGCTCAATCCCGAATGGTGGGGTGACACGGTCAATGTCTTCCTGGCCATGGGCAGGGACGAAGCCATCACGGAAATAGCCGGGCTGACAGGAATCTCGAATGAGACCAAGCAGGTGTTGCAGGACATGGCTGACGGCAAACTACAACTGGTGCGCCAGGCACTGGATGAGTATTCCCCGGCACAGGCCAGCGATTCCGTCGAGCTTATCTACTACAGTGCAATTGCTGCCTATAGCGGCAACCAGGAGCTAGCGGTTGTCCTCATGGAGGATGCCGTGAGTGAAGTTGGCCTGAATATCCACTGGGCATGGCTGCCGGTTTTTGACGAGATGCGCAAGCGTGACAGCTTCAAGGAACTCGTGGAAAAGATCGGTCTTGCCGACTACTGGCGTGAAAATGGCTGGCCGCCATATTGCCGCCCCGTGAACCAGTCTTTCACTTGTGATACCGGGGCTTACGACCTTCTTTCAATGCAATAAAGCATTATTTATCAAGATTTTATTAAGCAAACTTAATGTAGTTTAGCTTTAATTTTTCTGCTCTCGTCCAGCCCTGAATCTGCTTTACCTGCCCGGGCAGGGGTTCAACCCGCTTGCTGAAGCTTCAGTTCCTTGCGGCGTGCATGCAGTACCGGCTCGGTATAGCCATTGGGTTGCTCCATGCCCTTGAAGACCAGGTCGCAGGCAGCCTGGAAGGCGACACCGTCAAAATCAGGGGCCATATTCCTGTACAAGGGGTCATGGGCATTCTGCTCATTAACAATCTTCGCCATGCGTTTCATGGCAGCCATGACCTGTTCTTCACTGCAGATGCCGTGACACAACCAGTTGGCGATGTGCTGGCTGGAAATACGGCAGGTCGCCCGGTCCTCCATGAGTCCCACGTTATTGATGTCCGGTACCTTCGAGCAGCCCACACCCTGGTCAATCCAGCGCACCACGTATCCCAGGATCCCCTGGGCATTGTTGTCGAGTTCATTCTGGATCTGTTCTTCAGACAGGTTGTTTTCCAGCATCAGGGGAATAGTGAGAATGTCGTCCACACTTGCCCTTGATCGGGATGCCAGCCTGCGCTGGGTGCGGGTGACGTTGATCTGGTGATAGTGGATGGCATGGAGGGTCGCGGCCGTGGGGGAGGGGACCCAGGCACAGCTGGCACCGACATTCGGGTGTGCCACCTTCTGCATCATCATGTCAGCCATCTTGTCGGGAATGGCCCACATGCCCTTGCCAATCTGGGCCTTGCCGATGAATCCGCATTCAATACCGATATCCACATTGGAATCCTCGTAGGCGGCAATCCAGGGCTCGCCCTTGACGGCAGCTTTCGGCAGGAAAGGACCGGCATGCATGCTGGTATGGATTTCATCACCGGTGCGATCCAGAAAGCCGGTGTTAATAAAGAAGATGCGCTCGCGTACTGCGCGAATACATTCTTTCAGGTTGACACTGGTACGGCGTTCTTCGTCCATCACGCCCACCTTGATGGTGTTGCGGTCAATACCAAGGGCATCTTCCACTGCATTGAACAGGTCGTTGGTAAAGGCGGCTTCTTCCGGGCCATGCATTTTCGGTTTCACGATGTAGATATTGCCGTTGCGGCTATTGCGAAACGGGCTGTTGCGCATCAGGTCGTGTTTGCCGCACAGGGTGGTCACCATGGCGTCGAGCAGGCCTTCGGGTATCTCATTGCCTTGCTGGTCCAACACGGCATCGGTGGTCATCAGGTGGCCAACATTGCGCACCAGCAACAGGCTGCGGCCCTGCATGGCAACGGTTTCACCGCTGGTCCCCTTGTAAAAGCGATCCTGGTTGAGCATGCGATTAACGGTCTGGTCACCTTTCTGGAAGCTTTCCTGCAAGGTGCCACGCATCAGGCCAAGCCAGTTGCGGTAAACCGCCACCTTGTCCTCACCATCCACTGCTGCCACAGAATCCTCGCAATCCTGGATAGTGGTCATGGCCGATTCCATGACGATATCCTTGATATTGGCGTGGTGCTGTTTGCCAATAAAATGCTCAGCATCAATCTGCAATTCGATATGCAGGCCGTGGTTAACGAACAGCAGGGCTTCCGGTGCTTCGGAAAAACCGATCCAGCCAACGAGCTTGTCCTGGTTGGTCAACTGGGTCACCGTGCCGTCTTCCAGTTCCACGGTCAGCACAATGTGGCCATCCTGGTTCATCAATCCGTATTCACGCACCTGGGCATGACGACCTGTCTCCAGTGGAATGGCCTGGTCAAGAAACTCGTCAGCCCAGTCAATAACCTTCTGGCCACGTTCCGGATCATAGCCTTTCTTTTCATTACCGGTGAAAGCAATAACGTCTGTGCCATACAGGGCATCGTAGAGACTGCCCCAACGGGCATTGGCGGCATTGAGTGCATAGCGGGCATTCATGACAGGAACGACCAGCTGCGGTCCGGCGACAATGGAAATTTCGTAATCGATGTTCCAGGTGCTGACCTTGAAGTCTTCCCCTTCAGGGACCAGGTAGCCGATATCCTGCAGGAACTGTTTGTACTCATCACGATGGGCCTGGTAGTAGGCCATGTCATGGTTTTTATGCCAGTCATCGATTTTGGCCTGCAGGTCATCGCGTTTGGCCAGTAATTCCCTGTTGCGGGGGCCAAATTCCGCCACGATTTCAGCCAGGGACTGCCAGAATTGGTCAGGAGAGATGCCCGAGCCCGGTGTCGCTTCCTTTTCGATGAAATCATAGAGTGCCTGGGATATCTGCAGGCTGTTGGTGGCGATATTGTTGGACATGGGTACCTCGTGTATCTGTTTTCGGCAAAATCCCGGGGTGGGAAATACGGCGTCGCTGTTACAGGCTGAAAGGCCAAAGATTGTATTGTGAATACCCGGAAAACGGAACCCTGCAAAAAGCATGGAAATTGCGGGCTGTAGAGGGAGAAAGGCTTTATGTTCAAAAATAAAGTCAGGTATACTCGGCGTCTCTTCAAGGGGGAAGGAACGAGACTAACAAGTTCCTGTAACACTTTAATTTATTATTAATTTATTACTTTTTTCGTTTTTACCATTTTAAGCTATTTCAGGGGTCACCTCAGGAGGATCTATGAAGAATTTACTCAGAGTCGTTGCGCTAGGCCTGTTTTTTGTCAGCTCAGCGATGATGGCTCAGTCACCGGGGTTTGTAGACCGCAAATATCCAGAGGGCTATATCACGGGTACGGTTACCAGTGACGAGGGACCCGAAGCGGGTGTCTGGGTCATTGCAGAAACCAATGAGCTCAATACCGGGTTTATCAAGATTGTTGTCACTGATGACAACGGGCGTTTTGTTATGCCGCAACTGCCGGAAGCTACCTACAACATGTGGGTACGCGGCTACGGTCTGCTGGACTCCGAGTCCATCGAAGGCCGTCCGGGTGATCGAGATGTGGAATTGACTGCCGTTGTGGCACAGACAGATGAAGAAGCGGCCAGGGTTTATCCTCCTGACTACTGGCTGTCCCTGCTGGATGTACCGGGTGACGACCAGTTCCCGGGGAATGCTGAAAACGGTTTTTCACCGCAGCTGCCCAGCCAGAAAAAATTCCTGCACGAATTCAAGAGTGACTGTCATTTCTGTCACCAGTTAGGCAACCAGGTTACCCGTTCCGTGGCTCACATGGATCACCTGGGTTTTGATTCCCACGAACAGGCCTGGCAATACCGCACCAGCCTGGGCGTGCGTGGCGGTTCCATGTTCGGCAATTTTGCCGCCTTTGGTATTACCGGCATGGCCCGCACCATGGCAGACTGGACCCGCAAGATTGAAGCCGGTGCCACACCGCCGATGCCTCCACGCCCTGAAGGGGTAGAGCGCAACGTCGTAGTTACCCTGCGTGATATCGGTGGCGACCATGACTTCATGCATGACCAGATCACTACGGACAAGAATGATCCGACAGTCAATGCCTACGGCCCGACTTACGCGGTATCTTCCGGTCACGGTACGCTGGCAGTTGTCGACCCGATTACCAATGATTCCTACTTCTATACCATTCCTACCAAGGAAGATCCGCGAATTGTCCGTGGCCGTTTCCCGGCACCGGGTAACCCGTCAAACTTCTGGGGTGATGAGCACCTGTGGGGTCCGGATTACAATCCGTCCGACCCGCATAACCCGATGATCGGTCCTGACGGCCGTGTCTGGATGACGTCCAAGGTGCGCAACGACCAGCCCGAATGGTGTGGCCGTGATTCGGACAACAAGTTTGCCCAGTACTATCCACTGACATTCAGTAACCGCCAGGCTTCCGTTTTTGATCCGACAACCGGCGAATTCGAGCTGATCGATACGTGTTTTGCCACGCATCACCTGCAGTTTGGTACTGACCCGGATAACACGCTGTACTTCAACGAGCTGCTGGGTCCGGTCTTTGGCTGGGTCAACACCCGCACCTGGGACCTGACTCACGACGAGCAGGCTTCACAGGGCTGGTGTCCGCAGATCATTGATACCAATGGCGACGGTGTGATTACCCGTCCCTGGAATGCCTGGGATGCCGAAGACAAGGATCCGAACCTGGATACCGAGATTCGCAATAACATGTACACCGTTATTCCTGATCCGAATAACAGCAATATCGTCTGGGGTGCCAACGAGGATACCCGTGACGAGTTCCCGTTTGGCTCCATCATCCGTCTTGACCGCGGTAACAATCCTCCCGAGACCTGCATCGCTGAAGTCTATGCCATTCCAGATCCCGGTTTTGATCCGCGCGGCATGGACCTGGACAGCCAGGGCAATCCCTGGGTATCACTGGCAGGTTCCTCGCACTGGGCCAAGTTTGAACGCAACAAGTGTGATGTCCTCAATGGCCCCGGCACTGCCGAGGGTACCCATTGTGAAGAGGGCTGGACCCTTTACCAGACACCGGGCCCGAAACTGGGTAACTCCGATGTACCGGCCGACTTCCACTACTTTGGCTGGGTAGACCAGCACAACGTCAGTGGCCTGGGTAAGGACA
This sequence comes from uncultured Enterobacteriaceae bacterium, assembly GCA_964601805.1. Taxonomy (GTDB): domain Bacteria; phylum Pseudomonadota; class Gammaproteobacteria; order Pseudomonadales; family Pseudohongiellaceae; genus Eutrophocola. The sequence goes on from CAZROW010000076.1 coordinate 11,019, forward strand.
CACCGATCATCACCGGTTCCAATTCGGACTCCCTGATTGCACTGGACCCGGATTCCGGCGAATGGACCTACCTGCGCGTACCGTACCCGATGGGCTTCTACCATCGCGGACTCGACGGTCGTGTGGATGATCCTGACCTGGGCTGGAAGGGGCGTTCGCTGTGGGCTAACTACGGCAACCACCTCATCTGGCATACTGAAGGTGGTAAGGGTACTACCGGAAAGATGGTTCAGTTCCAGATTCGAGATACACCGCTGGATTACTGATCTTATCGAGATGTAAAAAAAGGGTCGCTATTAGCGGCCCTTTTTTCTTTCCGGTAGCTTTACTTAAGCAGTAGCTGCTGCGCTCGGCATCTCTTCGTTAAAAAATTTTCCGGGGCCACGGCCCGTACTATTGTACTGTGCCGGGCCTCCGGAAAATTTTTTGCCTCGACCTGCCTTCGCTCGCGACGCTACCAAAATTTGAGCTCTATTGGGCGTTCTGCGAACGCCATGCCGGA
>CAZROW010000077.1:0-11333 GCA_964601805.1 uncultured Enterobacteriaceae bacterium
CCTTTTATCCTTTTATCCTTTTATCCTTTTATCTTTTTATCTTTTTATCCCTTTTTCCCTTTTTCCCTTTTTCCCTTTTTCCTTAAACATGGTGAATTACGCTATCATTACCCCCCACAACCCTATCCGCCATGAAGTCTTCCCATGAACATTGAAATGATCTGCACCGGCGAGGAAGTCCTGTCCGGCCAAATCGTGGATACCAATGCCGCCTGGTTTGCCAATGTCCTGATGGACAATGGGCTGGAACTGCAGCGCAAAACCACCGTGGGCGACCGCATGGAAGACCTGGTCACGATCTTCCAGGAACGCAGCCAGCTGGCCGATGTGATCCTGGTTAATGGTGGCCTGGGACCCACTTCGGATGACCTGTCTGCCGAAGCTGCCGCCAGGGCATTGGGTGAAGAACTCGTGGAAGACAGCGGCTGGCGCGAACACCTGGAAGGCTGGTTTTCAAAACGCGGCCGCACCATGCCAACGAGCAATTACAAGCAATGCCTGTTGCCCAAAAGCGCTGTCCTGGTGGACAACCCGGTGGGTTCCGCCCCGGGATTTCGCATCAAGCTGAACAGGGCCTGGCTGTTTTTTACCCCCGGCGTGCCGGTGGAATTACATCGCATGGTGATGGATCAGTTCCTGCCCTTTATCCAGCAGGAATTCAGTGCCACGCAGGCCACCCAACTGACCAAGCTGGTCACCATCGGACACGGGGAATCCACCCTGGCCGACCAGCTGACCGCAATCGACATACCGCCAGGCATCACCCTGGGCTACCGGCCCTCGCCACCGCACGTGGAAATCAAGGTCTTTGCCCGTGGCGATGAGGCTATCAGTGCCATGCCCGACTACGTCTCGGCGATTCGGCAAACCCTGAGTACCGCTGTTGTCACCGACCGCTTTCCCTCCATTGCCGAGGAAGTGCACACCCTGCTGCTGGAGAAGAAGAAAACCCTGGCCATTGCCGAATCCTGCACGGGCGGTATGCTCACCAGCCAGCTGGTGGAATTTGCCGGTTCTTCCGACTACCTCATGGGCGGCCTGGTCACCTATTCCAATGCTGCCAAGAAAGAAGTGTTAGGCGTGGCACCTGAAACCCTGGTTGCGTTTGGCGCAGTCTCCCTGGAGACCGCGGCTGAAATGGCCATCGGGGCACGACAGAAACTGGACAGCGATTTTGCCCTGGCCACCACGGGTATTGCCGGCCCGGATGGCGGCAGCGAGGAAAAACCGGTCGGCCTGGTCTGTATTGCCCTGTGGGACGGCACCCAGTGCTGGGTGCAGGCAGTCCAGCTGAGCAGGCGCACCCGCAACCTGGTCCGGGTCATGAGCTGCGCGGTGGCCCATGACATGCTGCGGCGCCGGCTGCTGGATGAGAACCCCGTGGTCGACTATCCCTTCATAACCCGGCATGATGCCCGCGTGCTGTCGCGCGACTGAAAGCCCTCATCTTCACCCTCAAAAAATCGTAAAATAGGGTGCTGTATTTCCCGGCAAGGTTTGCCGGACCGTATTCAGGAACGATCGGAAAAGTGCTCGGCAAGCCAAACCATTGCCATCGAGGTCTAACATCAAGCTGTATCTGTCCATACGTTGGAAACTGATTCTTTCCATCATCCTCCCCCTGATCATCATCACTGCCGTGGTGATGGGCTTTACCCTGACCCGGATTTTTGAATTCGCCAGCGTCAGTATTCGCGAGCAGGAGCTGGGCGAGCTGAACCTCTATGCCCAGGGCATCGGCGCGGAATTTGAAGGCCTGTCCCAGATCGCCACCACCACGGCCAATATCCTGTCACTGGACGACGATGTGACCGGGGAAGAGCTCTACGACATCCTGGCCAGCAATGTCGAGAATAATCCCCTGGTCTATGGCGCGGCCGTTGCCTGGGAACCCTTTGCCTGGAACGACGATACGCGTCTGTTCTCACCCTATGTCTTTGAAGACGGCGACAGCCTGTCGGCTATAGATATCGGGGCCGAGTCCTACGATTACACCGACGGCAACTGGGAGTGGTATTCCGGTGTGCTGGAACAGGGCCAGGCCATCTGGACCGAACCCTATTTTGACGAGGGCGCCGGCAATGTCCTGATGACCACCTTCTCGGCCCCCATCTTTCGTGATGGCGCCTTTGCCGGGGTGACCACGGTGGATGTGCGCCTGGATGCCCTGAACGAGGACGCCGCCCTGCAGTTTTCCGATGAGAACTTCATGATCCTGAGCCAGTCCGGGCATTTCATCACTCACTACAATCCCGACCTGGTGATGAATTCCACCATCCAGGACCAGGTGGCCATGCAGAACAACCCGGAATTTTCCACGGCGGTGGAGCGTATGCTGGCCGGGGAATTCTGGGTCAGTGAGGTCAATGACATGTTTCTTAAAGGGGGGATGGTCGAGGGTGAATCCTGGCTTTTCTACACCCCGGTCAATGCCACCGGCTGGATCCTGTCCTCGACACTGCCGCGCTCTCAGCTGACCAGCGAACTGTGGTCCCTGATGTCCATGGCCATTTACGGTCTGGCGCTGATGATCGTGCTGATTATTGCCCTGACCCTGTACGTGAGCTCGCGCCTGTCCCGGCCCATCAAGACCCTGTCTGCGGCGGTCTCGGACGTGGCCCGCGGCAAGCTGGATACCAGCATCGAGAAGATATATTCCATGGATGAGCTGGGACGCCTGTCAGTGGGCTTTAACCGCATGCTCAAGAACCTGAAGAAACAGGTGGAAATCCAGAGCCAGCAAACTGCAGCCCGGCAAATGGTGGAAAAGGAATTACAGGTGGCCCGTGAGACCCAGCAGGCCCTGCTGCCCAGCGAATTTCCGCCCTTTCCCGAACGCCGCGAGTTCCAGCTGCACGCGGTGAGCAAGGCCGCGCGCCATGTGGCCGGTGACTTCTTTGATTTCTTCCTGATCAATCCACGCACCCTGGTCTTCGTCATTGCCGATGTCAGTGGCAAGGGCATGTCTGCCGCCCTGGTCATGGCGGTGACCCGCACCATCGTGCGCAACCTGGCCGAAAACGGCAAGACCCCCGCCCGCATCCTGGCGGAAACCAACGAGCTGCTGCGCGAAAGCCACGGCGGGTCGGCCTTTGTCACCATTTTCCTGGGTATCTACAACACCAACAGCGGCCGCATCATGTACGCCAACGGCGGTCACTCACCACCCCTGCTTGTGGACCGGCACGGCAATGCCCGCTCCGTGGGCGAGGCCACCGGCACCATCGTCGGCATGCTGGAAAACCAGGAATACGCCAACGCCGAAATGCGCCTGCTCCCCGGCGAAACCCTGCTGCTTTTCACCGACGGCATCACCGAGGCTCGCTCGCCCGGCGGCGAATTCTACGGCGAAGGCCGCATCCGCGCCTTCCTGGAAGCCAACCACGGCAAGAGCGCCGAAGCTCTGTGCGACACACTGGAAAAGGAAATCTGCGACTTCCAGAAAATGAACCTGGCGGATGATCTCACCATCCTGGCTCTCAGGCGTATTGGGTCACGCATGACACGCGTTCTGGAAGATCTGTTCAAAGCGAAAAAGTCGGAATAATTTCAGCGACAACCGGCGGGGTTGGATGCAAATGCGGAGGTATTCCCACGCCAGCTGCCGCTGAAAAAACTGCTTCCTTGCAAAAATATCCAGTCCTTGGATAAGGTGAAAGGTCACGACACTCAAGAGAGAAGTAAGGGCCACCACCTTTCGATTATTAGTTTCCAAGAATCCATAAAAGTGTGTCAACGGATAATTTGAATTTATTTAATTATTTTTTTTGAGAAAGGTATTATCAGGTTTAGAGAGGCATTCTCAAAACTGACAAAATGATTTCATAATAAAATCATGATTTTGGAATGCAAGCATAGGATGTGCAAGTTGAGTGCTCTTGAATGGATCCTGAGGCATATTTAGAAAAATTCAATTCATTGTTAGTGCTACCTTCAGCATTGACAATATTATTGATATTTATTCTTCTGGGGGTATCTAAGAAACGAGAATACTTTTGGAAAAATAAACTCATATTTTCTTTAATAATTACTTTTTTACTTCTCAATATCCTAGAAGCTGTCACATACGGAAATATTTACACCAACTATGACGTTCTAATAAGGCTTTATTATAGCCTCGTGTTTGTAGCGGCCAGCCTTATATTATCTTTGAGCCATAAACTGGATCCGGAAAAAATAATCCCACCGAAACCATTTTACTCCACAATCATTTTAATCAGTTTCTTTTTAGCCACATTGTCTTTATATACAAATTTGATAATAGAAGGCGCTCTTATTAATAGTTATTCACTTTCCAGAATTCCAGGAAAGCTTTATTGGTTATTCCAAGCATATATTTTGCTTTGTATGATCCTTAGCCCGCTACTTATCTGGAGAGGAATATTAAACTCTAACAACCCTCTAGATAAAAAGAGAAGGAAAGTTATTCTCGTTTCTTTCTTTCCACTCATAGGAACAGTTTTGCTTGTTATTATTTTAATGCAGGCAGGGGTTCAAATTAACTGGTCAATATTTTTACCACTTTCTACAATTGCTTTTATACTTGCTTATCTTTTCACTGAAAATCGAAACGATCTTTTCAAAGTGTTAGTTAACATTCCATTCTCAGAAGAAAGAAAGGCTTATAAACTTATTAATAGTAGAATTTTAGAATATATTTCCAAGACGCAAACAAATGAATCTATCTCTTTAAAAGGCTTACTTTCTGAAATAGAAAAGACCTTTATTACCAATACTCTTGAAATGAATGACGGCAACCACAACCTGGCGGCGGAATTACTCTCAATTTCAATCAGTACGATTTATCGCAACAAGAAAAGAGATGAAAAGAAAAATGACTGATCATCTCAACTACTGGCTACATTGGATTACGGCAGTTGAAACATAAAATCAGCGACAGGTATTAGCTAGTTCCTGTTCTTAACTTGCCTACCCCCCTGGCCAACAACTTGATTGTCCAGTCCACACTATCCACCACCAGCTTGATGCTGCCCCAGAACACCAGCCGGGATTTACCCCACCAGCCCAGTTCCATGAAGCCATTGCTGTAACGCATGGCACTCGCCGAATACCGGTTACGCTCCAGCATGAAGCCCACGACAGGATAATGGCGTGCGGCGATCAGTGCCGCAATAAACAGGAAGACCAGCCCGGGAATAATGGGCAGGATAATACCAATCACCCCGAGCGCCACGAAAAACAGGATCAGTGCAAAACTGATGACCTTGCCGAACGACTGTTTAACCTTCTCTACCATGATGTTCTGCTCAACCTCGATATGTTGTAGGTCGGCATAGGCCCAAAGGGCCGTTTGCCGACATAGGCCTGATTAATCGTAATAGTAATACCGATCACTCTCATAATAACGACGATGAGGCTTCGGCTTGATCGGCGCCAGCAGGAAGTAGAAGATCCAGGCAAACCAGCTCAGGAAGATAATGGCCAGGATCCACGCGGCCTTTTCGCCCCCGGTGGTTTTCTCGGAATCGGCGATAATCAGGATCGGCAGCAACCAGAGAAAAAAAACACCCGCCAGGACTGCCAGGCCGATCCCGAATGTAATGACAGGGAGGAGCGCGACTCCTGCCATGACGAGCAAAGCGAGGACGATTAAAGTGCTGATAACGTTCATTATTGGTCTCCGAATGGCAATTTCGCCAATTTTTCACAGTTTTGATGATTTATATTGCGAGAACCGTGCCAAGTTTTAAATTCAATATATTCAGTAAGTTATAATTTCATATAGGCAAGGGTAGTGGTTTTCAACTGGTCAAATCCCAATAGTTAGCTAAATAAACCACACGCAATTTTATTTGTGTTTCCGGCATCGGGCGCGTCTAACTAGAACACTTTTCAGCACAGGACAGACTCCATGAAGCAGTGGCTGACCAGCAAAAAGGACGGCGTACTGAGCAAGTACCGCGCCGTTATCCGTGAAAAAGCCATCGACCAGGCCAAGGTGGAGATCGCGCTCGCCGGCAAGAACGTCACGGATTACAGTGCTGACCAGTTGGAGATCATCGTCAAGGACCAGGAAGACAAGATCATTCAGAAATACCGCAACTCCACGCTGGTGGTCTTCTTGTTAGCGCTGGGTATTTATTGATGTATAACTGGCTCAAAATCGGCGCCTTCATCGTCGCCGGCCGCTTCCTGAAACCCCGCCTGAAAGGGCTGCTGGTGCTGGTGGCCTTCTGGCTGGTGGTCAATTTCCTGCACGGGGAATACCGCAGCTACGTGGAGCTGTCCGGTGACACGCAGTACCTGGTCACGGCCGCCCTGTCCAAGATTGGACTTTACGTGCTGGGGTTCGCGGTTTATGTGGTGACTGTTGAACGCAAGATCCTTCGGCACACCGAGCAGGAGATCCAGGCCAAACAGGTGCAGGAACGACCTGTTGGCCAGGACGATGGTTTCGACTTCCTGCGCCAGAAGAAAAAACTGCAAGGTTCTGCCGAGCAGCTGTTGAAAAAAGATTAGGAAACCCCTGGAGACATGATGAGTTGGCAACTGGCAGAACTGCCCGACTGTACTGAAGGCCTGTGTGAACCGGTCGCCCTGGTCCTCAAACCCCGCGCTAAAGACATCGGCGCCTTTGACGTCAAGCGTGCCCTGCCCTCCCGCGAACAGCAGATGATCGGCCCTTTCATCTTCTTCGACCAGATGGGTCCCACCGTGCTCGAGGGTGACAGGGCCATGGACGTGCGTCCCCACCCCCATATCGGCATTTCCACCATCACCTGGCTCTTTGAAGGTGAAATCCGTCACCAGGACAGCCTGGGCTCCGATCTTGTGATCAAACCCGGCGAGGTGAACTGGATGACCACCGGGCGCGGCATCGTGCATTCCGAGCGTTCCCCGCAAAGCCAGCGCGGCATCAACGCGCCCCTGGGCGGTATCCAGGCCTGGGTTGCCCTGCCGCGGGAACAGGAAGAAATCGAGCCGGCCTTTTACCACTACACCGCCGACCAGATTCCCCAGTTTGATGAGAACGGCATCCAGATTTCGCTGATTGTCGGCGAGGCTTTCGGCCAGTCTTCCCCGGTCATTACCCAATCACCTTCCCTGTATGCCGAGATCAACCTGGCACCGGGCAAGACCTTTGTCGTGCCCGATGTGGCCGAGGAACGCGGACTGTATATTTACAGCGGTGAAGTGGTGATTGCCGAAACCACCTTTTCCGAAGGGTCCATGCTGGTCCTGCATCCGGAAGTCACTGTCGCCGTATCTGCCTCGGCGCAAACAAAAATGATGCTACTTGGAGGGGATGCCTTTACCGAGGAGAAAGAAGGCAAGCGTCACCTGTACTGGAACTTTGTCTCGTCCCGCAAGGAACGTATCCAGCAGGCCAGGGAAGATTGGCGCAATGGTCAATTCGGCAGCGTGCCTGGCGATGATGAATTCATTCCCCTGCCGGAAGACGAGTAAACCAGCTCACACGGCTAAGTCTTGCCGCTTGTTTTACCATCCGAAGGCAACTGGCCTTCGATAGCCTCGCACAGGGTTTGCAGTATCTCGACCCGAGCGACCTTCTTGTCATTGCCTGACACCAGGGTCCACGGCGCAAACTCGGTACTGGTATGGGCCACCATGTCATTCACCGCCGCCTTGTAGTCATGCCACTTTTCGCGGTTGCGCCAGTCTTCCTCGGTGATCTTGTGCATTTTCCACGGGGTTTTTTCCCGCTCTTTGAAACGCCTGAGCTGTTCATCCTGGTCCAGGTGAATCCAGAACTTGACCAGCACAATGCCATGTTCGCATAACTGTTCCTCGAAATGATTGATTTCGCTGTAGGCCCGCTGCCACTCTTCTTGCCGGGCAAAGTTTTCCACGCGTTCCACCAGCACCCGCCCATACCAGGAACGGTCGTACAGGGTGAAATAACCGGCCAGGGGCACATGGCGCCAGAACCGCCACAGGTACTGGTGGGCTTTTTCCTCGTCACTGGGTGCCGCCGTGGAAATGACCTTGTACAGCCGGGCATCGATGGCCCGGGTGACACGGCGTATGGCACCGCCCTTGCCCGAGGCATCCCAGCCCTCGAACACGGCCACCACGGATTTTTTGGCATTGTGTGCCTGCCACGCCAGGTCAAAGAGCCTGCCCTGGTAGTGCTTGAGATCTGCCTCGTACTTCTTCACGTCCAGGGACCTGGACAGGTCCACATGATCAAGAATGGTGAGCTTGTTGGCCGGCAGGTCATCGGCCAGGTGTGTCACCGGTGGTTCCGGTTCTTCTGTATTGTCCTGGTCACTATTGCCCAGCCTGGCTTCCATGGCATTCAGCAGGGTTTGCCCCACCGTGATATCCCGGTAGCGGCGGTCAGTGGATTCGATCAAATGCCAGGGTGAGTTGCCCTTGTCGGTAATGCGAATGGCGCGCTCGGAGATGCTGGCAAACTGGTCATACTGTTTGGAAAACTTTTCCAGCAGCGGGGACTTCTTGATTTTCATTTCCATGATGGCCTGGTCTTTTTTCAGCTGCTTTTCAACGACCTTCTTGGGCAGGTGAAACCAGAGTTTGACGATCAGTGTGCCGTCATTCACCAGCAGGCGTTCAAAGGTAGTAATGCGGCGCAGGGCCTGGTCGAAATCACCGTCATCCAGCTTGCCAAAAACGCGGTCGATGATCGGCTTGGTGTACCAGGAACCGAACATGATGCCGATACTGCCCCGCGCAGGCAGGGTGCGCCAGAAACGCCAGTAATCAGGACGCAGGAGTTGTTCATCGGTTTCATCCCAGAAGGCATTGGTCTGGATATCGCGGGTATCGAGCCATTCACTGAGACGGTTCACCACCTCGCCTTTGCCGGCGCCTTCGACGCCGGAAACGATAATGATGACCGAGGTATTGGAGTCCTTGAGCTGCTGCTGGACCTGCAACAGGCGCGTGTGGAGTTCGGGCTCGATGGCATCGAACTCTTTTTTGGAAATCTTTCTGCCCAGCTCTGCCGCTTCAAACATGTCGCTACCCTTCAATACGATGCATGACAACAGGATAAAGGGCGCTTTGCCCGCGCTTATTGACGCGGATCAATACTACGGGCATACGTCAGCAGCCTAATCCTTTTTCAGGAACGAGCTGATCAAATCCACCGGCAGCGGGAACACGATAGTGGAATTGCCCTCTCCCGATATTTCCGTGAGTGTCTGCATGTAACGCAACTGGATCGCCTGGGGAGATTCCGACAGTTTCCGCGCTGCTGCCACCAACTGCTCGGAAGCTTCAAATTCACCCAGTGCATGAATCACTTTCGAGCGCCGCTCACGTTCAGCCTCGGCCTGTTTCGCCATGGCCCTGATCATGCTCTCATCCAGGTCCACGTGCTTGATTTCCACGTTCGTGACCTTGATGCCCCAGCTATCAGTCTGCTCATCCAGGATTTTCTGGATACCGACGTTGAGTTGCTCACGGCTGGACAGCATCTCATCGAGTTCATGCTGGCCAAGGATGGATCGCAGCGTGGTTTGCGCCAACTGGCTGGTCGCCTCGAAATAGTTTTCCACGTTGATGATGGATTTCTCCGGGTCCACGACACGGAAGTACAACACGGCATTCACCTTCACCGACACGTTGTCCCGGGAAATCACATCCTGTGTCGGCACATCAAATACCACGGTACGCAAATCCACCTTCACCATCTGCTGGATCAGGGGAATGATGATAATCAGTCCCGGTCCCTTGATGGTCTGGTATTTACCCAGGAAAAACACCACCGCGCGCTCGTATTCGCGCAGCACGTTGATCGCTGCAAACAGAAACAGGCCGACCAACACCATTATCACGATAAAAAAAGGTCCCATATCCCCTCCTTAGCTTTGCCGGACACAACATCCTCGCGGCAAATATTGTTTCAGATTTTTGTCACTTCCAGGTCAAGACCGTTGACCTTCCTGATCCTGACTGTGTCACCCGCTTGCAACGGGGTATCCGTTACCGCATGCCAGATCTCGCCTTCCACCTTGACCATCCCGCTGTCGTCAAAACTGCCCATGGCTTCACCGGTGAGCCCCACCCATGTCTGCATGCCACTGACCGCAGGCTGATGCCTGACCTTCAGGAAAATGCGCAGGGTGATAACCAGCAAGGCAGCAGCTGCCGTGGTCACCGCAGCAATCAGTGGCAGGGACACCCGGTAAACACCCATTGGCGCTTCCACCAGGATGATTGACCCGATCACAAAGGAAATCACACCACCAATGCCAAGTATCCCTAAACTCGGTATGAAGGCTTCAGAAATAATCAGGATGAAACTGAAAATAATCAGCCCCACACCCACGTAATTGATAGGCAACAGCTGCAGGCCATAGGCGGCCAGGAACAGGCAGATGGCACCGGTAATCCCGGCAAAACCAAAGCCCGGATTGTAGAACTCGATGATCAGCCCGTACGCGCCCAGCATGCCCAGGATCAGGATCAGGTTGGGATTGGTGATGACCTTGAGGAACTCCGTGCGCCAGTCCGGCTCATCGTATTCAATGGTCATGTTCGCGGTATTGAGCACCACGGACTCACCCTTGACCATCACGCTCATGCCGTTGATCTGTTGCAGCAGGTCATCTATATCCTCGGCCACCACATCGATCACGTTCATGGCCAGGGCCTCACTGGCAGGCAGGTTGGCAGCTTCCAGGACAGCCGATTCAGCCCAGTCCACGTTGCGGCCATGCAATTCAGCCAGTCCGCGAATATAGGCCACCGCGTCATTGATAATTTTGCGTTCCATGGCAGAACCGGCAGACGCAGCGCTGTCGCCGTCACTGGATTGAGCATCCTCGCCGCCATCGTCAATGGCAGGCACGTCCGTGGGCACGGATGGCATGCCAATCTGTACAGGTGTGGCCGAGCCCAGGTTGGTCGCCGGCGCCATGGCCGCGATGTGGCTGGCATAAAGGATATAGGTTCCGGCACTGGCGGCGCGGGAACCCTGGGGATGCACGAAGGTAGCAACGGGAATGTCGGATTCCAGGATGGCCTGGATGATGTCACGCATGGCCAGGTCGAGTCCGCCCGGTGTATCCATGGTGAAAATGGCCAGGCTTATGCCGTCATCGGCCGCGTCCTGCAAACCGCTGACAAGATAGTCGCTGGTTGCCGGACCAATGGCGCCTTCAATGGCAAACACACGGACCGAACCTGAACCTGCCCCGCCTTCCTGCAAGTACGCCGCAGCAGGCAGAAGCAACATGAGCATCGCCGCTAAAACAGGAATTGCCTTGTTGAGTGTAGAACACATCGCCAGACCTCCCTTCAATCAATCGCCATTCCTGGCACACAAGATAAAAGCCTACTGCGCTTGCCCTTTATCCTTTTATCCTTTTATCCTTTTATCC
>CAZROW010000078.1:0-7697 GCA_964601805.1 uncultured Enterobacteriaceae bacterium
CATGACCGCGCCTTCCTGGATAACGTGGTCACCAGTTCGATTGTGTTTGAAGGCAATGGCCAGGTGAATCACTACGTGGGCGGCTACCAGGACTGGATCAACCATGGCGGCAAGTTCACCCACGAGCAGCCCGACCCGGAACCTGCACCCAGGAAACACAAGCCCCAGGCCCAGCAACCACAAAAGCCTGCCAAGTTGTCCTACAAGATACAACGGGAGCTCGATCAACTGCCCGGCAATATAGAGCAGGCCGAGGCTGCACTTGCCGAGCTGGAAAAAACCCTGTCCGACCCCACTTTTTATGAGAAGGACCAGCAGGAAATTGATGCCACCCTCAAGCAGGCAGCCGAGGCCCAGGAAGCGCTGGACAAACTCTATGCCCGCTGGGAGGAGATCGAGCAGGGACAGCAGTAACGTCGAGGCAAGAGACAAGAGGAAAGAGACAGGGACGACCCGTTAGCCATGACCGAACTAATCATATTATTGTTGATCGTTGCTGTTGTTGTGGTCGGGTTCTGGTACCCCGGCTGGCGCGATCAGCGCATCGCTGCCCGCCCTTTTCCCGCAAACTGGCAGACACTGCTGAACCGGGCCATTCCCTACCTCGACAAACTGTCAGCGCAGGAGCGCGAACAGCTCAAAAGCAATATCCAGCTGTTCCTGGCCAAAAAACGCTTTCATGGGTGTGGTGGCCTGGCCATCACCGACGAGATTCGCCTCACCATTGCCGCACAGGCCTGCATGTTGCTGCTGAACCGCCCGACCGGGGTCTACCCACGCCTGGAACATATCCTGGTCTACCCCGATGCTTTCGTCAGCAATCACGATAATTTCAACGAAGACGGCACCATGGCCACCGACCACCATGGCCTGCTCGGGGAATCCTGGCATCACGGCAAGGTGATCCTGTCCTGGGATGATGTACAGCGCGGTGTGGCCAATATCCATGACGGCCACAACGTGGTACTGCATGAATTTTCCCACCAGCTGGACAGTGAATCCGGATCGGCCAATGGAGCGCCGCTATTGCACACCAACAGCTACACCGCGTGGGCGCATATCCTGTCGGAAGAGTTTGAGGAGCTTAACGACGACCTGGAACACCATCACAAGTCAGTCATGGATTATTACGGGGCCACCAACCCGGCCGAATTTTTCGCCGTGGCCACGGAAACCTTTTTCGAAAAACCCCGGCAGCTCAGTGACAAGCACCCGGAGCTATTCGAACTGCTGAAAAATTATTACGCAGTGGACCCCACGGACTGGCAATAAACCGGAAGTCAGCCCTCCCATTCAGCCAGTCCTACCATTTGTCACACTACTACTTGGCGGTCAACATGGCGTATAGCTCATCTTTAAGCTGCACGCGCCTCATCTTTGCTTCTTCTTCGGTCAGGGTAGATACCGGTGTTACTTCATTTTCCATATTCTCGACTGAAGTAGTCAGCTCATGGTATTCATCAAACAGTTTGCGAAAATGATGGTCATGGGTCTTCAGTTCATGAATACGTTCCTTCAATTCTGGAAACTCGTGGATCAGGTCATGGTGTTCTACGGACATAGTCTTTCCTCTCTGTTATTACCTGTATATCCTAGGCTGACAGCGCCCGACAGGCCTTGATGCAGATCATAAACCCGGCACGGAGCACCTTCCACCTGCAAATCTGCTCGCGCCCTTCTTGTTACCTGTCCCAGTGAAGGTTATCCTTGGTCTGCTCAAGGGGCTTGAATTACACCACTTACATCCTGGGGAGGAAAACCATGAAAACCGCATTGATCCGGTCACTCGCAGCAGCCTTACTGTTTCTGGGTGCCAGCCTGTCAGCACAGGCCCACCATTCCTTTGCTGCTGCCTACAAGATGGATGAACCGATTTCCATCACCGGCAAAATCGTCAACGTCCGCCTGACCAACCCGCATTCCTATTTCTTCCTGGACGTGGAAAACGAGGCCGGGGAAATCGAACGCTGGTCCTTTGAAGCCGGCACTCCGTCGGGCATGATCCGTGGCGGTTATTCCAACAAGGTCATCAAACCCGGTGATACTGTCACCATCAACGGCTTCCGTGCCCGCGACGGCTCCACCAATGGCATGTTGACCCTGCTTATCCATGAAAATGGTACCGAGTACGGCATGTTCGGCCCGCGTGAGCGCTAGAGAGCACCGGGAAAAAGGCATAGAGGAAAAACCATGTTAAAGACAATTATTGGAAATGCAGTTATTAAATGTGCAGTGCTGACTGCATCAGCCGTCTTCACCCTGAACACCTTTGCCGCTGAAGCCGGACCAGTACCGCGCATGTCTGACGGCAAACCTGATCTTTCAGGTGTCTGGTGGACCGGTGGCGACCTGGGCAGTGAAGGTTATGGATCCACCACAGACCGTAGCGCCGGTTTGCAATACAACCTGTATACCGACCTTTACAACGCCGATGCAAAAGCGCGCATGGCCACCCTGAGTGACAAGGACGACCCGACACTGAACTGCAAGCCAACCGCCTTCGGTACACTGAGCGTGCGTCTGTTTGATGTCGGCACACTGGGACAGATCATTGCCCGTCCGGAAATGGTGGTATTCCTGCAGGAGACCTTTCACGGTTACCAGCTGATTCCCACTGACGGTCGTGATCATCGTGATTACCTGCCGCCGTCCTACCGCGGTGATGCCGTAGGTCACTGGGAAGGTGACACCTTTGTCGTAGAAACAAAGAACTTCACCGACGATACCTGGATGTTTGCCGAAGGTGGTGTGTCCTTCCATTCCGACCTGATGCGTGTAGTCGAACGCTACAACATGGTTGATGCCAACACGATGACTATCGATGCCACGGTTTACGACCCCGAAGTGCTCACCCAGCCCTGGGTCGTACCGACCAAGACCGTCGTCAAGGCACCGTTCGACCAGCTCCTGCCATTGCGCTGTGAGAGCACGGAAACAGCAGAAATCATGTCAAACGCCCAGAGCGGCGGAAACTGAGCGTACTTCGGTCATTCGCGGTTATTGCCGCGAATGACCAGCACGCTGCAACCGAACTGCCTTCGTGAGCCGTATTCACCTGAATAACCCCTGGTCCAGGCTTGTAGCCGGCGCCTTGCTGGCATGCCTCCTGGTCCCGGCATTTGCCCAGGACAGCCCAAACATTCCCCGCATGGCAGATGGCAAACCCGACCTTACCGGTGTCTGGTGGACCGGTGGTGACCTGGGCAGTGACGGTTATCGCAGCACGCCCGGCACCGATCAAGGTGGCCAGTACAACCTGTATACCGACCTGTATACACCGGCAGCCCGAGCCCACATGGAAACCCTCACGGACAAGCATGACCCGACACTGAACTGCAAACCCACTGCCTTTGGCACCTTGAGCGTGCGCCTGTTTGATGTCGGCACGCTGGGCCAGATCATAGCCACACCGCAAATGATGGTATTCCTGCAGGAGACCTTTCATGGCTATCAGCTCATTCCCACCGATGGCCGGGCGCATCGTGATTACCTGCCAGCCTCCTATCGTGGCGATGCCGTGGGTCACTGGGAAGGCGATACCTTTGTCGTGGAAACGAAGAACTTCACTGGCGATACCTGGATATTTGCAGAAGGACGGGTGTCATTTCATTCCGACCAGATGCGCGTGGTGGAGCGTTACAACATGGTCGATGCCAATACCCTGACCATCGATGCCACGGTGTACGATCCCGAAGTGCTGAGCCAACCCTGGGTGGTACCCACCAAGACAGTCATCAAGGCACCGTTCGACCAGTTACTGCCCCTGGATTGCGCCAGTACCGAAACCGCGGAACTTATGTCAAACGCACAGAGCGGTAACTGAAACAGGCCATAACGATCACGGCTGAATTACACCCTGGTCAGTGCCTTGAGCATCGCGACAGAAAGTTTGACCATCACTACTGAACACCCTGAGGTAATTTTGTGTTAACACGATATTCTGCATTTCCGCTATTCCTGGCCTTCATGCTTCTGGCACTGTTAGCCAGCGCGATGCCGGTTTTCGCCCAGCCCGACCCGGATCCCGAGCGCTGGGAGAACGACATGCTGGCTTTCGATGCCCAGGATGCGGCCAACCCGCCTGCTGAAAACGCCATCGTGCTTACCGGCTCTTCCAGCATCGCGCGCTGGAACGACCAGGCAGCGCAGGCCCTGGCACCACTGACGGTGATTGCACGCGGCTTTGGCGGCAGTGAAATGAGTGATGTGCTTTATCACCTGGACCGCGTTGCCCTGCGTTACAAACCACGCGCCATAGTCATCTATGAAGGCGACAATGACACCGCCAACGGCAGACCAACAGCAAGCATCCTGGAGCAACTGGAACAGATCATTGCACGCGTCCACGAAGAATTGCCTGCCACCCGCATCTATGTCATGGCCGTCAAACCCAGCGTATTGCGCTGGAATATCTGGGAACAGGCCCATCTCGTGAACACCGGTTACCGGCGCATTGCCACCGCAGACCCACTGGTTTACTACATCGACTCGGCCAATCCTTTCCTGAAAGCAGACGGCACGGTCATGGATGACATCTTTGTCAGCGACGACCTGCACTTCAATACTCTGGGCAACCTGATCTGGGGTGCAGTGATACGTGCAGCGCTGATGCCACAGGAAGCCAGGTTTGAACCGGACCTGTGATAATGCTGTCGGCAAAAGGCCCTGTGGGCCTATGCCGACCTACAACGTCACAAACCACACAGTACCCCCTTGTCTCTTGTGCCTTGTCCCTGCCACCTGATTCGCAGTAACCTGCCCCTGTGACCAGACCAGATACCAATCCCCTTGCAATCCGCCTGCAAAAGGAACTTCGTGGCGATGTGCTGTTCGATGATTTCAGTCGCGGCCGTTATGCCACAGACGCTTCCATCTACCAGGTCATGCCCATCGGTGTGGTCGTCCCTGAAACCGAGGACGATGTGCAGATTGCCTTGCAGATTGCCCGCGAGGAAGGGATCCCTGTGTTACCGCGCGGTGGTGGCACTTCCCAGAACGGGCAGACCGTCAACGAAGCGCTGGTTATCGATACCAGCAAGCACCTGAACCAGCTACTCAACCTGGACGCCGCAAACCGCCGGGTCACTGTCCAGCCGGGCCTGGTGCTGGACCAGCTCAACCGGCAATTAAAGGCCCATGGCCTGTGGTATCCCGTAGATGTCTCCACCGCCAACCGCGCCACACTGGGTGGCATGGCCGGCAACAACTCCTGCGGCTCGCGTTCGATTCGTTACGGCAACATGGTGCACAACGTGCATGCCATTGATGCCCTGCTGCCCAACGGCGATCCGGTGACCTTCGGGCCCATGAATGAATGCGCCGATCTCATGCTCGGCAAGACCGCGCCACTGGTGGAAAAACTGCTGGCACTGGGCCAGCGGGAAGCCGCAGAAATTGCCGCCCGCTTTCCAAACCTGCTGCGGCGGGTTGGCGGCTACAACATCAACGAACTGGTCCCCAGCGATCACGAAACCCTGAACCTGGCGCGTCTTCTGGTGGGCTCCGAAGGCACCCTGGCCTGGTTCAGGCGCCTGCACCTGGACCTGGCATCGATACCGGCCCATAAAACCCTGGGCGTGTGCCATTTCCCGACCTTTTACCAGGCCATGGAGGCCACCCAACACCTGGTGACACTCCAACCTTCAGCCGTGGAACTGGTGGACCGCACCATGATCAACCTGGCCCGCGATATTCCAATGTTCCGGGATACGGTCAACCAGTTCGTGCAGGGTGAACCGGATGCCTTGCTGCTGGTGGAATTTTCCGGTGAAGACGAAGAAACACAACTGAACAACCTGCGCGACCTGGTCACGTTAATGGGCGATCTCGGTTTTCCCGGGGGCGTGGTGGAAGCCACCGACCCCTCGTTCCAGGCGGCAGTCTGGGAAGTGCGCAAGCAGGGCCTGAATATCATGATGTCCATGAAGGGCGACGGTAAACCCGTGTCCTTTATTGAGGACTGCGCGGTAGAGCTGAAGGACCTGGCCGAATACACACGCCGCCTGACGGATATCTTTCACAAGCATGGCACTGAAGGAACCTTCTATGCCCATGCTTCGGTCGGTACCCTGCACGTGCGCCCCATTCTCAACATGAAGGATGAAAAAGGCGCTCAACAGATGCGTGCCATCGCCGAAGAATGCTTCGAGATGGTTCGCCAGTACAAGGGCTCCCATTCCGGAGAACATGGTGACGGCCTGTCCCGTTCCGAGTTTCATACCGCCATGTTCGGTGAGCGCATGGTGAAAAACTTCGAGGAAGTCAAAGACGCCTTCGACCCCAGGGGCCTGTTTAATCCCGGCCGTATCGTACGCGCGCCAAAGTTTGATGACCGCACCCTGTTTCGTTATCCACCAGGCTATGAGGATGTCCGCTACCAGCCCGACATGATTGCCACAGTGATGGACTGGAAAGCACACGGGGGTTACGACCGTGCCGTGGAGATGTGCAACAACAACGGTGCCTGCCGCAAGATAGATGGTGGT
The DNA here is from genome assembly GCA_964601805.1 of uncultured Enterobacteriaceae bacterium. Taxonomy (GTDB): domain Bacteria; phylum Pseudomonadota; class Gammaproteobacteria; order Pseudomonadales; family Pseudohongiellaceae; genus Eutrophocola. The sequence goes on from CAZROW010000078.1 coordinate 6,486, forward strand.
GCCATGTGCCCTTCCTACCGCGCAACACGGGACGAACAACATTCAACTCGCGGGCGTGCCAATTCGCTGCGCCTGGCTCTGAGCGGGCAACTGGGCAAGGATGCGTTTTGCTCCTCTGACATGTTCGACACCATGAGTCTGTGCGTGAGTTGCAAAGCCTGCAAACGCGAATGTCCCACCGGGGTCGACATGGCAAAAATGAAAATTGAATTCCTGCATCATTACCATGCCAACCATGGATTGCCTTTCAAGGAAAAACTCATTGCCTGGCTACCCCGCTATGCACCGATCGCCAGAAAATTGGGTTTCTTGCTTAATTTGCGCAACACCATTCCCGGCCTGCCCACCCTAAGTGAAAAACTGCTGGGCTTTACCCGTCATCGACCCCTGCCTGCCTGGCGCCGTGACAGCTTCGGTCACCATAGCGAACTGGCGACCCGCACCATCAACCGGAAACTGGCTGAAGCGCAAGCCAACCGGGAGGGAAAACCCGCAGAGCAACAAGTAACAAACAGGGAAGTCGTTTTATTGATCGACACCTTCAATACCTATTTCGAACCGGAAAACGCCCGCGCTGCACTTAGTGTTCTGGAAGCTGCCGGTTACCGTGTCCATATTCCCGAGCCCGTCGACAAGGGCCGGCCGCTGTGTTGCGGGCGTACCTTTCTCAATGCCGGACTGGTCGACCAGGCCAGGGAGGAAATGTTACGTACTGTCGAGACATTGAAACCTTTTGTGAAAAAAGGCGTCCCCATTGTCGGCCTGGAGCCGTCATGCCTGCTTTCCCTGCGCGATGAATTTCTTTCCCTGCTGCCTGGTGAAGACACGGACCATTTGTCACTTAGCGCCATGCTGATTGAAGAATTTCTGGCCCGGGAATACAGGACAGGCAATCTCCACCTTAACCTCAAGCCAATTGCACAGAAAAAGGCATTGCTGCACGGCCATTGCCATCAGAAAGCCTTTGGCGTCATGGCAGATGTCACTACACTGTTGAAGCTGGTACCGGAACTGGATGTGGCGATGATTGATTCAGGTTGTTGCGGCATGGCCGGTGCCTTTGGCTATGATGCCAGCCATTACAACACGTCCATGGCGATGGCCGAACTGGCTGTACTGCCCAGGGTCAGGGAAGCTGATGCCGATGCCTTGATTGTAGCCGGAGGCACCAGTTGCCGGGGACAGATCGAAAATGGCACACAACGCGATGTG
>CAZROW010000078.1:7797-11311 GCA_964601805.1 uncultured Enterobacteriaceae bacterium
AGCCGGAGGCACCAGTTGCCGGGGACAGATCGAAAATGGCACACAACGCGATGTGTTGCATCCTGTTCAGATTCTCGCGCTTGCACTTGATGCGTAGAACCGTAGGTAGGCATAGGCCTGCAAGGCCGTTTGCCGACAGTATCAATGAGACTATTATGACATCCACGTCGGCAAACGCTTCGCTATGCCGATCTACGGGGCCATTGAAAAATTAGTGCTTAATGATGATGCCCACCCGGCCCATGGGCATGGCCGTGGCTGACTTCTTCGGCAGTGGCCGGGCGCACGTCTTCCACTTCAACATTGAAATGCAGCGTCTTGCCCGCCAGGGGATGGTTGGTATCAACAGTGGCCATGGTATGGCCCACCTTGAGTACGGTGACCTGGCGATGGCCCTGGTCGGTATGTACCGTGGCGGTCATGCCCGGTTTCCATTTTTTGGCGCCACCCAGGTGTTTTACGGGGATGCGCTGCTCGGCATCTTCAATGCGCTCACCAAAAGCTTTCTCCGGCGGCAGGCTGACCTCTAGCTTGTCACCCGTGGCCTTGCCCTCCAATGCTTCTTCCAGCCCCGCCATCAGGCTGCCATGTCCATGCAGGTAAGTCATGGGCTCGGAATCTTCGGAGCTGTCGAGCAACTCACCGGCATCATCTTTCAGGGTGTAGTGAAAACGTACAACAAAATCCTTGGCAATAGTCACGGCTTACTCCCTAGTAGGTTGGCATAGGCCTGAAAGGCCGTTTGCCGACATTTATTTAAAAAAGTTATGTCGGCAAACGCTTCGCTATGCCGACCTATGCGGTTCTTATATCGATTAAAATGAATTAATCATCTCGTAATACACCACTGGCATATCACCCTTTGGCCCCTTGTGCACGCGGTCGTCGACAAAGTGCATCCCCAGGTTTTTCATCACCCCAATGGATGCCAGGTTATCGATGTCGGCCAGGGAGGAAAATACGGTGACACCGGGATTATGCCTGACCACATCGACAATGGCTTTTGCTGCTTCCGTCGTCAGTCCCTGTCCCCAGTACTTGCGCTTGAGGCGCCAGCCCAGCTCGAGATTACCCGGTGTGTGGTAATCCGTGCCAAAGCCGTACTCACGCACCAGGATCCAGCCCAGGTACTCACCGCTCTCCCGATCGGCCATCTCCCAGAGGCCTGTCCCGGCCACCGGGTCGGTAAAGGCCAGGATGCGGGGCATATGCAGTTCATCGACTTCCTCACGGGGTGTCGGCTTGCCATCATTGAGAAAACGCATCACTTCCGGGTCTTGGTCCAGTTCAAAGACCAGGTCGGCATCATTTTCACCCATCAGGCGAAAACGCAGACGTGTTGAAGGCGCAATGGTTAGTTTGGGTCTGGTCGTCATTTCCCTATAATAATCGAAAACAGCAATAACTGACCTGATTACCTTGTCCCCTGGGGCCCGCCATGAAAGCAACAACACTCCTGGTTTTACTATCACTGCCCCTTTTGCCAGCTTGTTCTGGAGACACCAACGAAACCAGCCAGCAACAAATAGCTGCACAGGAAGACCAGGGGGTGGCCTCTGCCGCCGGCACCAATAACCTGCCAACCATCCGCACCCTGATGAATACTGAAATCCAGCGCCATGCGGACACACTCTGGAAAGCGGTACGGTACGTGGTGAATGAGGACGGCGTGGAAGAAGATATTGCACCGCAAACGGATGCCGACTGGCAGCGCCTGGCCGACAGTGCGCTTGTCCTGGTGGCCGCGGGTGACGCCCTGCTGGCACCCAATCTGCAAGCAGATCCGGCACCCCCTGATGCTGCATTCAAATACAGTGGCGCGGAAATCCAGGAGCTGATGGCACTCAACCCTGAACCCTGGCGCTATTATGTCGAGGAAATGCAGTTTGCCACCAATGCCACACTCGAGACAGTCGTGAACCGCGACCTGATCGGCTTGATGGAAACCAGTGCCACCATCAATAATGCCTGCAACGGCTGCCATGCGGAATTCTGGTATCGCCCGCTGGACAATTAGGGTCAGTACTCCGGCATATTTTTAGGTAATATGGCAATGTAATAATATAAACATCACAAGAGTATTCGCGGCTAAAGCCGCTTCCTACAAGGTTCAGGTAAATAACTTAAGGTCGCCAAAACGGGTAGAAAGCGGCTTTAGCCGCGAACCAGTACAAACAAAATATAACCAACAAAAAAATCATCTCAACCGCAGGGGAAACCAGATGTATAACAAAACCAACACTCGAACAACTTTGCTAACCCTTGGCAGTTTCATGCTTGCCGCCTGCCTGGCATCCGGTGCCAACGCCCAATTCAATTTTCCACCGGTGCCGGAAGAGGTGCAGCAGGAGCGTCCTTCTGCCGATGAAGTTGCGCAGGCAGCTGAGCTTTACGAGGAATTCATATCAAACCTGACCGGCAGTGATCGGGACCTGCTGGAGCGTCACCCCTACCTGATCGAGTTCAGCCCGCCCGGTTTTTTCAACACGGCCATCATGCCGAACCTGCTGCCCATCTTTGAGGAAAAGCACATCAACAACGTAGCCCGTGCCAACCAGGGCAATGTGGATGTGCTGTTCATGGGGGATTCGATTACCGATTTCTGGCGCAATGAATCCGGCGCCTTTGCCGGGAAAGCCGTGATGGATAAATACTGGCCCGACCTGAACATCGCCAATTTCGGCATTGCCGGCGACACCACCCAGGGCGTGTTGTACCGCCTGGCTAACGGCGAAGGCGAAGGCTTTACGCCGAAAGCCATCATGCTGATGATCGGTACCAATAACACCGCGGCCAACAATCACATGGAAATTGCCGCCGGTATCGGCGCCATCGTGCTGGACATGGAAACGCGCTGGCCTGATGCCGAAATCCTGTTACTGGGTATTTTTCCCCGTGGCGCGCCCGATGATCCGGTGCGTGATGAAATCCGCCGCATCAATGACATCATCGCCCGCCTGGATGCCCACCCGAATGTGCATTACCTGGATATCGGTGATGTCTTCCTGGATGACAATGGTGTGATCGCGCCTGAAATCATGAGCGATAGCCTGCACCCCTCGGCCGCCGGTTATGAATTGTGGGCGCAAGCCGTAGCACAGCCGCTAGCCGAGTTATTGGATTAAGAGTTACTGGATTAACAGTTACAGAAATAAACGTAGGCCGGAAATTGACTTTCAGCCAATAGAAATCCTTGTGCTCGATAGAACCCTGCGTATAGACCGGTCCCTCGAATTCTTTCTGAATCTGTGACAACCGGTAGGACGGCAGTACGTGGTAATACTGCGCTCCCACGCCCCGGGCCCATTCAGTACCGGCAAGTCCAGTGTGGCACCATCAAAAATCTCGATATGCTCGACATTATCGACACTCACACGCCGCCACGTCAGGGAAAGTTTAGATGTGGGCAAATCAATTCAGTGGATTTCTGCAGTTCCTTCCCTTTTATCCTTTTATCCTTTTATCCCTTTATCCCTTTTCCCTTTTCGATTCCTTGTCGGCAAACGGCTCTGCG
>CAZROW010000079.1:0-9900 GCA_964601805.1 uncultured Enterobacteriaceae bacterium
CCGGGATATACGGAATATTATTATTAAAAAAACCGGGCGAAAGCCCGGTTTTTTTTAGAGGAAAGAGGCAAGGAACAACACGTTGGGCTTTGACGAATGCCCGAAGAGTCGTAGGTCGGGATAGGCGCGAAGCGCCGTTTCCCGACATTGATGCGTTAATCAGGTCCTGGTACTGCAATCATGTCGGCAAACGCCCCTGCAGGGCTATGCCGACCTACGATCTATCGCTGAATTTTCCCGATAACCTTTGGCATAAAATTTCCAGGAACCATCCTGGCTTGCCTCTTTCCGCTCAGATCCCTTTCCCCCAACCTCCCAGGAAAAAATTCTCCCCCAGTGGATTGCGAACCCGGGGTTTGAGTTCCCTTTCCCGGAACTCCTCGGGCAGCTTGTCTTCGGGTAACTGGTAACCGATAGTCATCATGGCCATGGGCTGGTAACGCTCGGGAATGGCAAAGGTTGAGCGGGCCTGGTCGGGTGAAAAGCCGGCCATCTGGTGTGTCATCAGACCGAGGTCGGCGGCCTGCAGGCAGAGGCTGACGGCTGCCGCGCCGGTGTCGTAGGCCCCCCAGCCGTTGGGTTTGTCATTTTTTGAAAACCGGGTGTCGGCGCAAATAATGGCCAGCACAGGCGCATGTTTGCACCAGGGCTGGTTACCTTCACCCAGGCATTCAAAGGCTTGCAGCCATGCTGTCTCGTCTTCCTGCTTGCTGCAGAAAATCACGCGCCATGGCTGGTCGCCGAAACAGGAAGGTGCCCAGCGGGCGGCCTCGGCAAGGGACTGAAGGTCTGATGTGCTCACCATTTTTTCGGCGTCATAGGAAACACCGCTCCAACGGGAAATAATGAGGTCGTTGACGGGTGCTGATGTATCTACTGCTTTTTCTATCATGGGTGTTCCTTGTCAGGGTGATTCGGTGTTGATGTTAACGCGTTCAACGGTGGGTGGATCCTGGTCGGCAAAATGGGGATGCACCACATAAAGTGCATCGCCCACGCGGGCAACGGTGGAGGCCGGTCCCTGCGGGACGGCAAATTCAATCTGTGCCGAGGCCCAGTTGTCACGGCTGGACAAACCAATCGTGCGGCCTGTGGTGGTCATGACCAGGTTGCCCTGGCTGTCCCACACCATCCCGTCTATACCCGGGAATTTCCCTGGCAGTCCGACCAGTGAAAAGCTGTCCGGATTACGCACGTCCACTTTGTACAATACGCCGGTTCCTGAGCCTGCGATCAACAGGTAGCCGTCAGGGTGACTGATAATGCCGTTGATGGACTGGTTTTCAGGGAACTTGTCGCGTGTGACAAAAACAGAGGCCTGGCCGTTGGTATCCAGTTTGTACACAACGACGGCGAAGGAATCGGTGACATAGATATTGCCGGCTTCATCGGCCACCACATCATTGGGGAAAAAGCGTGTGTCGGCCGGTGCGTCGGTATAGGCCGCATCCAGGTCATACAATCCGAGACGTTCACCTGTGGCCAAATCGAAAATCCCGACCCGGGCAAATCCGGTGGTCTGGCCGGCGAACACGCCGGGATCGGCAATGGCGGCGAGTATCCTGTTGCGGTCTTCCTCAACTTCGATCCCGATGATCGCATCCACGTCAGAGTCTTCGACGACAGTTGTCAGGCTGCCGTCTTCGGCCAGGGCATAAACCCGGCCTTCTATGAATGAGCCCAGCATGAAGCGCTGGTTGCGATGATCGTACTCGATTCCTTCCGGGGTAAAGCCGCCGCGCTCCACGGTGATGACGTCGGGGTAATCAGGCGTCGGCAGTGCGGCGGCATTCGAACCGGGATTTGTAGGCTGGGAACTGGCGCAACCGGCCATGACCAGACAGGCACTGGTGAGGGACAATAAACGAGACAAAAACATCATGGCTCCGTAAGTAGTCAAACGTGAAAACAGGCGCCCATGGTATATCAGGGATTACGCTCAATTGAAGCGGCCGGGGGGCCTGAACCGGCAATAAATCTGCCTGTTTAGCCCTTGAAATTCACCCAAATGGTCCTATATTGGAAAAAAGGCCTGTTTCAGGGTGCTAAATCCCTGGAACACCTTGAAAAACAAAGATTTTTCTATAAGTTCAGAACATTGTTGCCATTTGGCTGTCTAAGTAAATAAGTGGTAGAATCCGCCGGCTACGGTGATTCGTATAAAATAATATATGAAGACTATTAACGACGTTCGTAGTGACACTCATAACGGTGGTAATGGCGTCAACACCGCCAACACCGTCAAAACAAAAGGTAAAACTGGACTTATGTCATTGGAAAACAGCACTGCCAGCACAAGTAAAGAGCTGCAAGTTATCGACACCATGGTGCCGGGGCGTGACCTAAACGCCTACATCACCGCGGTGAATGGTATTGCCGTGCTTTCCGCGGAAGAAGAGCAGGAACTGGCAAACCAGTATTACTACGAGGATAACCTTGATGCAGCGCGTAAGTTAGTACTCGCTCACTTGAGGTTTGTTGTACATATGGCCAAGTCATACTCCGGGTATGGCCTGTCCGAAGCCGACCTCATCCAGGAAGGTAACGTGGGCCTGATGAAGGCCGTCAAACGCTTCAATCCGGAAGTGGGTGTGCGCCTGGTCTCCTTTGCGGTGCACTGGATCAAGGCCGAAATGCACGAATTTATTCTGCGCAACTGGCGTATTGTCAAAGTTGCCACCACCAAGGCCCAGCGCAAGCTGTTCTTCAACCTGCGCGGCTCCAAGAAGCGCCTTGGCTGGTTGAGCCAGGCCGAGGCAGAAGCTGTTGCCAGTGACCTGGGTGTAGACGCGGCAACGGTCATGCAGATGGAAGGTCGCATGGGAGCCTATGATGCCTCCTTTGACGGCGCCGCCGATGCCGATGACGACGAAGCCTACCAGGCACCAGCCCAGTATCTTGAAGATGTCCGTTTTGATCCGGCGCGTACAGTTGAAGCCGACGATTACGAGAAGACATCGACAGATGGCCTGTATGTGGCCCTGGAAGACCTGGATGATCGCAGTCGCGATATCCTGCAGCGCCGCTGGCTCAATGATGACAAGGCGACCCTGCATGAGCTGGCTGATGAATATGGTATTTCCGCCGAGCGTATTCGCCAGCTGGAAAAAAATGCCATGAACAAGGTCAAGGCCATCATGGAGGCCTGATCTGTTGACCTGAAGTGGCACCAGATTTAAACGACTACCAACAAAGCCGCCCAACCGGGCGGCTTTTTTATTGACAGCACTTTTCATGACGGCCATTGGCAGTCAAGGAATCACTGATGACTAACCGGGTACTGGTGCTCACTGCATGCAATGGCTTTCTGGTGGTCCTGCTGGGGGCCTTTGGTGCGCACGGGCTTGAGGCCATGCTCTCACCAGAACGGCTGGAGACCTGGCAGACCGCCGTGCAGTACCACATGTTTCATACCCTGGCCCTGTTCGGCACCGGTCTGTTGATCAACAGCGGCAGCGTTCCGCGTATTTTTTACGGTAGCGCGCAGCTGTTTCTGGCCGGCATCCTGTTGTTCAGTGGCAGCCTGTATGTACTGGCCCTGACGGGTATCAGCTGGCTGGGCATGATCACGCCTGCTGGTGGCCTGGCCTTCCTGGGTGGCTGGGGTTTGATGTTTATCGGTTTCTGGAAGCAGCAATGACGGAACAAACGGATAAAAAGCGGCCTGTCCGCAGTTACGTGGTGCGAGGTGGTCGCCTGACACCGTCACAACAGCAGGCCATGGAAACCTTGTGGCCGCTATACGGGCTGGATGCAGACCAGGGTCGCCTGGACCGGCAGGAAATCTTTGGGCGTCATGCCGAGCTTGTCTTTGAAATCGGTTTTGGCATGGGTGATTCGCTGGCTGCCATGGCCCTGCAGAATCCTGACAGGGACTACATCGGCATTGATGTGCATCCGCCCGGTATTGGCACCCTGCTGCGTGACATCAGGGAAAAGGGGATTACCAACCTGCGCGTGATGCAGGGTGATGCCGTGCAGGTACTGGAGAACTGCTTTGATGACGAATCCATTGACCGCATCCAGATCTACTTTCCCGATCCCTGGCACAAGAAGCGTCACCACAAGCGTCGTTTGATTCAGCCACCTTTTGTTGAACGACTGGCCAAAAAAATGCCGGAAGGCGGGATTTTACACCTGGCCACTGATTGGGAAAATTATGCCGAGCAGATGATGGAGGTCCTGTCTGCCTCGCCGAGCTTTCGCAACCAGGCAGGTGAGGGTCAGTTCAGCTCAAGCCATGAGCGCGTTGAAACCAAGTTTGAACGACGCGGTAATCGGCTTGGACACGGGGTCTGGGATTTACTGTTTGAAAAAGTAGCCAGCAAGTAGCGCCGGCATAAACTGCTACTCAGGCTGGCTCCAGAAGCGGTGCCCGTTATCACCCAGCCAGTCCCTGAGCTCCTTGTAGTCAGGACAAACGCTTTCCACGGTATCCCAGAATGCCTTTGAATGATTCATATGCCTGAGGTGACTGCACTCGTGCGCAATCAGGTAATGAATGACTTTTTTCGGCGCCATCATCGTGAGCCAGTTGTACTGGATGGTGCCGTCCTGGCAGCAATGTCCCCACTTGGACTTGGTCTTGCGAAATACCACGTCTTTGAGCTTGTGGCGCACACCGAGTTGCCTGGCTACCTTGAATGATTCTACGGCCATGTATTCACGGGCCTTGTCCTTGAGCCATTCATTGAACAGGTGCTCAATTTTCTCGGGCGTGTTTTTCCGCGTGTAGATAAACAGGAAGTCCCGGGTCAGGCGGACTTCCTGTTGTGGGCCCACCAGGACCACGATGGTGCGGGGGCGGCCCATGAACAACACTTCACGCCTGTCGGCGATCACCAGGCGTTGCCGGGATTTCCGTCTCTGCTGGGCGATTTCACTGACAATCCAGTCCGAGTGGGAGGAAACGAACTCATTTATCCACTTTGACGAGGCAAAACGGGGTGCTCTTACCTCAACTTTCCCACTTTTTACAAAAACGACAAGTGTTTTCCGTTTTTGGCGAGAAACATTAAAAGAAAATGGCAAAGTGGAGTTTAGCGGACAAATATTAGGCATTTTTGAGCGATTTGACCAAGTCTCTGCTTCCAGAAACCTCTACTTCAAGAGCAAGTTGTAGAAGCATCCCCAATTCGCCTTTCGGAAAACCCTTGCGCTGAAACCACAGCAAATAAGCCTCAGGCAGGTCGATAAGCTTCCTGTCCTTGTATTTGCCAAAGGGCATGGATGTATCAAGTAACTTGATCAGCAGGGTTGGGTCGGCGGCTGCCTGTTCCATAGTGGGCCTGACGTAATTGACAGGAAATTACCGGCAGGCAGCAAGGAAAACCTGCCTGTCTTCAGCAGTGGCAAATAGTAAGGCAAAGAATGGGGGCGCTCAATAAATTTGCAGCGTGATTGGGAAAAATTTTTTGCCAGTGCAGGTTACCCTTGCGGATAACCTGTACCTGTCACTTATCCAGCTTCTGCCTATGCTGCTTCCTGGCGGCGGGCATGCAGAGCCTGGCTCACGGCATTGAGCAGGGCATTGACCGAGGAAGTGACGATGTCCTCGTCGATGGCGATACCGGTGAATCGGCGGCCTTCGTATTTCAACTGCAGGTAGGTGACGGCATCGGCATTGGCGCTCTGGCTCAAGGCATGCTCGCCATACTCGAGAATTTGCAGGTCCATGCCGAAGGTGCTTTTCAGGGCATCAACAAAGGCTTCGAGCATGCCGGATCCTGAGCCGGCCACTTCAAACACCTCGCCATCAAGCTCGATGACCCCGGTGATCTTTTCGTTTTGCGTTTTCTCGATGGAGAAACTTTTCAGCAATAACGGTGACGGCAGGTTCAGGTAATGGGCTTCAAACAGGTCCCAGATCTGGTCGGGGGAAATTTCCTGGCCGGTATCTTCCGCGGCTTTTTGCACCACCCGGCTGAATTCAATCTGTAGCCAGCGAGGCAACTGGAAGCCGTGCTTGGAATCCATGACATAGGCAACACCACCCTTGCCGGACTGGCTGTTGACGCGAATCACGTCCTGGTAGGTACGGCCGACATCACGGGGGTCGATAGGCAGGTAAGCGATTTCCCAGTTGTCGCCTTCGTTATACATATCCAGGCATTTCTTGATGGCATCCTGGTGACTGCCGGAAAAGGCTGTAAAAACCAGGCTGCCGGCATAGGGCTGGCGCGGATGCACTTCGATCTGGGTACATTCCCTGACCACCGAGCAGATACGGTCCATGTCGCTGAAATCCAGTTTCGGGTCCACGCCCTGGCTGTACATGTTCATGCCCATGATGACGATATCCAGGTTGCCGGTACGCTCACCGTTGCCCAGCAAGGTGCCTTCGACCCGGTCGGCACCGGCCATCATGCCCAGCTCGGAAGCAGCCACACCGCAGCCACGGTCGTTATGGGTATGCAGGCTGAGTATGATGCTCTCGCGATTATTGACGTGGCGGCAGAACCATTCGATCTGGTCGGCATAGACATTCGGGGTGGCCATTTCCACGGTCGCCGGCAGGTTGATGATGGTCTTGTTCTCCGGAGTAGGTTGCCAGACACTGGTGACCGCATCACACACTTCCACGGCATAATCCATTTCGGTCCCGGTAAAGCTTTCGGGTGAATACTGGAAACGCCACTGGGTTTCCGGGGCCTGTTGGGCACAGCGCAGAACTTCTTTGGCGCCATTGATGGCAATGTTCTTGATGCCTTCCCGATCCAGCTTGAAGACCTTCTCACGCTGCACGGTGGAGGTGGAGTTGTACAAATGCACGATGGCGCGTTTGACACCCTTGAGTGATTCGTAGGTCCGTTCAATCAATTCCTTGCGGGCCTGGGTCAGTACCTGGATGGTGACATCCTCGGGTATCTGGTCCTCTTCGATGAGCCAGCGCACAAAATCGAAATCCGGCTGCGAGGCAGCCGGGAATCCGACCTCGATTTCCTTGAAGCCTACATCCACCAGCAAGGCAAACATCTGCTTCTTCTGGGCAACGGACATGGGCTCGATCAGAGCCTGGTTACCGTCACGCAGATCCACGCTACACCAGGTCGGTGCCTGCGTAATAACCTTGTCCGGCCAGGTACGGTCGGGCAAAGCGATTGGAGTAAAAGCCTTGTATTTGGCGGGGTTGTATCTGTTCACGTTGGTCCTCGATAAATCGTGTTGGTACTCAGATTGAGGGCGTAGTGTACAGGAATTCGGGGAGTGAAAAATTGCTAATATAGTAAAATATTCGCCAATATAAGCATAATAAATCAATATTAATTACAAAATTGGAATTTAATGCTTAAAATTGGGTTTATGGTGGTACGATACAGGGAGGCAGGGATACAGGGGGGGAGGTCGGATAAGGCAAGTAGTGCCGTCATTCGGCGGCGTCTGCAGGATTTTCGATAAAAGGATAAAGGTGTAGGTCGGCATAGGCTCGCAGAGCCGTTTGCCGACGAAGAACCGAAGGGTCGAAAAAGGGAAAAAGGGAAAAAGGGAAGAAGAGGTAGGTCGGATAAGCCGCGCAGCGGGCGCCATCCGACGGTTTTGTCATGAACAAGAGTTTTCTGGAGGTGTTTAATGGAACTGGACCGTACTGACAGGCGAATATTGAAAGTGTTGCAAACCGATGGCCGGATCAGTAACCAGGAGCTTGCTGAAAAGGTGGGCTTGTCGCCTTCACCGTGCCTGCGTCGGGTCAAGCACCTGGAGGAAGCCGGGGTGATAGAAAAATATGTTGCCCTGGTCAATGGTTCAAAGCTCGGCCTGAAAATGCTGGCGCTGATCCAGGTGCGCATGGATCGCCATACACCTGAACGCTTTGAACAATTCGAGGAGGCGCTGAAGGCCTACCCCCAGGTGCTGGAGCTGATCCTGATTACCGGGCAGTCTGCCGACTACCAGGCCAAGGTGCTGGTGGAAGACATGGAAGAGTACCAGGACTTCCTGCTCAACAAGATTACTCCGCTGCCGGGGGTATCGGACGTGCATTCAAGCTTCGTCCTGCGCCAGGTGATTTCCAAGACAGCCCTGCCAATAGACTGATTCTGGGCGAATTGTGATTTGCGTGTCAGAGTCCATGTCCGGCTATTGGTTTGGCCGGTAAACCGTAGTAGTCTGAAAAACCAGTTTGCCGTATCGTTCACGGCTCCCCGCAACAACTCATGATTTTTAGCAGGACGTCAAAGACGTTTAGCGGTCAGTTACAAGCCAATTAATCAGGTAGCAACACAGTGTCAGAAAAAGAAGTGCCAGGAAATACACCGCCGCGCAATTTTTGCGCCTCCCCCTGGATTGAAGGGGTATTGAGAACAGATAACGCGGATACCAAGATATGTTGTAAAAACCCGACTTCTCTGGGTAGCTGGGCAGGTGGCAATATCGGCAAGTCCTTGATGTCTTCAGTGGCAAACCGGATCCGTGAAGAAGTCGCCGCAGGTCGTTACCCGGATAACTACTGCGAGACATGCCACAAGAACAACACCAGCCTGAAACTGTTCCAGCTGCTGAACAAGCCGCTGAGTGAATACCTGCGCCTGTTTGCAGCCAAAGGCTGGCAGGAAACCGATACGATTGAAGCGCTGCGGCCCATCTTCCAGAAAACCACCATGGATGGTGAGGCACAGGCAGCCCTGGCTGACCTGCGTGAATAGTGTGCCAGGCACCTGGTGCAGGCGAAAGAAAATGGCTGGGATGAGCATGCCCTGGCCTGTGAAAAGCTGGGTGTCATTGCAGATATTACCGAGGACTTTCTCAACGGCGAGTCCCGTCCACGCCATGTGGCCCCTTTCCGACAGATCACCCTGATCGCGGTGTGCAATGCCCGGTGCGTCCACTGCAAGGGACTGTACACCGGTGAAATTGATGAAGGCATCAAGCAGTCTGATGGCAGTAATTTCCGCTGGATGGACCTGGAGGAATTTGAAGATACCATGACTCATAGCGAAAGCGTGATCGATTATTTCACCAATGGCAGTGAAACCCTGTTTCACAAGGAATGGCAGGCAGTGTCCGACCGGCTGCGCCAGGAAGGTGTACGCCTGCGTATTTCAACCAACGGCATGCTGCTGACTCCCGACCATATCGACACCATGATCGACAATGACTATGTCGGCAAACTCAACATCAGCCTGGATGGGGCAACCCCGGAAACCATTGAAAGTATCCGCGTGCGGGTGAAATACGACCGGGTGATGCGCAATATCGAATACCTGCTGGAGAAACTGCACCGGGAACAGAAACACCTGCCCATTTCCTTTTCCTTTGTCATCATGAAGGAGAACTGCGCCGAGATTCCCCTGTACCTGGACCTGATTCACAAGCTCTGGGAAGGCAAGGATGTACACAAGCCGGTCATCATGTTTCAGCCACTGAGTCAGATTGGCCCGGATACCTACGGCGAATTTATCAGCAAGCACCATCACAGCCTGTACCCCGAAGACAAGCTGAAGGCGGCGTTTGAAGAAGCAGCGGACAAGGCCACCGAGTACGGTATCACCACCTTTGTGTTCAACAATCGCCGTATCCAGGATTTTGTAGCCGATGGCGCCCATGCGCCCAAGCTGAATTTCCAGATAGCCGTGGTCAACCTGTTCGAGGAAGAGGAAGAAGCCTGAACTACCGGTGCCTGGGTTCTGTGAAGTCCCCTGGCCATTCGGGTAAAATCCCCAGTCCAACCCATCAATGACAGGTGAGTCACGTGGCCAGTATTTTTACCCAAATTATCAATAAGCAGATTCCGGGACATTTTGTCTGGGAGGATGACCTGTGTATCGCCATTATGACCATCATGCCGATCCGGGAAGGCCACTGCATGGTGATTCCCAAGCAGGAAGTGGATCACTGGGATGATGTCCCCGAAGACACGGCCAGGCACCTGATGAGTGTCTGCCAGAAAGTGGCAAAAGCCGT
>CAZROW010000079.1:10000-11175 GCA_964601805.1 uncultured Enterobacteriaceae bacterium
GTGAAAGACTCCCGGCCATTTTCAATAGACTATGCTGACCTTGTGCCTTTCCTGGATAACAGGAAGTTCTCCCGCATTATCGAGAAACTGCCGAAGGATTTCCTGAGGGCATTCAATCATGGTGATTTTGCCGGTTGGGTTGAGGCCCTGCAGTCCTTGCCCCATATCGAGCCAGAGTCTTTTGAACTGGGTAGCAAGGTGCGCATTGGCGAGCCGGGGCAATGTAGTGAGGCAGAGCGTGAGAGCCTGGCACAAACACTGATGCGGCTGCAGCCCTGGCGCAAAGGCCCCTTTGAGTTATTTGGCCTCAACATGGATACCGAGTGGCGCTCGGACTGGAAGTGGGATCGTCTGAAGGACCATATCGCGCCACTGGAAAACCGCAGTGTCCTGGATGTGGGCTGCGGCAACGGCTATCACTGCTGGCGTATGGCCGGTGCAGGCGCCCGTTTTGTCCTGGGTGTGGATTCGCACTTGTTATTCACCATGCAGTACTGGGCAATCCGTCATTTCCTGAAAACACCGCCGGTATTTGTCGCGCCCCTGGCCCTGGAGGACCTGCCGCCGGATCTCAATGCCTTTGATACGGTTTTTTCCATGGGGGTCCTGTACCACCGGCGTTCACCCTTTGATCATCTCTATGGCCTGAAGGACTGTCTGCGGCGGGGCGGCCAACTGGTACTGGAGACACTGGTGATCGAGGGGGCCGAGGGCATGACGCTTGTGCCCCAGGGACGCTATGCACGCATGCCCAATGTCTGGTTTTTACCGTCCTGCGATACGCTGCATGAATGGCTGAAAAAAGCAGGTTACCGGAATATTCACCTGCTCAATGTCTCGAAAACCACCATCGAAGAGCAGCGCACAACACCCTGGATGACCTTTGAATCACTGCCCCAGGCGCTTGATCACGATAACCCGGCCATCACAATAGAGGGCTACCCGGCACCTGAGCGGGCAATTTTTATCGCTGAAAAGCCCTGAATCGTCAATTAGCCCTGTTACATCGCGTTATTTTCCTCTACAATTTTGCACTTTTATTACACAATTGGTTCACATTGTTTTCCTTCACGCATGGACTGCAATAGACGGTTGAAAAATGAGCCGTGACTGTACTGAAAGCTGAAACACCAAAATTGCAGCCAGAGAAAAAATAAAACCAGCCAAAATTCCAG
>CAZROW010000080.1:0-2601 GCA_964601805.1 uncultured Enterobacteriaceae bacterium
TGGCGGGCCAGAACAGGGCATGGAAATTGATGATGTCCTTGCCGATGAAATGGTAAAGCTCGGTATCGTTGCCTTCACGCCAGTAAGTATCAAAATCCAGTTCATCGTTGCTTTCACACAGCTTCTTGAAGCTCGCCATGTAGCCTATCGGCGCATCCAGCCAGACGTAAAAATACTTGCCCGGTTCGCCGGGAATTTCAAAACCGAAGTAGGGGGCATCACGACTGATGTCCCATTCCTGGAGACCGGAGTCCAGCCATTCGGACAGCTTGTTGGCTACCTGTGGCACCAGCACGCCGCTGCGTGTCCAGGTCTTCAGCATGTCGGTGAATTCGGGGAGCTTGAAAAAGAAGTGCGTACTTTCTTTTTCTACCGGTGTGGCACCTGAAATGGTGGAGTAGGGGTTTTTCAGGTCCAGGGCATTGTAGGTAGAGGAGCAGACTTCACAGTTGTCCCCGTACTGGTCTGCCGCGCCGCACTTGGGACATTCGCCCTTGATGAAACGGTCTGCCAGGAACATTTCCTTTTCCGGGTCATAGAGCTGGGTAATTGAGCGCGAGGCGATCTTGTCTTCAGCCTTGAGCAGGCTGTAGATGTGATGGGCCAGCTCCCGGTTTTCATCGGAATGGGTGGTGTAGTAAATATCAAAGTCGACATGAAAACTGGCAAAGTCACGCTGGTGTTCGGTATTGACCCGGCTGATCAGCTCCTCCGGGGTAACGCCCGCTTTTTCCGCACTGAGCATGATGGCTGTGCCATGGGTGTCGTCTGCACACACGTAGGCCACATCATGGCCGGACATGCGCTGAAAGCGGACCCAGATATCTGCCTGGATATAGCCCAGCAGGTGGCCAAGATGGATGGGGCCATTGGCAAATGGAAGGGCGTTGGTGACGAGTATTCTGCGAGTTTTCAAAGCGTTGCCTGGCCAGGGGTGATATCGAAAGACAAGGCGCGAATGATACCGACTCTGCTATTTTCAAACAACAGCAGGGCCGGGATAAGCAGATGTATTCAGGGCGCCGGGCTGAGGCATTCAGCCCGGCACAGGGTGCCTTCCTGCAGCAGCTACAGAAATTATCCCTTGGTTCTTGAGATAACGAAGGTTTCGTCGTTAAACCAGAGGCCGCCATGCTTGTTCAGTATCCTGGCCGTGGCCTTCAGGTAGGAGCCGTCTTCAATGACTTCCTCGACCCGTTCATCCTCGATCTGGTTGACATAGACCGAGGCGTTCCAGGCAGCGAACAGTGTCGATGTACCAATGCTGGCGCCGTCTATTTCAGAGGGCAGGGCATGCATGCGGTACTTGAAGATGGAGCGCGCATCCGACATTTCCTTGATATTGAAATTGCGGGCATCGTGTCCGAGTACCTTTTTGGTTTCCCTGAGAATGTCATGGCGACTGACGGGAAATGGTTTGGCATCAGGCCAGTACTCGTGAATTAGCTCCTGGGCAGGATCATTGCCGCAGGACTGGATTGCCAACAGCCTGCCACCGGGGGCCAGTGCCCTGGACAACGGGGCGATAATTTTTTCCGCCTTGAACCTGGCAGATGTTGATGCGCGCCAGGGCTGAGAGGCCAGGATGAAGTCGTAGTCCCAGTTCTGGATGCCTGGCCGTGGAATGACCGAATCCAGCAGGATGCGATGATCCTCACGGTAGATCACCACCACAGACGGGCGTTTGAAGACCGGGTTGCCGGAAATCTTGCTGGTTTGTGTCTCCCAGCCCTCGGCAAACATGTCATGCAGGCTTTCCAGCTGTTCACGGTAATTGTAGGCATGGGAGCCTTCCAGTTTCACTTCCTGCCAGTTCATGGCGTTGGCAGTGAGTACATCACGCGGCATCAACTTGGGGGCTTCGGCATAGTTGAGATTGGTCAGCACGAGTATCGTGGCAGGGTGCTCGCTGAAACGGTCGATCATTTTATCGAGCCCGATGCGCACATCTTCCATACTGATTTCCTTCGCCACGATAAAGTGGGGGACAGTCGGATGCTTGTGATGCAGGTAGCGCATGCAGTTGGACAGGACAGTCGCATCACCCATGCCGGCATCAAACATGCGAAATGCCGGTGGGGTGGGCTGGATGTACTGGAATTCCTTGGCAACGCGCTGGGAAATGGCTGACTTTTCGTTACACGTATTGATGAAGGCCAGGTAATTCTGCCGGTTGTCGTAAAAACGGAACGGTTGTTTGCCGGTTTTGTCCTTCGCGTCACTCTTGCTCTTGGCAGCTGGCTTTTTATTGGCAGCAGGCGCTTTCTTTGCCTTTGCTTTTGCCTTGGTTTTTGCCTTACCGGGTTTTGCACTCTTGGCTGCTGACATTACGACCCCCTTGTTATTTTGCGTCTTGTCGTCGGCGTGATGGACAGCATGACTGTCCAGGTATTCCTGAATGCGGGAGATGGTTTTTAAAGTTACCCCTTTGCCATCTTTCAGCCTGCCAACCAGTTTGCCGTCATTGACCACCCGCAGTCCAAATGTGGACTTGGAAATCCTCTGCGTGTTGCAGAAACTTTCGATTTCACTGATAAGCGACCCAATATCCTGCATGACAATCTTTAATCGTGGCTTGCTGCGTTATTCCGCAGTCTTTTT
>CAZROW010000080.1:2701-4741 GCA_964601805.1 uncultured Enterobacteriaceae bacterium
TATCCTGCATGACAATCTTTAATCGTGGCTTGCTGCGTTATTCCGCAGTCTTTTTCTGGTGAGCATCAAGTTAAACAAACACCGACTGGGCAAGTCAACAAGTGATGGCAACAATTATTTGTGGTGAATAAGTTGGGATAATTCCCAACATCGATCGCTTTCAGGGCAGGAATTCCAGGCATAAAAAAGCCGGCGTCCCTTCAGGAGCGCCGGCTTTTTTGCCTTGGAGGCTAAACGTGCCAGTAGGGAATCAGAACAATCCTTCGATCTGGCCTTGCTTGTTCACTGAAATCCCTTCAGCAGCGGGTACTTTGGGCAGACCGGGCATAATCATGATATCGCCGCATACGGCAACGATGAACTCGGCACCGGCTGACAGGCGTAATTCCCGAATGGGGACAACATGACCTGAAGGTGCTCCCATTAGTGAAGGATCCGTGGAAAAGCTGTACTGGGTCTTTGCCATACAGATCGGGAATTTCCCATAGCGTTTCTGCAGATCATCAAACTGCTTGCGGACCTTGTCATCAGCGATAATGTCGTCGGCACCATAAATTTTCTGGGCAATAGTGCGTGCCTTGTCCCACAGTGACATGGAGTCCGGATACAGGACCTTGAACTTGCTCTTCTGGTTCTCGATGATATCAACCACCGTTTTGGCCAGCTTGACCGTTCCTGCACCGCCATCAGACCAGTGTGTGCAGTCGATGACAGGGGCACCAAAGGCCTTGCAGGCCCTGCGCACCAGGTTGATTTCAGCATTGGTGTCGTCAGTGAAGCGGTTGATGGCCACCACAACAGGAACACCGTATTGCTGGATATTGGCGAGATGGCGTTCCAGGTTGGCCATGCCTTTTTTCAGGGCCTTGAGGTTTTCGCCCTTCAATTCGTTTTTCGCCACACCGCCATGCATCTTCAATGCGCGGACGGTGGCAACGATAGTGACAACATCAGGTTTCAGGCCAGTCTTGCGACACTTGATATCAAAGAATTTCTGCGCGCCCAGATCAGCACCGAAACCGGCCTCGGTCACCACGTAGTCAGCCAGTTTCAGGCCGGCATTGGTCGCCATCACCGAGTTACAGCCGTGGGCGATGTTCGCGAACGGACCACCGTGAACCACAGCAGGTGTGCCTTCCAGGGTCTGTACCAGGTTCGGCATCATGGCGTCCTTGAGCAGGGCAGTCATGGCGCCGTCTGCTTTCAGGTCCTTGGCAGTGATGGGTTTCAGGTCGCGGGTGTAGGCAACCACGATATTGGCCAGGCGTTTGCGCAGGTCAACCAGATCGGTGGCCAGGCAGAAAATCGCCATGATTTCGGAGGCAACAGTAATGTCGAAACCGGTCTGGCGCGGGAAACCATTGCCGGGGCCGCCAAGGCTGACGGCGATGTCACGCAGTGCACGGTCATTCATGTCAACAACGCGACGCCAGGGGACGCGGCGGGCGTCGATGCCCAGTGAATTGGAATGATGGATGTGATTGTCCAGCATGGCAGACAGCAGGTTGTGTGCAGCACCAATGGCGTGGAAGTCACCGGTGAAGTGCAGGTTGATGTCTTCCATCGGTACGACCTGGGCATAACCACCGCCAGCTGCACCGCCTTTCATGCCGAAGCAGGGGCCAAGGCTGGGCTCACGCAGGCAGATGGCCGTTTTCTTGCCAATCCTGGTCAGGGCATCACCCAGGCCGACTGTCGTGGTGGTTTTGCCTTCACCGGCAGGCGTTGGAGAAATTGCAGTAACAAGAATCAGCTTGCCATTTTTGGCCTTGCTTTTCTTGCGCAGGAAGTTGTAATCGATTTTGGCCTTATAAGGACCGTACTGAAGGAGAGACTCTGAAGGGATGTCGAGTTTTTCTCCGATTTCACTGATTGGTTTGGGAGTGGCTTGCTGTGCAATTTCAATATCAGACGGTTGCGACATGAGGATATTTTCCTTGGTTTTAGCTGTACTTAAATTTGAAGTCTTTAACGGTACTAATCAAAAGTCTTTAACGGTACTAATCAAAAGTCTTTAACGGTACTAATCAAAAGTCTTTA
>CAZROW010000080.1:4841-11091 GCA_964601805.1 uncultured Enterobacteriaceae bacterium
ACGGTACTAACAAAAAGTCTTGAATGGTGCTAATAAAAAAGTTTTTAACAGTTCCAATAAAAGGCATTAAAAAGCCTGAAAATACAGGATGTTGCTGGCAAAGGCCGGCGATTTTAGCACCTTTGTCGAGTAAAATTAACCGCTGCGTGGCGCCGTCTGGCGAGTTTTTTCACATATCGAAAATTATTTCGATGAAACAGGGTCAGTCCAATACTGGTGAGAATCGCTTTATAATGAAAGTATGAATAAAGAAATGAAACATCCTGTCACACTATCTCAGTCCGCGATCAGCAAACCCCTGCGGCCTGGTATTTCAGGCTGCCTGTTGATCCTGGCAAGCCTGTTTGCAGCACCCCATGGCCAGGCCCAGTTTTTCAACTATGCCGATGCCTATCCCGGGGTCAATTATGCAGAAGCTGAGCTTGAAGATCGTGTCACCCGGTTGCTGTCTGCCATCGAGGCGGGTGAGGTGGAGTTGGCCTTCGATGCCGAGGGCCGGGGTTACCTGGACTCCCTGCTGGAGGCCCTGGAGATTGATCCCTCATCCCAGTTTCTGGTGTTTTCCAAAACCGCCCTGAAAACCCGTTTTGTGACAGCAGAAACGCCGCGGGCCCTGTATTTCAATGACGATACCTACGTGGCTTTTGTGCAAAACAGCCGGTCCCTGGAGGTAGCCTCCATGGATCCCAATGTAGGACAGGTTTTCTTTGATTTCAGCCAGAATCCGGAAGCTGATGTGCGGGCAGAACGGGAAACCAACCGCTGCCTGCGCTGCCATGACAGCTATTCCATGTCAGGAGGGGGCGTGCCGCGCTTCCTGCTCAGCTCCGTGGTGGCAGACCCTGAAGGCAAGATTGTCACCCATGAAGTCAGCATCATCACCGATACCTCGACGCCGTTGAACCGGCGCTGGGGCGGCATGTATGTCACCGGTACCCATGGCAGCCAGGAAACCATGGGCAACTTCGTTGTCGATGATGTCAGCAAGCTTGTGAATATGAACCTGGCGCCCAATGGCAACCGCACAGACCTGTCCGGCCTGGTGGATACCAGTCCCTATGCGAGTGATGGCAGTGATATCGTTGCCTTGCTGGTCCTGGAGCACCAGGTCGAAGTGCAAAATGCCATAACCCGGCTGAACTTTGACAGCCGCACCCTGCTACATGAACAGGGCAGCATCGATGAGCAGACCCTGCAAGAGATGACGCGTCCCCTGCTCGAATCCCTGTTCATGGTGCATGAAGTCCCGCTGACCGACACGGTCACCGGCTCTTCCGGCTACACCGAGTACTTCGAAGGCCTGGGACCGAAAACTGCTGATGGCCGCTCACTGCGCAAGCTCAACCTTGAAACACGCACCTTTGAATACCCGCTCAGCTACCAGGTTTACTCGGAGGCTTTCAATGGCTTGCCCGAACCGGTCAAGGCGTCATTGTTCAGCAGTATTCGCCGTATTCTGGCCGGGGAGATGGCCGGTGACGGCTTTGCCCACCTGACCAGCGCGCAGCGTGTTGCGATTACCGAGATCCTGCGCGAGACCAAGCCGGAAATCCTGAATTGAACATGATGGCACCTCAGCATGTCGTGGCCTGAACGAAATGCCCCGAACAGCGGTCTTTGTCTAGCAGGTAAAAGAGCGGCGCAGAGCATGTAAGCTCCCGTAAAACATGGAAAAAGCAGGTGAAGTCAGTACAATCCTGCTGGAATGACTGAAACAGGTATCAACTTGAACACAGTAACCAGAACAATCATCGCCAGCCTGCTGCTCGCTATACAGTTGTCAGTGCAGTTGCCGGCCTTTGCCCAGGGCATCTCCGAGGTGACCCCGGGTGAGCACGTGGATGCCCAACTGGTCGCTGAAACCGAGGCCGCCGTTCCCGGCGAGTCGTTCTGGGTAGCCTTGCGCCTTGATCACATGGCTGGTTGGCATACCTACTGGATCAATCCGGGTGATGCCGGAATCCCCACCAAAATTGCCTGGGAACTACCCGAGGGGGTAATAGCCGGGGACATCGTCTGGCCCCTGCCTGAACGCTTTGACCTGCCCGGTGACCTGGTGGACTTTGGTTATACCGGCGAAATCTTTTTGCTGACACAAATGACGGTGGCGGAAGAGGTAAGCGCCTCCGCGCTGGCTATTTCTGCCCAGGCGCAATGGCTTGAATGCGAGGAAATCTGCATTCCGGGCGGTGCCGATGTCAGCCTGAGTCTGCCTGTCTCTGATAATGGCACCAGCAGCCCGGATAACCGCTGGAGCGAAGGCTTTGCCTCAACCCGTGAATCCCTGCCGCGCAGTGATGTCAGCTTCGATGCCATGTTTTCCATCAGCGGAGAAGACATCAACCTGCTGGTGCAGGCGACCGAACCGGTCTTCGAGAATGCGGCAGAGGTTACTTTCATTCCGGATACCCATCGCATCCTGGATTATATTTCCGAACAGAGGATCACCACGCAACTGTCCAGCATGCAGTTGTCGCAACAGGCGCACACCCGCGCACTGCGCGAGCCGCCGGAACGCCTGGGTGGACTGCTTGTCGTGACCGGGCCTTCAGGCGAGGTCATTGCCTATGAAGTCGAGGCCGCGCCGGAAGGCGTTTCCATGTCAGCCATTGATGGCCTCTTGCCGGCCGGTAATGCCGGCAGTGAATCCGGCCTGGGTATTCTCACCGTGTTCCTTTTTGCCATGGTTGGCGGTCTGGTTCTCAACCTCATGCCCTGCGTTTTCCCGGTGCTGTCGCTGAAGGCCATGAGCCTGGCCAGCAATGCCAGTGCACCGTTGCGAGAGCAGCGCCTGCATGGTGTGGCCTATGCCGCCGGTGTCATCTTTTCTTTCCTGGTACTGGCCGGCATCCTGTTAAGCCTGCAGGCAGGCGGGGCACTTATTGGCTGGGGTTTCCAGTTGCAATCCCCCTGGTTTGTCGGCGCGCTGGTCTTCCTGTTTTTCCTTATGGGCCTCGCCATGTCAGGGGTCATTGAAATTGGCACAGGCATCATGGGCGTGGGCTCTGAACTGGCCGACAGGGAAGGCTACAGCGGCTCCTTTTTCACCGGGGTACTGGCCAGTGTTGTCGCCAGTCCCTGCACGGCGCCGTTCATGGGTGCAGCCCTGGGCTTTGCCTTTACCCAACCCATGCCGCTGGCCCTGACCGTTTTTGTTGCCCTGGGCTTTGGCATGTCCCTGCCGTTTCTGCTGATCTCGTTTATTCCGGCGCTCTCGCGCATGCTGCCCAGGCCGGGTAGCTGGATGCTGACCTTCCGCCAGTTCCTGGCATTCCCCTTGTACGGCACTGCCGCCTGGCTGCTCTGGGTGCTGGGTCGTCAAACCAGTGCCGATGCCATGGCCCTGGTCATCGGGTGTTGTGTCCTGCTGGGTATGGCAGCCTGGTTATACCAGCGGCAATCCCAGGCCAGGTGGCGTTACCTGGAAGCCGGCGTGGGTGTGGCCTGTATCGTAGTAGCCTTGAGTGTACTGGCTTCACCGATGCTCCAGACTCGCGAAGGCAGTGTGGCAGTCACTGTTGAGGACCAGGGTTTTGAAGCTTACAGCGATGCCCGGCTGGCAGAATTGCGTGAACAGGGGCAGCCGGTTTTCGTCAACATGACTGCCTCCTGGTGTATCACCTGCCTGGTGAACGAACGGGTGGCACTGAGTTCTGAGTCGGTCACCGAAGCCCTTGCTGCCAACAATGTCACCTACCTGAAAGGGGACTGGACCAACAATGATCCGGCCATCACCGAGGTGCTCAAGCGTTACCAGACCAGTGGCGTACCGCTTTACCTGATGTATCCCGCAGACCCGTCGAAACCGGCAGAAGTATTGCCGCAGATCCTGACCGAAAACATCATTCTTAACGCCCTCGAGCGCATCTGAATCCCCTGTTGTAGGCAAGGTATGGGCAACGTGGGCCCGGACCTTCGGCTGGCAGTGTGTCCACACACAAAACCAATCACCAATTCAAGTGGCTCTGACCCCCGTGATTCCTGTAAAATCGCGCTTTTTTGATTGATTCAACAGGGGTCACTATGCAATTACTGGATGGCAAAGCCACCGCCAAGGCTTTAAAAGAAGACATTGCCGCCAAGGTCGCGGAAATCAAGGCAGCAGGGGGCAAGGTGCCGCATCTTGCCGCCGTACTGGTCGGTAGTGACGGTGGCAGTAAAACCTATGTCAACAACAAGGTCCTGGCCTGCGAAGAGGTTGGCTTTGAATCCACGCTGATCGAGTTGCCGGAAGAGACCTCTGAAGAAGAGTTGCTGGCGCTGGTCGACAAGCTCAACAAGGACGACAACATTGACGGCTTTATCGTCCAGGTTCCACTGCCGAAACAGATCGACGAAGACAAGGTCACCCTGGCTATCGACCCGAACAAGGACGTCGATGGCTTCCATCCGCAAAACCTGGGCCGCATGATGCTCGGTTTGCCGACCCACATCTCTGCCACACCCAACGGCATCGTGGAACTGCTCAAGCGCAACAATATTGAAACCAGTGGCAAGCACTGCGTCGTTGTTGGTCGCAGCAATATCGTGGGCACACCCATGTCCATCCTCATGTCACGCAATGCCAACCCGGGCAACTGCACCGTTACCGTGGTCCACAGCCGCACAACCAACATGAAGGAAATCTGTGCGTCTGCCGATATCCTGATCGTGGCCATCGGTAAACCGGAATTTGTCACCGCCGACATGGTGAAAGACGGTGCCGTGGTTATCGACGTGGGGACCACCCGTGTCGATGATGCTTCCCGTGAGAGGGGCTGGCGCCTGACCGGTGACGTGGACTTCGACGGGGTGAAAGACAAGTGTTCATGGATTACCCCGGTACCCGGTGGTGTAGGCCCGATGACCATTGCCTCCCTGATGCAGAACACGCTGAACGCCATCAGTATGAAATAAGCCGATGGACTCTCAATTTGATGGACTCCTAGTTTGATGGACTTCTAGTTTGATGGAACAACGCCATGACTGATGCACTGACAGAACTTAAACCCTACCTTGCCGATGTTGCCGAGGGCAAAGTCCTGTCGTTTGATGAGGCCAGGTCGGCTTTTGACATCATCATGTCGGGCAAGGCCACACCGGCGCAGATTGCCGGCTTCCTGGTTGCCCTGCGTATGCGCGGTGAGCATGTTAGCGAAATCAGTGCTGCGGTCGATGTCATACGTGCCAAGGCGCTGCCGGTCAGTGCGCCTGAAGGCGCCATGGATATCGTCGGCACCGGTGGTGACGGCTCCGGCACACTGAATATTTCCACGGCCACCGCAATCGTCACCGCCGCCTGTGGCGTACCGGTTGCCAAGCACGGCAACCGCGCCCTGTCGTCAAAATCCGGTGCTGCCGATGTGCTTACTGCACTGGGTGTCAACCTGGATGCTGAGGTGCCCGTTATCGAGAAGGCGATTCGCGAAGCCGGCATCGGTTTCATGATGGCGCCCAGGCACCATGGTTCGTTCAAGTATGTTGGACCGGTGCGCGTGGAAATGGGTATTCGTACTGTCTTCAATATCCTGGGTCCCCTGTGCAACCCTGCAGGCGTCAAACGTTACCTGATCGGTGTGTTTGCCCAGGAGTGGGTACAGCCAATGGCGCAGGTGCTGGCCAGGCTGGGCTGTGAAAGGGCCTGGGTAGTGCATGGAGCCAGTGGGCTGGACGAACTCAGTACAACCGGTGCCAATTACATCTGTGAGGTCAGGGATGGCGAAGTCACTGAAATGAGCCTTGCTCCTGAAGAGGTTGGTCTTGCTACGGCTACCCTGGAGGACCTGAAAGGCGGGGACGGGGAGTACAATGCCCGTCGCTTGCGTGAACTGCTGGCAGGCCAGGCGGATGCATACCGGGATATCGTGCTGCTGGGAACAGGCGCGGCTCTGGTCATTGCCGGCAAGGTGGATGATGTAGCTGCAGGTATCAACATGGCCAGCCAGGCCATTGATTCCGGGCAGGCCCAGGCAGTACTGGACAAACTGGTTGAAGTGACAAATTCCTGAAAATTGCTATAAAATCAAAAAGTAATTGTGATATCCTGAAAAATTAGTTATGTATTGCCGGTAAACTTGCAATAAATAACTTGTACGCCTTCAGGTTATATTGAGAGGAATTGACATGAGCAGCAACCAGTGCCCGGCCTGTCAACATGAAGCCATGGATGCCATGACCAAGCTGATGAAACGCCCCCATGTCTGCAGACATTGTAGCGTCGAATTACGCATGAACCTGGTTTATACCGGCATCATTTCCATCATCTATTTTG
>CAZROW010000081.1:0-10853 GCA_964601805.1 uncultured Enterobacteriaceae bacterium
CGAATTTCTCCACACAGAATAAAAAAAACACCTCGGATTCAGCTTTCCCCAAACCACGGCGATGCGGTAAAACGCGTGCCGGTTCAAGCCCGGCATCTGTTACAGAATATCTCCTAGAAAACTGTTGAATTACAGGCTAACCTCAATCCCAGAGTTTACACACAGCCGATAGGGAGAGCGCAGCTCTCCTGAATCACCAATACCAAAAAGCTTACCCCCGGGTGCTTTACTATCCGCCACGAAGCAAATATCTGAAATCGAAAGCCAAAGTTACTGGTCCTGATACCATGAAACCAATTAGGATAAGTTCATGAAAAAACTCTTTTGCCTGGTTACCTTACTCCTAGCCTCCGTCCTCCCCTCCGCCCATGCCCAGAACGAACTCGGCGAAGTCAGCTTTGCCATCCTGGCCCTGGATGTAGACGGGCCGAGCCGCCGTTTGCTGGAAAATGCCCTGGTGGAACGCCTGCGCGAGAATGAGTACAAGGTTGCAGCCAGTTATCCGGTTATTCGCAGTGTCGATAACATCGAGACCAGCACCGTGCGTACCCGGCTGGCAGCTGCCGATTTTGATGCCGTGCTGGTCATTCGGCCCGTGGATATTGGCCGACGTGCCACCATCGAGTCAGTCCAGGAATTCCTGAACCCCGGAAATTACCAGACCATTGCCGAGTTCGTGGAAGACTACCGGGGGGCGAAGTTTGACTCCCGGGCCGTCATTCATGTGGTGGGTTTCATCCTGGACGACACCCGTTCCTTGCCCGTCTGGCAGGGAGTGATGTGGTTTGATGAGGATACTCATACCGTTCAGGAGAGTTTGAACAAGATTGTGGACCTGGTGGAATACAACCTGAATCATTATCGGCCGGCTATCAGGAGCCAGCTGGGCTTGCCGGCAATGGCTCCTGAAGCAACTGACTAGCCGTCAATTTAATCCATGTCGAGCTTGAACAGTTCTATGGCATTCTTGCGGCCGATCTGCAGGCGTTCCTCATCGCTGATGATCTGGGTGTTATCAAACCAGTCTGCGGCATCTTCCATGCGTTCAAACGGATAGTCGGCGCAAAAGTACAGCCGGTCCTTGCCCAGTTCTTCCAGCGCACAACGGAACGTGGAATCGTGGAAATTCCCTGAAGTGGTGACATGAAAATGTTCACGAAAATAATCACCCAGCGGACGCTTGCCACGATAGCCGCGAGTTGAAAACGCCATGCGCGCATCCATCCGCCACAGGTTGTAGGGAATGAATTCTCCCAGGTGACCGATAACCACTTTCAGGTGCTTCACATCCTCGAACAATCCCGAGCCACACAACCTGAGAGCATGGGTCCCGGTTTCCACGGTAAAGCCCCAGGGTGAAGATCGAAGCCAGGGTTGGTCCATGATGTTTTTTGACTGTGAGGGCAACCCCATACGCGGGTGCAGGTAGAAAGGTACATCAAGATCGGCCACCGTTTGCCAGAATTCACGAAACTGGGGATGGTCATAGTAAAGCGCGGTGTCCGGCGTGTCCTTCTGGGTGAAGCCATTGACCATGGCGCCCACAAAACCCAGCTCCTTCACGCAACGTTCCAGTTCGGCTGCTGCCGCTGCCGGGTCCTGCATGGGCAAAGCAGCCAATGCCCGGTAACGACCGGGATGACGTTCCACGGCAGCTGCCATGGCAGCATTGCCTTTACGGGCCACCTCGATGGCCTCATCGGTGTCCAGGATTGACTGCACCCCTGGTGCATTCAGTGACAATATGGCAAGTTCAATACCCGTGGCATCCATGTAACCCAGACGAATATCGTCCAGATCGAGTATCTCTTTGGTGAACTGGCTGAAATCGGAGGACTCACCGGCAAAATCGCGGGTTTCCTCGGTCGTTTCGGGAATGGCCATGTGTTCTTCGAAGGCAATCTTACCCTTCATAGCATGTAACTCCTGCTTTTGTTTAGTAACTGATTAAACGGTTGCTGCCTCTGATCGAGGACAGGTCAATGACAACCTACTTGCTCATGATGACGACCAGCTCCCGGTAATTACCCTGCATTTCCCAGGTACCGGTAAAGCCGACAGGCAGCACCAGCGCATCACCGGCCACAAATTCATGGGCAGTCCCATTGGGTTCAGTGAGAATCAGCTTTCCGCTGAGAACATAGACAAATTCGTCGATATCAGTAGGACGGGTGCGATGATTGGTGGTCGCCGGCGTGGACTCGAACATCGAAACACGTAATTCATCGCCCTCAAACAAGGTAGCAACACGCATATTCAACTCACCTGCTTCCAGGATATCGATATAGGCATCCGGAGGAACAGAAGTGAGATCAAGTCCAGCCATCTTGTCCCGGTCAAGCCTGACCGGTACTGAACTGTCCGCGGCATATATGCCGTGGGCTGACAAGCAGGCAAACAATACAACAAAGAAACGGATAATCGAGTTAGACATGGCTTTCCCCCAGGCTTGAAAAAACAAGCTGTTAATCAGATAAGGTTGTCGACAAAATTTTTGATGCTAGCGCTGGTGGCGTCATCAATAATGGTAAATTCCAGGCCAACTTCATATTCGTTTTTCTTGCTTTGAACGTACATGGCCTTGGCATACAGGTCTACCATATCACTTTTAAAGGGAGACAGGTTCACCCGCATCTTGATATCCGAAAACTGTATGATTTCCTTGAGTGTATTAATCAGCATCCCGCCGTAGCTGATATCCACGACCTCGCCCTGGAAAATCTCTGGTGCAATGTGCTTGTTTTCAAGCATCTGAAAAGTTACTGGAATCCTGACAGGAATACGCAGGGCTTTCCGGTTTTCCCTGACCGGCAACTCCAGCCGCTCAGGGTCATTGATGGCCTTGAGCTCAAAAAAGCGTAAGGGCCCCTGCATACCCTTGGCATTGACCTCGTTGATCA
Source organism: uncultured Enterobacteriaceae bacterium (assembly GCA_964601805.1). GTDB lineage: Bacteria > Pseudomonadota > Gammaproteobacteria > Pseudomonadales > Pseudohongiellaceae > Eutrophocola. The sequence continues at coordinate 2,901 of CAZROW010000081.1, forward strand.
GTCCGGTTTCGATGCTGCCACTGACAAAACTCCAGGTCTGTTCGGACAACAATATCTACCCTCTCAGTGTATAGGCCTCAATACGTGAGGCAATATTGACGTTGGCACCGATGACTGTGTACTCCCTGTAGATATCCGATCCCAGCACACTGGCCACAACTTCTCCTGTATTGATTCCAATACCCATGAACAGGTTGTCCAGGCCCAGTTCCCTGCCTTTGTCATTCACCTGGTCCATGGCAATCTGCATTTCGATGGCGCATCTCAGGACATTCAGTACGCTGCCCTGCACATCACTTTCACATTCAAAAAAAGCGATGATGGAATCCCCCATGAACTTGTCCACAACACCGCCATGCCGATCGATGATTTCCACTATGAAGCCGAAAAATTCGTTGAGCAACCTGATGATCTTTTCCAGTCCGGCCTTCTCGGCAATATAGGTAAACCCGCGCAGGTCAGCTATAAGAATACTGACGTTACGTTTGCCTTTAACATTGAGAGCAAACTCGTTGTTGTTGAAGACGTCTTCAAGGACCTGGCCAAAGTTGGCTTCTGTAAGGGATTCCGGGCCTTCACCCAGTAATTTAGAGAAACGTGACTTGATTTCTTTTTCAAGCTTTTGTTTGTTTAATACTTTCAATAGCTGAACCTGTGCAATACATTCTTGAATGAAGGGAAATAATCATGCAAGTATACTTAACTCGCTGTGATTTAATCCATGTCGCAGTCAATCTGCGTTGATCACACCACAAATATTAACTTCAGGTCAGTTATCTATGAGCGAACAGGAAACTATCGTACTGGAAATTTTCACAGACTATGTCTGCCCCTGGTGCTATCTGGCCAGCGCCGTGGTGGAAAAAGTGGAGCAGACACATGATGTCGATGTGCATTGGTCGCCTTTCCCACTGCATCCGGATACCCCCGAAGAAGGTTTATTGCTTTCTTCATTCCTGGGACCGAATCTGGACGCCGTACATGAACGCCTGTACAGCCTGATGGATGAACTTGGGCTTGAACATTGCGACCGGACCAGGACCTATAACAGCCGCCTGGCGCAGGAACTGGGCATGTGGGCTGACAGCCTGAAAAACGGCAAGGCGCTGCACAAGGAGCTTTACCGAACCTATTTCGTACGTGATGAAAACCTGGCGCAGGTCCCTGTATTACTGGCTGCCGTCGAACGCGCGGGCCTGGACATGGATGCTGCCAGGGCAGTGTTGGAGCAAAGAAGCTATCGCGATGCCGTTGACCAGGCCTGGAGCCGTGCCCGCCAGATGCAGATCACCGGTGTACCGAGCTTCATCGCCGGCAATTACCTGACTACCGGGTTTCACCCGTACGAGGAACTGAGCAAGTTTATCGAGTATGTTGAGACCCAGAAGGCCAGGGCTTGAAACCGAGCCAAAAAGCATGAAAAGCATGGTTTTCCGGATTTTTATGTCTGGTGTTATACCGGAAAAATAGCGTTTCTTCGTAGGCCGGAAAAGCGTAGCGTCATCCGGCATGGCGACCAAAGGCCGCCTGGTTTTGGGTAAGATTAAAGTGAGGGCCTGGCTGCCCTGCGGGCACCTTGCCGGATGACGGCGCTTCGCGCCTCTTCCGGCCTACGATTCACCGTTCAAGTCCAACGTGTCGTTCCTTGTCCCTTACCCCTAGCGAGCGCTGGCGCTCCTGACACTCGCTTCCATCTGTTCACTGCTCCACTGCTGGCCCTCGGCAAAACGTAGACCGGAGTTGATATCCACCGAAGTATTTGCTGACAGGTTGCTGATGGTTCGTGACTGCCGGCCAATACTCGACCCGATGACGGCAACGAAATCCACGGTAACATCAGCCATATCAATACCTGTGGTGTTGGTTACCCGGGCATAGATTCGTCCATCGGTGCCGGCAAAAGTCTGGGCAGACAGGTAGGACTGCGGATTATCCTGGACATCCAGGCGCGTGAAGTTCTCGGTGGCTTCCCGAGCCACCTGCCCCTGGGCCTGTGCCGCCTCCCGAAAGTACTGCTTGGCTATTTCCCGGTCATTTTGCGCCAGGGCCACTTTACCCAGTTCATTCATGGCCACTGCTGTCGGCAGCAGATTCGCACTGTGCTCCAGGTCCTCTCTTGCCCGGGCACGATCACCAAGACGGGACCAGGCAACACCCCGGCCCAGGTAGTAATCGTAGTATTTGTCATGGTCGGCAATGGCATCATCATAGGCATCTATGGCTTCACGGTAGTCCTGCTGATACAGGAGGATATCGCCCTTGAGGCCGGAAAACCGGGCTTCCTCGGGCACCATGTCGATAGCCGCATCAAGATTCAGCAAGGCCAGGTCAAAATCCTCATCAGCAACAGCACGCTGGGCTTCATCAAACAAGGCGTATGCTTCCTCATTTTCCTCCAGGAAAGCCATGGCCTGCTGGTATCGTACTTCACCGGTTTCCAGGTCCCTGCCCTGGATTTGTGGCTGCAATTCATCGACCAGGGCCTGGTTATTGGCAACTCGTTCCTCGGATGGCGGATGACTGGCAAACAGGCCTTCTATCCAGCCGGGATTACGGCCCTCAGAGAGGCGTACAAAGGTACGCTGCAGGCTGACAGCCGCACGGGGATCGTAACCTGCACGCAGCATGTACTGGATGCCGTAATAATCGGCTTCCCGCTCCGCTTCGCGCCCATAGGACTGGGTGATCAACTGGGCCCCGAGTTGCGAGGCACCGACAATATAGTCGGCATAATCATTGTCACTGGCCGCAATGGCACTGGCTACCAGTGCGCCCTGCAACAAGGTACCGCGGGTAATGGCCTGGGCACCATGGCGTGCCGCGGCATGCACGACTTCATGACCAAGCACTGCAGCCAGTTCCGCTTCGTTATTGAGCTCTGTTAACAAACCGCGATTGACCGCAATCTTGCCCCCGGGCAAGGCCCAGGCATTGGGTACGGAGTTGTTGAGCACGACAAACTCGTAGTCCAGGGGACGATCACTGACAGCAGCAATTCGCTGGCCCACAGTACTGACATACTCGGTTAACACCGGGTCAACCACGAACTCGCCCCCCTGGCTTTGTTGCGACGGTTCATATTGCTCGGCGCCTATCGCTCTTTCCTGGGATTCGGAAACCAGTGAGATTTCATTGCGGCCGGTTACCGGATTGACCGCGCAGGAAGTCAGTACTGCTGAAACAAGCAGGACAAGCCCGGTGTAGAGATTTTTGAGAGTCATTGGAGCACTCCTTTGACTGAATCCTTTTGACACATGGAATTTCTCATTCTCAAGCCTATTGGGGACCGGCTGAATCCGCCCTTAATTCCAGTGGCACTGGCAATGACCTGTTCTATCAATGACATGTACCTAACCAGTGAAGTAGCGAATCAGCAGCCAGAATCCGGCAATCGCCGTGAAAGTCAGCACAATCCTGTTGAACCAGAGCTGGGACACCCACTGCAGGAAGAGGCGGCCACCGATCGCACCTACCAGCACCAACGGGGCCGTCAACAGGACGGAGCCATAATACTGAGGCTGGAAGACCCCCTGCCCTATAAAGATGGGGATCTTTGAGACATTTACAAACAGGAAAAAAATGGCACCGGTACCCACAAAACTGAGCTTGTCGAGCTTGAGCAGTAAAAAATAGAGAGAAAGAATGGGGCCTGCGGCGTTTCCAATGGTGGTAGCAAAACCAGCCAGGATGCCCGATCCAGAGCGAACACTCACAGGATGGGCCAGCGCCCAGGCATTAAGGCGCGGCCTGAAAGGCTCCATGGAGACCAGGATGATAACCAGCAGGCCAAGGGCAAGCCCCATGTTGTCATTGTCCAGGAAAGACAGGGAGAAACCACCCAACAGGATGCCCGCCAGAACGGGCAGTAGCATCTTGCTGAGCTCCTGCCAGTGGGCGCGCCGCCAGTACAGGCTCACCGCTACCATGTCGCCCACCAGCAGATATAGCAGAGTGATCCCCAGGGCATCGCGAGGTGGAAACACCAATGCTACGGAAACGGTGAGCAGGGTACCCAGGGAGGGAATCCCGGCCTTGATAAACCCGGTGAACAGGGCCACCGGGCACAGCCATAGCAACGATTCGAGTGGCAGCAGTGTCAAAATAACGGCCGCTTACTGCAACTGCTCGGGAATACAACCAAACGGTTCGATCGACAACGTCGACGGCCGGTATTCGCGCGTGTAGGTAGGAAAATCCCTGTTGAAAAAGACCGGATCGTAATGATCCATGGACATGATGAGACGATTGCGCTCCCGGTCCAGGGAAAGCCTTTCGACGGTTCTCAGTGCATCCGAATGCAGCAGACCCCGCATGGGTTCGCCCTCGACGGTAACAAACTGGTTGAGTACCCCTTCCGTGAAATGCGTGGTTTCAATCACCAGCGTATCACCTTCAAAGTGACCAACCGAGTAGCCGAGAATGGAAGGCTCCGTATCCGCCGGTGCTGCCGCCTGGTCCATATGGACAAGCCGTGTTGCATCCATCCATTCATGCCTGATCAGGACATTGTCACCTTCCATCGTAATCGCCAGGGGTGTTCCGGGTGCTCCCCAGGCGCGGCGGATGGCAACAGGTTCGCAACGATAGGTGGGGTCATCAGTGAACGGATTATATTGCTCCACTGCTGCGCGCCCGGTTTCTGTGAGGAAATCCATCATGAATTGTGGGCCGCTGGTGGCAAAGCCGCCGGGAACCAGCATCCAGTGACCAAAAATGGAGTCACGCTGCTCCTCGACATTCTGCTGCTGGCCTCGGGGACCATTGACACTCAGTTCCCGGCCATCTTCCAGGTACACCATGTCAAAAAAACACATGGTCGGATCACGCCGGTGCCGGGAGCCGGTAATACCGATCTGCTTTCCTGGTTCGAGCATATCCGGCGTTATACCGTTGCGAGACAGTTGGGTAAAGCCATGGGACTCACAGCGCCACTCGGTGACACGGCCATCGGCATCTTCGGCCCGTATGTTCAGGTAGGCATGGGGATTGCGCTTTTCGTACTCGATAATAGTACCCATGATGCTGACCGGTTTGTCCGCATCAAAATGCGGTGCAAAACTGTGATGGGCACTGGCAAGCCATGGAAGTGTCACTAACAACGCTGATATACCAGCAGTGACGAGCTGTTTATTCATTGTTTCCCCCTGGATGAAATAAAACCGGTTGAGATGAGCTTTTACTGCCTGGCGTAGCAACTCTCACTGTAATGTCCGGAAAGCCATTATAACCGAACAATAAAAAGGCGCCCCGGACTATCCCGTGGGCGCCTTCAATAACTTCAGCCTGGCTCAGTGATTACTGGGCGTTGGCATAGCGGCCAACATAAGCGGCCTTGGCAATAACATGGCCCTGCAGGGCTTCTTCCAGTTCTTCACGGCTGGAACCTTCAGGCAAGTTCAGTGTGTCGTCCAGTGCATAAAACTCGAACACGTAATGGTGATAACGGTCAGCATACGGGGCACCCGAGCCCATGTAGTTGGCCTGGCCACGAATGTTGTTACCCTGCACACTGCCGGATGGCAACCTGCCTTCGGGAATATCCCTGGAATTGATATTCCAGGCAATCCAGTGAGTCACGTCACCAGTACCACCACCGATGGATACTTCGATATCGTGAAAAATAATCGCAAAACTGGCAGTGAGTTCCGGCGCGCCGGTAATGCTGAAGCCTGGCTGCACATTGTCACCGTGTGAGGTGTACTTGATCGGGATAATGCCGCCGTCTTCAAAAGCGGTGCTGGTCACCTGCATGTTTGGCAGGTTGAATCCCTGGGCAAACGCCTGCCCTGACATGAAAAGGGTCAGTGCAAGAATGGAAAAACAAATTCTGGTCAGTCTGGTATGCATAAAATACTCCTAGTGATGAATACGCAATCGGGTAAATTCAACCGGGTCGCAGATGGTACAACGTCATCAATAAAGTCGCTAATAGAAATGACGCGCAATGTCCGCAGTTGCCTTTATCCGCAGAGCTACTCCGTAGGACTGCATTTGCAAAAATTAGTTCCTCGAAGACCCGTGAAGTGGCGCTCAATCTGGTCTCTGCGGCGGGCTTTGTGTTTTAATCCAGCGACCGATTCCTAGCTTACCTGTAACCCGACATGACCGTTCGCCAGACCTTTATAACCGGCAGCATCGCTGTCCCCATCATCCTCCTGCTGCTTGTCCAGGTATGGCCGGTATTGCAGTGGCTCTGGCTCATTGTCATACCACTGATCCTGGTGGGCATTTACGACATGGTGCAAAAACGCAAAACTGTGTTGCGCATCTACCCGGTCATCGGGCATATCCGTTACCTGTTCGAGTATATTCGACCGGAAATACAGCAATATTTTGTGGAATCCGACCTCAACGGTCGCCCGGTACCCCGGGAGTTTCGCAGCCTGGTCTACCAGCGTGCCAAGAAACAGGAAGACACCCGCCCTTTTGGTACCATCATCGACCTTTATCAGAATGGTTACGAATGGCTCAACCATGCCATGGTGCCCTCCCACCTGGAACCGGACAGCCTGCGACAGGTCTTTGGTGAGGCTAATTGCAGCAAACCCTATTCCGTCTCTCCCCTGAATATTTCGGCCATGAGTTTCGGTTCGTTGAGCAAGCACGCCATCCTGGCACTCAATCGTGGCGCCAAATTGGGCAATTTCTTTCACAATACAGGTGAAGGTGGCCTGACCGAATACCACCGCAAATTCGGTGGCGACCTGGTCTGGCAGATCGGTACAGGGTATTTCGGCTGCCGTGATGATCTCGGCCACTTTGAGCCTGAATGCTTTACCCAGAAAGCGGTTGAAGACCAGGTGAAAATGATCGAAATCAAGATTTCCCAGGGAGCCAAGCCCGGTCATGGCGGCATTCTGCCCGCGGCCAAGGTGACCCCGGAGATTGCAGATATCCGTGGTGTGCCCCTGGGCAAGGATGTGATTTCTCCCCCTTACCACTCGGCTTTCAGCAGTCCTGAAGAATTGCTGCAATTTATTGTGCGCTTGCGTGAGCTTTCCGGTGGCAAACCCGTTGGATTCAAATTATGCCTGGGTCGCAAAAGTGAGTTTTTCGGCATATGCAGGGCCATGCATGAAACCGGCATTACCCCCGACTTTATCACCGTGGATGGCGGTGAAGGCGGCACCGGGGCAGCGCAAATCGAGATGACCAACTCCGTGGGCACGCCGCTGCGTGAGGGCCTGCACTTCATCAATAACGCCTTGCGTGGTGTGGGACTGCGCGACCGCATCAAGATCGTGGCTGCCGGCAAAATGTTTTCCGCCTTCCACATGCTCAGGCTCGGCGCTCTCGGTGCCGATACGGTCAATTCGGCACGCGGCATGATGTTTGCCCTGGGCTGCATCCAGGCTCGCCATTGCAATACCGACCAGTGCCCGTCAGGTGTCGCCACCCAGAATCCTGCCCGCTACAAGCAACTGGATGTCACGGACAAGGGTGTACGTGTATTCAATTACCACCAGGCCATGTTGAAATCCATGTCCGAACTGCTGGGCCAACTGGGTGTGAATTCATTGTCAGAGGTGAAACCGGAACATATCAATCGCCGCATCAATCACAGCAAGGTCACTACCTACGAGAGTATTTACCCGGAATACGAAAAAGGCTTCCTGTTCAGTGATGCCACCATTCCCGATGCCTGGCAAAAGGCGTGGGACTCTTCATCGAGTACACATTGGTAAGAGCAGGGAGAGGATGATTTTTTCGTCAACTTCGTGTTTTCGTAGGTCGGCATAGCGAAGCGTTTGCCGACAAAGAAAATTTAACAAGAGCTAAATCCTCTCGTCGGCAAACGACGCTTTGCGTCTATGCCGACCTACGACACCCCGGATATTCGCTAAAGCCAAACGAGTCGTTCCTTGCTCCTGAAACCCGGCAAAGCCGGGTCTTATTCCGCGACCCTGAGCGCCACCAGTTCCCCGATATGCCCCGTGTCACCGATCGGCACGA
>CAZROW010000082.1:0-10837 GCA_964601805.1 uncultured Enterobacteriaceae bacterium
TCATCGTTTTGAGGAATTTATGCAATTAGCAGCAAGCATGTCCCGTCTGGGAACCGAGTCAGCCTTCAAGATTCTCGCCAAGGCCAAGGCCATGGAGGCCGCCGGTAGAGACATCATCAACCTGGGTATCGGGGCACCGGATTTCCGCACGCCCGACAACATTGTCGAGGCGGGCAAAAAGGCCATGGAAGACGGCTTTCACTTTTATACCCCGGCCAAGGGTCTGCCCCAGGTCCGCGAGGCGGTGACCAACGACATCAAGAAATATCGCGGTGTGGATGTTGATCCGGAAAATGTCATGATTGTGCCTGGCGGCAAACCGACCATGTTTTTTGCCATCATGATGTTTGGTGAGCCTGGTGCAGAAATCATGTACCCGAATCCGGGCTTTCCCATTTACGAATCCATGATCAATTATTCCGGTGCCAAGCCTGTGCCCATCGAATTGCTTGAGGAAAACGGTTTTGCCTTTGATCCGGACCGCGTGCTGGCGCAGATCAATGACAACACCCGCCTGATTATTATCAACACACCGGCCAACCCGACCGGCGGCGTTCTGGAACGGGATGTGATCGAACACTTCGTCAAGGGCCTGGAAAAATTCCCGAACGTGGTACTGCTGTCCGACGAGATCTATGCCCGCCTGCTTTACGATGGCCTGGAGCATGTCAGCTTCCTGGAATACGAGTCCATTCGTGACCGCACCATCCTGCTCGATGGCTGGAGCAAGACCTACTCCATGACCGGCTGGCGCCTGGGCTATGGCGTGTGGCCGGCAGAGCTGATTGACCATGCCGAGCGCATGCAGATCAATTGCACCTCCTGCCCCTCAGCCCCCGTGCAGATAGCCGGCATGGAAGCCCTGACCGGCCCCCAGGATGCCGTTGATGTGATGCATGCCACGTTCGATGAGCGCCGCAAGCTCATCGTCGACCTGCTCAATGATGTACCCGGCTTTTCCTGTGTGACGCCCAAGGGCGCCTTCTATGCCTTTCCCAACATTACCGGTACCGGCATGAAGTCCAAGGAACTCGAGGAGCTGTTACTGGAAGAAGTTGGCGTGGCCACGGTCTCGGGGACCAGCTTTGGTCACCTGGGTGAAGGGTATATTCGTTTTTCCTACGCCAGCAGCACGGAAAACATCACCGATGCCCTGGCCCGGGTAAAAGACTGCATGGCCAAGCGGCTGTAGATCGGCACAGGGCAAAGCCCGTTTGCCGACATGCCGCAAGCGCTGATTTGAACAATGTCGGCAAACGGCCTTGTTCCGTAACTACCTTCATGTAGATACCCTTATCCATCTCAATGTAAAATTTCAGAGATGCTTCCCGGGATAAATGGGCCTATGCCGACCTACAATGCTATCATCGCGTTAGTAACCGCCAAGGCGGAATGAAACCCGGAGGACCATCCCATGAAAACAGCATTTCGCGCGTTAATACTTGCCACAATCACCCTACTGCTTGCCGCTTGCGCCACCTCGTCCCAGGAGTCTGTCTGGATCGATGTACGTACCGAGGCTGAATACTCTGAAGATCACATTGATGGTGACAACAACATTCCGCTGGCTTCTATCGATACCGACATGATCGCTTCCCAGTATGGCAAGGATGCAGAAATTAACCTGTACTGCCGCAGCGGCAACCGCGCCGGACAGGCCAAGGAAATCCTGGAAGCCGCCGGTTTCACCAACGTCAACAACGTCGGCGGCATCGATGATGTGCGGGAATTGCGTAATATCGCAAGGAGCAGTGCGGCCAACTAAGCCACACCCGTCATGGTAGAGGTAAAGCCCTTCAGGCTTGGCGTCGTCGAAGGTTTTTTTGGCAAGACCTGGTCCTGGGAAGCACGTCGGCATTATGCCCAGTTTCTCAGCGGCAACGGCTTTACCACCTACCTGTATGCCCCCAAAAACGACGACTGTTTTCGCAAGCACTGGACCGAGGCCTGCCCTCAAGACCACCTTGATGCCCTGGCAAGCCTGGCCGGACATTACCGCAATGCCGGTGTTGAATTTGCCCTGGGCCTGAGCCCCTTTGAACTGTACCGGGATTTTTCCACGGCGGGCAAACAGGCCCTTGAGAACAAGATTGCCGAGATCAACGAAATCAATCCTGACACCCTGTGCATACTCTTTGATGACATGCAGGGCGCCCAGGACAATCTCGCCGCGCAGCAGTTGAAAATCATGGAGCACGTCACCCGCGCAAGCAAAGCCAGGCAATACATTCTCTGCCCCACCTATTACACCGATGATCCCGTCCTGGAAAAACACTTTGGCCCGATGCCTGCTGACTACCTGGAGGAACTGGGCAGCCAGCTGGATTCACGAATCGATATTTTCTGGACCGGCCCGAAAGTGTTTTCCGATGAATTTCCCGAAGATCACCTGAGTGATGTCAGCGAGCGCCTGTATCGAAAACCGCTGCTGTGGGACAACTACCCGGTCAATGACAGCAAGAACCTGACAGGCCGCCTGCACCTGAAAGCCTTTGAAAACCGCAATCCGGAGGAATTAAAGACACTGGCACAGGGCCACATGGCCAACCCCATGAACCAGCCCTGGCTATCCCAACTGCCCCTGTTTACCCTGGGCCGGATTTACCAGGGATCGGAGCTCGATGCCGGGGGGTTGCTGGAAGAAGCCTGTCATGTCCTGTGTCCCAGGGTACTCAGGGACCAGTTCCTGGAAGACGCCCCCCTGTTGCAGGAAAAGGGCCTGGAGAATTTCACAGAAGACGAAAAGGCAGCCCTGGTGGCACGTTACACACCCTGGAAAGAACACCCCATGGTGCGGGAATTGTTTGACTGGCTGGACGGGATGTATGACTTTGACCCGGCCTGCCTGACCTAGGAAACGGTATGGCTGAAACGCAAGCACTGACCACCTCACTGGGCCATCACATCACCGCGTTCAGTAACGATCACGTGGGTGACAAGATTGCCAAAAATGGCTTGTACGAAAAAGAAAACCTGGCACTGCTGCTTGCCCTGCTGAAGAAAATCAACACACCTGTGGTACTGGATATCGGCGCCAATATCGGCAACCACACCCTGGCCTTTTCCACGGTGGCCAGCCATGTTTATGCCTTTGAACCCCTGCCTGCAGTGTTTGAATTACTGGACCGCAATATCAGCGACAACCAGATTACCAATGTAGATGCTTTTCCCTTTGCCCTGTCAGATACCGAGGAAGACGCCACCATCTTCATGGTCAGTGAAGGCAATGTGGGTGCCTCCAGTTTCGATCAACGCGATGACAACACGCAGGGAATCACCGTGAAAAAACGAATCGGTGACCACGTCATTGCCGAACTGGGCCTGAAAAAACTGGACCTGATCAAACTCGACGTGGAAGCCCATGAAGCGTTTGTGCTGCGGGGACTGAAAGAGACCCTGCACCAGCACAAACCCATCATTACCATGGAATGGAATGACCCGCTGACCATTGAACGCCTGAATGAGTCCGAAGAACAGCGCTTCCTGTTCGAGGAATACGATATCTACGTGCTGGGCAGCAACTTCGACCGCGGCTACTGGCAGCATCACAGTTTTCCCTTCATTCGCCGCAAGCTCACCCGCCTGTTCGGTACCCGGCGTGCCGCACTCTACGATTTCAATCCCGCCAGGCTCTACAAGAACCTGCTGCTGATTCCCCGCTCCAAGGCCGCCATTCTCGAAGGCATTCTGTGAAACTGCCCCTGAAAGTGGTGCCCGGTGCCAGTCGCGATGGCATCCAGTGGCTTGATGAAGCACAGACAATTCTCAAGGTACGGGTCACTGCCGCACCGGAAAAAGGCAAGGCCAACAAGGCAGTGACCGCATTGATCGCGGCTCACCTGGGATTGCCCAAAGCAGCGGTCACCCTGGTCAGTGGCAATACCAGCCAGCAGAAGCTGGTGGAGATCAGTGGCATGCCGGAAGCAGAAATTCGTCAGCGATTATCCTGATTCTGAATAAAGGAAAGTTGCAGGTCGGCACAGGGCAAAGCCCGTTTGCCGACACGCCGGGATATTCTGGATCGATCAATGTCGGCAAACGGCATTGTTCCGTAACTACCTTCATGTAAATACCCTTATCCATCTAAATGTAAAATTTCAGAGATGCTTCCCAGGATAAACGGGCCTATGCCGACCTACGACTCATGCTGCCTGAAAGGAAATCCCGTGCCCCCCTGTCTGGAACAGGGATATTATGTGATACTGATAACTGGCTTGATTCAATTCTTAACCCGGTATGATCCTTAACCGTAAAATTTTTAGCGTACTGCTGATTACCCTGGCACTGTGTGGTGTCCAGGTGGTACAGGCGTCGCCCTTGCATGATCATACCGGCCACCTGTCAGGCTGCTCCCTGTGTCATTTCAATGGTGCCAGCGCCATCAGGCAGGATTCGGATGTTCATATCTGGGTCACTGGCACAGTTACCGAGATTTTCATCGGGACAGTCCTGGCACCTGTTGCCGGCCACTACCCCGCCTTTCGTGGACGTGCTCCACCTCTTCATTTTTCCTGAAACAACACTTTTGAACTGAGATTACCCTCGGGTTTCACCTGAATTAATTCTCGGGGCGATCTGGACGAATTATCCCGAACTGTTGTACCTGCTGCACCTGATGTGAAAACGGCCATTACCGTAGCCACTGGACAAGGCAGGTGGAGAATGATTATGAAACGCAAACATCTTCTGCTGGCGGTTGCGATCGCCTCACACGCTTCCGCCCAGGAAGCCGACTATGAACTGGTCACCACGGCCATCCACACCATTCGCGCTGAAACAGCTTTGCCGGTCACTGTCCTGGCTGGCGATGAACTCAGGGAAGCCGCCAGCGCCACCATTGGTGACACCCTGGCCAACCAGCCCGGGATCAACAATGCTTCCTTCGGCCCTGCTGTCGGCCAGACCGTTATTCGCGGCCAGCAAGGCCGCCGTGTCATGAACATGAGCAATGGCATCCCCAATGCCGATGCTTCCGGCAATTCCGCCGATCACTCGGTTACCGTGGAACCCATCCTGGCGGATGCCATTGAAGTCCTGCGTGGCCCGTCCACACTTCTCTATGGTGGCGGCGCCATTGGCGGCGTCGTCAATGTCATCGACAACCGGGTACCCCGCAATGTCCTGGACAAACCTGCCTTCAGTATAGAAACCCGCCACAATACTGCCCTGGACCTGGATACCGTAACCGGCAGGCTGGATTTCTCTACCGGCAACTTCACCTGGCACCTGGATGCCGTGCAGCGGGATTGGAACGACATGGAAATTCCCGGATTTGCCATCGATCCTGCTTACCTGGAAGAAGATCATGAAGAAGAGGAAGAACACCATGATGAAAAAGCCGAAAACACCAATGGCTATATCGCCAATACCGGTGGCCACACTGAATCCTACACTTTTGGCGGCTCCTGGAATTTTGATAATGGCTTCCTGGGGCTTGCGGTAAACCAGCTGGAAAACACCTATGGCCTGCCACCCGGCGCGCACGATCATGCCCATGATCATGACGAGGAGCATGACGATGAAGACCATGCAGAAGAGGAAGGTCATGAACACGGCGAGGAAAATGTCTATATCGACCTGGAAAGCACCCGCTACGACCTGACCGGGGAATGGCGCAACCTGACTCCCTGGATAGAACATGTCGATTACCGCCTGACCTATACCGACTACACCCATGCAGAAATGGAGGGTCCCAGCATGGTGGGTACCCGCTTCAGCAACGATTCCTGGCAACAGCGCCTGCAGATCACACATGCCGAAACCAATAACTGGCATGGCACCCTGGGACTGCAAACCACGGACGATGAATTCGGCGCCGTTGGTGAGGAAAGCTTCATTCCGATCACCGAGATCGATTCCCGCGGCCTGTTCCTGGTGGAGGATTACCATGCCAGCAACTACACCGTGGAACTCGGCGCCCGTATCAACAGGGATGACTACAGTCCACAGAACAGTACAGCCCCCGGACTGGATTTTTCCACCTTCAGTTATTCTGCCTCCCTGCTCTGGGATCTCAATGCCACGACCTCACTGGGCATCACCGCATCCCATGCAGAACGCGCACCTTCGGTGGAAGAGCTGTATTCCAATTATGGCGTCACTGACTTCGAAGACTGTGTCATTCACTTTGCCACCGGCGCCTGTGAAGTCGGCAATACCGGCTTTCAGGAAGAAGCCTCACGTAACCTGGATATCACGCTGTACGTGGAACGGGAGTGGGTCAGTGCGACCTTGACGACTTTCTACAATGACTTTGATGATTACATCGGGCAAGTTGCCACTGGTGAGGAAGTTGATGGCTTCCCGGTACGTGAATACCGCCAGCTTGATGCCCGTTTCTGGGGCGCGGAAGTGGATCTGACGTTTCCGCTGAACAGCTTCGTCAGTTTGCAGGTCTTTGCCGATACCATCGATGGCGACCTGGCTGGGAATGGGGACGCCCCGCGCATGCCGCCTTCCAGGGTGGGATCACGACTGGACTATACCGGAAACAACTGGTCGGCCTACATGTCATTCCTGCATGCCACCGAACAGGATCAGCCCGGTAATTTCGAGTTGCCCACAGACAGCTATTCGCGCTGGGATATCGGCGCAAACTACACAGTGCCGTTGGACAACGGTGAACTCATGCTGTTTGCCCGCGGACGTAACCTGGGTGATGAAGAAATCCGGCTTTCCACCTCCTACCTGCGCGGATTTGCCCCGGAAGCCGGGCGCGCCCTGGAAGTGGGACTGCGTTTTACCTACTGAACAAATCGTTCAATAATGACTTTTAAGGGATCCAGGATATCCAGTTGAAAAGACTGGGCATCCTGTCCCGCAGAAGGTACATTGGGACGCTGTTAGTAGAAGCTCAGTTATGGATACAAAAACAATAATATCCAACACCCTGGCCGGCATTCTGATAGCGGTGATGAATCTCACCGTTGCCATCTCTGTGGCCGCCCTCATGTTCGCCGGATTACCCCCCGAGTTTCTAGCACCTGGCATCGTCGTGTTGCTGATCGGGACTGTCGTGGTAGGGCTGGGCGGCACCCTGTTCAGTGATTACCAGGGCGTGATCTGCGCGCCGCGCAGTGGCCTGGCGCCGGTATTTGCAGCCATCGTGGCCGGTTTGTACAGCCTCATGTCTGACGCCGGTGCCAGCGTCATCCTGCCCACCTTGCTGATGGGCATTATGGTGACCTCGGCAGTCACCGGCCTGTTCCTGATCCTGCTGGGCCAGCTCAAGCTCGGTAATCTTGTGCGCTATATCCCCTACCCTGTCATGGGCGGTTTTTTTGCCGGAATCGGCTATATCTTCATTCGTGGCGGTCTCACGGTTGCCATGGGTAATACCCCTGGATTAAACACACTGACAGACAGCCACCTGATTGCCCTGGGCCTGCCCGCCATCGTCTTTGCCCTGGTGCTGTATGTGGTACAGAATCGCATTGATCACTGGTCCAGTTTTCCCCTGTTACTGGTTGGCGCCTTCGCGGTTTTTTACGGCGCCTTTTTTGCCGGTGACATGTCGCTGGCCTCGGCTACCGCTGACGGTTGGCTACCCACTATCGGTTCCACACCAGGCATCCTGTTTCCCGTGGTTTCCCTGGAAGATCTCGGGACCGTGAACTGGGCTGCCATTGTCAGCCAGGCCGGTGGTATCGCGGTAGTTGCCCTGCTTAGCGCCATCATCCTGTTGCTGGATACCTCGGGTATCGAGATCATCACCAAAAGGGAACTGAGTCCTGACAGGGAACTGAAAGTCATGGGGCTGACCAATATTGCCTCGGGCATTCTGGGTGGTTACCCCGGTGTTCACGTGGCTTCCGATACGGCCTTTACCACCAAGCTGGGGGGTGACAGCCGCCTCATGGGTTTTGTGTATGCCGGTGTCGTGGTACTCACCATCCTGGCCGGCACCGATTTTATTGGCAAGGTCCCCACGTTCATCCTGGGTGGACTACTGGTTTACGTGGGGCTGGATTTCCTGATTGACTGGGCCTGGAAAGCCAGGAAAGAACTGCCATTGTCCGATTACTGCATCGTGCTGGCCATTCTTGCCGTCATTGCCTTCGTCAATATCCTGGAAGGTGTCGCCTTTGGCTTTGCCATAGCCATCGTGCTGTTTGTCATCAGCTATTCCAGGCTCAGTGTTATCAAGAATGATGCCACGGGGCGCGATCATGCCAGTCATGTCGACCGTGACCTGAACACCCGTGAACTGCTCAACCGTGAAGGCGAACGCATCCTTATCCTGTACCTGCAGGGATTCATCTTCTTTGGCACGTCAGACAAATTGATGACCGAAATCCGTGAACGCCTGGAAAAACCGGCAAATCGTCAACCTGATTTCCTGGTGCTGGATTTCCACCATGTCAGCCAGCTTGATACCTCGGCCGTGAAAGCCTTTACCAAGCTGGAGCAGATGAGCGATCGTTTCGGTTTTCACATTGTCATTACCGGTATCGACAAAACCGCCATGGATCGACTCCGTCATGTCATCGACATTGATACGACTGGCCCCTGGCAACGACTGTCCTTTGAACAACTTGACGAGGGCGTTGCCTGGTGTGAAGAACAGATCCTGCACTCCCTGGCCCTGGACAAGAGTGCGATCAGTGGCAGCCTGACCCGGTTACTGGGAACCATCCTGGGAGATGAGGCCGTTGCCGAAGAACTGGCCCCCTACTTTCAACAAGTGCACATGCACAAGGGCGATACCCTGTTCAGCCAGGGTGAGCCCGGTGACAGCCTGTTCCTGGTGGATACCGGTTCCGTGGCCGTGGTCATGGATATCAAGGGCACGCAGCGTATTCTCAGGCGCGACCAGACCGGCGCCATACTGGGCGAGATGGCCATGTATACCGGGGAGCCACGTTCGGCCAGTGTCATCATCGAGGAGGAGGCTGTCCTGTTCCAGTTACGGGTCAGTGACATGAATACCATGCAGGCCAACCACCCGGTAGCGACCGGAAAACTGCATTCCTACATCGTGCGAGTACTGTCCGAACGACTGGGCAGGGCCAACCGCGAATTGCAGCGCTATCTCTAGGGAACATGCCCTGAAACTGGTGGCTGCCCATGTTAAAGTTCGTAGATGTCTTCCATACAAGCGGCCCTGCAGCCTGTTAAACAACCCGCAAATCTTTCCCGCCTGGCCTGGCTCTGCGCCCTGCTCCCCTTTCTGACTACCCATACCAGCTACCTGGTCGCGGCATCCCTGGGCCACGTGGAATGGTGTATTCCCTACTGGGATTCCTGCACCTCCATCAGTGCCACTGGCCGCCAGATGCCCGAAAAAGCCTGGTTCAAGGTGGGTATGTTTGCCAGCCTGCTGGTAACACTGGTGTTCTGGCGCGGCCTCAAGGCCTGGCTGTCAGAAACACCGGTGGCAGATTTACAGCGCAGCATCCAGGGCATGTTTGTGCTGGGTGTACTGGCCGCAGTCTTCCTGGCGCTATATACCCTGGCGCTGGGCGAAGAAGGCGACACCCTGCAACGGGTGCGGCGCATTGGCGTCACACTCGCCTTTGCTTTTACCTACCTGGCGCAGCTGCTTTGCACCCACCTGCTGGGCCAGTATGCCCGGGAAACCTCCAACCCGCCGCTGCACCTGCTGCAGCAACGCTTGCTGACTTTACTGCTGTGCCTGCTCGGCGTCGGTATCGTCAGTGTCATGCTGGAAGGCTTGCTCGGGGATAACTATGACCGCTATGAAGACGGCTTCGAGTGGATCATGGCGCTGATGCTGAACCTGTGGTTTGCCGGCACCGGGATATTGCTGGGCAGGTTACAGAAAGCTACTTCCAACCAGGCCTGAGCCCGCATTTTTACTGGCTTTTCACGCCCCCTGGCATGTTCAGCAACGATTCAGGCTGTCAAACCTAGACTGTTTCCAGACTTGATAGAAATATAACAGGAGTCTCGTGATGACACGCCACCAGAACAAATCAGCTTCCCGCCCCTGGTTACAGACATTGTCCAGGATACCCGTCATGGTTCTGGCCGTCTTACTGGTTACCTCTACCAGTGCAGCCATGGCAGATTCACGTTTTGATAACCGCGGGCCACGCTTCAACAACTCCTGGAATTCCTCGTTCAACAGGGACAGTCGCTATAGCGTCAATCGGCATGTTGACCGAAACCGTGCCTGGAACAGGTCAGCCAACCGCTTTTCGAACCGGGCCTGGAACAATCGTTTTTATGACAATCGCTACCGGTTCAGGAACAACCGCGACAACTGGTCAGTGAGCCAGAATTTAGGTACCGGGTATTCCTCCTGGTATGGACGCAATTTTTATAACAACAGCTTTTACACCGGACTGGGCGGCCTGTATTACGGCACCAGCGTGTGGAATAACCGCTATGGGCCACGGCGCAACAACACCACGGTCATCTATACACAACCCAAGGTGGTTTACGTGAATGATTCTTCACGGGCTTCCGGTCATGAATACAGCAGCAAGGTAATCAGAAGCAGCACGAGTCGCGCCGGGCAACGCAGTTTGCTCAGGGATATTCACGGTGATTGCTATGAACGCAGCTACGACAGCCAGGGCCGGGAAACACGCATTCAGCTGCCTGATTCAGCCTGTAATTTCTGAAGTATTGAAGAAAGGGGAAAGGTAAGCCGCGGGGACACCAGGGATAGAACACACCGCGACTTCAAGACACAGTACCAACCTGGAAAACCTGGTTTTTTTATCTCCTGAACCGGGTCTCACTTAGGAGTCCAGGGTATGAATGAAGGGAGCACAATAGGCCAACCTGTTACTCCCTGGGTAAAATCGGGGGGACGTTACTCAAATTCATACTCTGGCTCCGCTTTTTTTATCCCCTTTTTCCCTTTTTC
>CAZROW010000083.1:0-10804 GCA_964601805.1 uncultured Enterobacteriaceae bacterium
GCTGCCAGCTTCAGGCACAGGGTCTGCTCCAGGCTCAGGGGAAAACCATCCGAGCTGATCAGGGTATCCAGTCCCTGGTCCATCTTGTTGATATGATCGGCCAGGCCGGCCATCTCCAGGGCAGTCCTGATTTCCTGCTGCCTGGCATGGGGGTTGGAAAATGCCAGGTAGTGGCGAATGCTGCCAGGGACCACCGTGGCGCGGTCCAGCACCTTGATTTTCTTGCGCAGTTCAAAGGCATTGATTTCCCGGGTTGCCAGCTTGCCGAAATAGATTTCGCCGCGCGGCGGGTAGATATTGCCGGCCACTGCATTTTTCACCAGGGAACGCACCCGCGGGTTGGTGGTGTGCACGCGCAGGATTTCACCGGGCAGAAGCTGGAAGTCCAGGGTGATGTCGCTGGCAGTGCCGGGCTTGCCAAAGCCGGCATTGGCAAAACGCAGGGGGGCCGCTTCATCATCCGGGTGGGCTGTCCTTTCCAGGGACACCGGTTCCTGCGGCAGGCCCTGGAATCGGCTGATTTCCTCTACCGCGGCACAGACGTCATAGAAATACTCCATGTAACCTGCCAGCAGGGGCAAGCCGGCAAAGATGCCCAGCATGATCAGTTCGGCAGCAACCAGCTGACCCAGGGTCAGTTCGCCCTGGATCACCAGCCAGCCACCCATGCCCAGTAGTACGGCACTGGCCAGGGCATTGATCAACAGGAGGGTGAGCAATTGCCTGATCAGAAAGGCAAAGTGCTTCTCCTGCTGATCCACATGGTGGTTCACCACCTCGTCAAATTCTTCCAGGATGTATTCAACATTCCCGGTATCCTTGAAATCCCGCAGGCTGATACTCAGGCTTTGCAACCAGTCGGCCGTTTCATACTTGGCCTCGGACAGGGCAAAAGCTGTGGTGATGGCACGCCAGCCCCAGATTTTCCAGACCAGCCAGATCAGGGTCACCAGAATGACCGCGAACAGGAAAAAATACAGGTGATAAAGGGACACCACGATGAACCCGATCAGGGACTATCGTAACTGGGAAAAGCCGTTGGTCAGGATCAGCGGCAGGTTTTTCTTCAATGTCATGATGTCAAAGAAGCGATTGAACAAGGCCAGGCGTTTCCTGTCGTCCATGCCGGATTCCCGGGCGGCCACAGCCCTCATGGCCATCTCGGAAGCAAGGCGAATGAAGATACGACGATTGAACAGCTCAAGCACGTACGCCCGCAGCGCAAACAGGATGCCGGAGAACAGCAACAACCCGAACAGGATCAGGGAAATGACCACGATGGCGCGCACCAGGCCAATGTTGGCAATGGTATCGATCAGTGCCTGCACGGAAATGGGAATGGCCAGCGTCAGCAGACTGATGGCAATACTGTAAACCAGTACCAGTTTGTAGAAACGATGTTCGGGCCCAAGCAGACGAAAAAACATCGGCCTGAACTCGGACAAGGTTGGTAAGTGATGGTCCTGTGTACTCATCAATGGACTCCGGCATATTGAATGCGGTGTAATGTAGTGCAAATATTAAATCGAATAAATTAACATTGTGATAATTAAAAACTATCACCTATGCCGGGCCAGTAACATGGACTGAACTTTTACCAGTGAATGATTAAAAGCCCGTGGTGCTGCCAGGGAGTTGATGTACCGAAACCAGAGTTCAACGAGCGCCGGGCGGCCCGGAGTCAGAGCTGGTGGTGCTTGAGCTCGAGGCCTTGTTCCTTGTACGTATTCCAGTGCTCGCGCAGATTGCTCTTGGCGCTTTCAGAGTTGGGCACGATTTCGGCAATGCGGGCAAAGCTGTTATGGAAGTCAGGGATATCGTGTCCCAGGTTGATCAGCAGGTCGGCCTTGCCGTCAAACTGGTCACTGCAGCCGATGAACACGGGAATGTCCTCGTCCTCGGTGAGTTCTTCGTCTATGCCGACGATGGCATGGGGAATGAAGCTTTCCGGTTTGAAGCTCCAGAGCAGGTCATCCATTTCCTGGGCGGCCTGGTCACTGGCCGTGTGAATATAGATTTTCAGTCCCTGTCCAAGGGCCTTTTCGCACAGCCGACAGGCGAAGAACAGGCGGTCCTGTTCTTCGGGCTGGCTCAGGATATAAAAATCGACTTGCGGCATCAGTTGTTAAGCAGGTAATCAACCAGCAGGGGGACGGGACGCCCGGTGGCTCCCTTGCTCTTGCCTTGCAGCCAGGCAGTCCCGGCTATATCAATATGAGCCCATGGATAGTTTTCCGTGAAACGGGACAGGAAACAACCGGCGGTAATGGTGCCGGCCTTGGGACCGCCGATGTTGGCGATATCGGCAAAGTTACTGTCCAGCTGGCTCTGGTAGTCATCATCCAGTGGCAGGCGCCAGACCGGGTCATTGACTGCCAGGCTGTGTTCACGCAGTTTGTCTGCCAGCTTGTCGTTGTTGCTCATCAGGCCGCTGTTCACCGAGCCCAGGGCTACGATACAGGCACCGGTGAGGGTGGCGATATCAATCACTGACTTGGGCTTGTAGCGTTCGACGTAGGTCAGGGCGTCACACAGGACCAGGCGACCTTCGGCATCGGTATTGAGTACTTCGATGGTCTTGCCGGACATGCTGGTGACAATATCACCAGGCTTGGTGGCACGGCCGCTGGGCATGTTCTCGGCACTGGCGATCACGCCAATGACATTGATTTTCGGTTTCAGGGTACACAGGGCCGTCATGGCACCCATGACACTGGCTGCACCGCACATATCGTATTTCATTTCGTCCATGGCAGCGCCGGGTTTGAGACTGATGCCGCCGGTATCAAAGGTAATGCCCTTGCCGACAATGATGTTGGGTTTCGTGTTGGCCGTGCTGCCGCGATATTCCATGATGATCAGTCGCGACTCTTCGTCGCTGCCATGACCTACCGACAAAAGGGAACCCATGCCCAGGCGTCTCATCTGGGCCTCGGTCAGTATTTTGGTTTTCAGTTCCTTGTGGCGTTTACCCAGGCTTACGGCCTGGTCGGCCAGGTAGGTCGGTGTACATATGTTGGCGGGCAGGTCACCCAGCTCCCTGGCCACCGCCATGCCGGTGGCAACGGCAGAACCGGTATCCAGACCTTTTTTCAGGGCACTACGCTGTGACTTGTCATCCAGGAAGACATCAATTTTTTTCAGGGCCGGTTTTTTGCCTTTCTTCGACTTGGTCTCGGCATACTTGTAGGTGCTGTTTTGCAGCCCGCGCGCCAGCAACTGTCCCAGGTTGCCAATATCGGCATTTTTAACCGACAGGTTTACCAGGGTGTCTGCGGCATCAGCCAGAGAGTATTTTTTCAGCGCCGTGGCGACACTGTTGACGACAGTGGCAAACTTTTTATTGGTGAGTTCGGATTTTTTCCCCAGGCCGACCAGCAGGATGCGCCTGGCGCGCACACCGTCAGGATTATGCACCAGGACGGTTTGCCCGAGAGAGCCGCTGATATCACCGGCATCAATGATCTTTGTGAGTTTTTTACGGGTCAGCTTGTCTGCCTGGGCGGTCAGCTCGGGCAGGGCCTTGTTCTGGAAAACGCCAAGGACAAGGCATGATGTGGAAAGATTCTGTAAGGAGGCGGCTTTGATCGTGAAATTCATATAAGGAGTTTTCCTGAAACTGGTCAGTCGGTTCATTAGGAAGGAGACAGGCGTGAAATTCTACTCCGGGCACAGGTATATATCAAAAGTCCGACCTGAAAGGATAAAGATTATTTACCGATGTCGTAGGTCGGAAATGGCCTGGAGGGCCATCTCCGAAATGATAGTTCGTCATGAATCGGGTTTGCCGGAGATTGCTGCGCAATTTCCGGCCTACAAAGATCAGGTTAGTTACCGGCAGCGTAGGTCGGAAATGGCCCAAAGGGCCATCTCCGACGTTGTGGCACCGGGATCAACCATGGCTTTCATTGGCTGGATTGGCAGTATTCCACTAGAATCCCTACCATGATCATTTCCCGGTACCTGACACGCCAGATTTTACAGGTGACTGCCGCCACGACATTCATCCTGCTGGCTGTTGTCGTGCTTGGCCGTTTCCTGAAATACCTGGCACAGGCCTCCCAGGGTGAAATCGATCCCGGTGTACTGGCCCTGCTCATGTCCTACCGCATTCCGGAGTTCATCCAGCTGATTCTGCCATTGGCGCTGCTGCTCAGTATCCTGCTGGCTTACGGGCGCATGTATGCGGAAAACGAAATGACCGTGCTGTCGGCCTGCGGCCTGAGTACCCGCCGGTTGCTGGGCATCACCCTGGTTTCATCGGCCCTGGTGGCAGTGATGGTGGGCTCACTGAGTTTTCTGCTCACGCCCTGGGGGCTGGTCAATACGGATAGCCTGCTGGAAAGCCAAAAAGAGCTGAACGAATTCGACATCATGGTGCCGGGCCTTTTCCAGAATATCTCCCGTGGCCAGCGTACGACCTACACCGAGGCCATCGACAATAATGAAATGCAGAATGTGTTCATGCATGAAAGTGACAGCGGCCGGGTAACCGTGGCTGACACTGCCGTTCCCATAGAAGATGAAGACGGCTCGCGTTTTGTCCTGTTTCGCGATGGCTCCCTGTCTGAAAACGATGAGGGCGGTTATGTCCTGACGCAGTTCGAAGAACTTGGTGTGCGTATTCCGGCACGCAATATCAGTTTTGATCTCAATGTCGAGGAAAGGGCCATGACCACCAGTGCCCTGTGGCGCTCCGGTGAGCCTTCGCACAGTGCCGAACTGCAATGGCGGATTTCCCTGGTGTTGCTGATCCCGGTACTGACACTGCTGGCGGTACCGCTGAGTCGTGTCAGTCCGCGCCAGGGCCGGTTTGCCAAGCTGGTTCCGGCGGTGTTCCTGTACATTATTTATTTCGGTCTTTTGCTGGTCAGCCGCGACCTCACTGCCGCCGGGGAAATTCCGGTGATGCTTGGCCAGTGGTGGGTTCACCTGGTCTTCCTCGTGCTGGGATGGCTGTTATTTGCCGGGCGAGTACCGCGCTTGTCCTGGCCGGGGTTTTTGACACGATGACCCGCATAGACCGTTACCTGAACCGGCAAGTGCTGATGGCGATGGCCGTGGTGCTGCTTGTCCTGGCCGGACTGGACCTGGTGTTCACCCTGGTGGATGAGATCGGTGAAACCGAAGGGGCTTATGGCACAGCCGATGCGATCCGTTACGTGCTTTACGTCTTTCCCCGCCATATCTATGAGCTTCTGCCGATGACGGCATTGATCGGTTCCCTGGCCGGGCTCGGTGTCCTGGCCTCGGCCAATGAACTGGTGGTATTGCAGGCTGCCGGTGTCTGGGTGCTGCGTATTGTGTGGGCCGTCATGAAGCCGGCGATCCTGGTCATGGTGACCGGCCTTATTCTCGGTGAGTTTGTCGCGCCCCGCCTGGAGTTGCAGGGTGAGCTGGATCGTGCGCTGGCACGTGGCAAGCAGGTTGCCCTGTCACGCTACGGGCACTGGCAGCGCGATGACAACGAGTTCATGCATTTCAATGCCATTGATCCCGATGGTGAATTGCACGGCATCAGTATCTATCGTTTTGACGACCAGCAGCTTGCCGCCATCACCCGGGCGGAAAGTGCCTATTATGATGACAGTGAGGAAGGGGCAGGCTACTGGCTGTTACAAAATGGGTCACAAACTACCTTTCCTGCCGGGGGAGACCGGCAGGGTGACAGTTTTTCATTTCTCGAGCAGAGCTGGAATGTGGATCTGACACCCGACCTGTTGAAGGTGCTGATTATCGATCCGGACAAGATGTCCATGTCCGATCTGTACCGGTATGCCGGACGTTTTGAGAGCCAGGGCCAGGATGGCAGTGCCTATTTCCTGTCATTCTGGAAAAAAGCCCTGCAACCGTTGACTACTGCGGCCCTGGTGATCGTGGCCGTGTCCTTTATCTTCGGCCCGCTGCGCTCTGCCACCATGGGTTCCAAGGTGTTCACGGCTATCTGTTTCGGTATTGTCTTCTACCTGGTACAGAACCTGATGAGCACTGTCAGCCTGGTGTACCAGCTCAATCCCTTGATGGCGGTGTCCGGACCGGTGGTGCTTTGCCTGGCGCTGGGGTTTCTCCTGTTGCGGCGTGCGGCTTGAGAAAATCGTCGGGGTCAGGACTTTCGGTTCCGGCCTTTTTCCATGAGCTCGACCAGAACCACACTTGAGCCTGACAACTTGTCATGGAAGGCTTCCTTGCGGGCATTAAACAGCAGCATCCAGTAGCCAAGACCTGCCGGGAGCATGGACACCAGTGCTCCCAGAAAACGAACGACGCTTTGTCTTGCTGAAATTGACGAACCGTCGGTATTTTCCACTCTTACCCGCCATGCCTGCATTCCCAGCGTCTGGCCGCTGTGTGTCCAGAACCAGGCAAAGAATGACCAGGCGCTCAGGATCATGGCGGCAAACAATATGTTTTTATAAAGCGGGTCCAGTGTGACCGCTTCGCCTTCCACTGTGCGGGCGTTATCGATGCCGAACAGTGACAGCACGATAAAGGCAACAACCATCCAGATTGCCATGATCAGTACACTGTCATAGGCCATGGCAGCAAGGCGGCGCCACAATGGGGCGGGTCTGGGGGCTTGAGTACTGGATTCAGTCATGGGGCTTTTCACTCGTGGTTGGTGAGGCGCTATTTTGGGCAATGAGCTTTTTCTCGGCAAGGATATTGATGAAATTTCCGGAAAACATGATGACAGCACCCACCATAACAAAAATATCCAGGCCTTCGGCGTACAGGAACCAGCCGACAATGGCGGCCAATGGCAGGCGCAGGAAATCCATGGGAATGACCACCATGGCATCGGCATAGGAAAAGGCGCGGGCGAAACTGTAGTGAGCCGTAATGGACACCACGCCCATCACGGCCATCCATAACCATTCTCGCGCCACCGGCGTGACCCAGACTTGTAGCGTAGGTATCAGTGTGATCAGGAACTGGATGGTGCAGACATAGAAAATAATATTCAGTGGTGAATTGTTCACGACCAGTTTCTTGGTGAGCACGTTGGCCATGGCAAAACACAGCGCACTGAAGATCACGATGAACATGGCCGGCTCCGGATTGCGAAAACCGGGCCTGAGAATAACCAGCACACCGATGACGCCCATGACCAGGGTCAGTACACGGAAGCGGTTGATCTTTTCACCCAGGACCAGGCTGGCAATGACTACTGACCATACCGGTCCGGTGAATTCCAGGGCAAAGACCTCCGTCATCGGGATCGTGGCCAGTCCGAAAATCCAGGCGTACTGGGCGACCAGGTGTGACACACTCCTGACCAGATGAGTCACAGGCTGCGTGGTTTTCAGCTGCTGCCACCCACTGGCCTGCAACAGCATGCAGATCAGGATAAAACTGAAGGCATTGCGCACGGTGATCATCTGCATGGTAGTAATCGTGTCGGACAACTCACGGGCAGCTATCGCCAGTGTCAGCAGCGAGGTCAGCGTGCCTGTCATCCAGAGGGCGGCAAGAATGACGGGGGAGGTTTCAGCGCGGGGCAAGGGGCAGCTTCTATTATTATGGTCAGGGCTGGATTGCGGTGCAGGATACAGGAATCGGGATACAGGATACAGGATACAGGGTGCAGGTCGGATAAGGCAGGTAGTGCCGCCATCCGACAACTTCGAAGGGGTTTTTGATACAGGATACAGGATACAGGGGGTTGGCTGAGAGTTTCGGGAAATTTTTGGTGGCTGGGTAAAGGAGGGTCTGGCAAAGGACAACGGGGGCGAGTGGCTCAGAATCTGGAAAGTATCCCCTTGTATCCTGTATCCTGTATCTGTTTTCCCTTCTTCCTTTTTTCCCTTTTTCGGGATTCAGATCAGTGTAGTACTCGATGGACATAGAAGCCTATTTCAACCGCATCGGTTATGCCGGCACACCATCACCGACACTGGCCTGCCTGCGCGAGGTTCTGCATTGTCATCCCCTGGCCATTCCCTTTGAAAATATTGACAGCCTGGTCAGCGGCAAGGTCAGCCTGTCCCCCGATGCCGTGTTCAACAAGCTGGTGACACAGGGCAGGGGCGGCTACTGTTTCGAACAAAATCGTTTACTGGCTGATATGCTCACCGAGATCGGTTTTGAGGTATCGACCCATGCAGCCCGTGTGGTCTGGCATGGCATGGACAAGGCCTTGATGCCGCGTACCCATATGCTGCTGAAAATCGCGCTGGATGGCGATACCTATATCGCGGACGCCGGCTTTGGCGGTCTCACGATGACCGGCCCGGTGCGGCTCGAACCGGGTGTTGAACAGGACTCTC
This sequence comes from uncultured Enterobacteriaceae bacterium, assembly GCA_964601805.1. Taxonomy (GTDB): domain Bacteria; phylum Pseudomonadota; class Gammaproteobacteria; order Pseudomonadales; family Pseudohongiellaceae; genus Eutrophocola. The sequence goes on from CAZROW010000083.1 coordinate 8,268, forward strand.
CCCACGAGGCCTTTCGCATTGACCAGGACGGTGATGACTACCGGATCTCGGCCAGGCTGGGCCAGCAGTGGAAGGCCATGTATTACTTCGACCTGTCCTCGTACATTTCACCCGATTTTGAGCTGGCCAACTACTACGTGTCCACCCATCCCGAGTCACGTTTTGTCAGCAACCTGGTCGTGGCACGTCCGTTCAGGAACGGTCGCCACGCCCTGCTGAATAACGCCTACACCAAATACAGCCGGGAAGGGGTGAAGACTGAGAAGACCATCAGCGATCCGGACGAGTTGATGACCCTGCTGACCGAAATTTTCAATATCCGCATGGAGGCCTCTGTGGATACACAAAAGTTGCGCGCGATATTGGCTGATTTGATTGCCGGGTCTACCGATGTAGTCACTTAATCGTTGTAGGCCGGAAATTGCGCAGCAATCTCCGGCAATCCGAAATTTTGCGTACTGGCTTGCCGGAGATGGCCCGTTGGGCCATTTCCGGCCTACATGATTACTTCCCACAGGTTCACAGTTAACCGTAGGAAGCGGCTTTAGCCGCGAATAATGGTGTCACTAATATTTACACTGCAACAGACCCAAACAGCCCGTTAACTTGACTTTACCGGGAAAACCCACGAGACTTCGCGCCATGAATACAGCCAACACAATTATCAAGGGCATTATTATCCATCGCTGAGCGCGGGTTGGGTCTTTGATTATTGTGTCCAGAAAAGATTTTGAAACCCGCCACCAGGCGGGTTTTTTGCTTTCAGGCCTCGCATAAAGCAGAAACAACGAACCACTAAAGTATGCAGGGAAACGCAGCACCAGAAAGAGTGATTGAACCTCGGAACGTCGTTTCAATCATGATCAAGATCGGAGAAAAGCAGTGACTGAACCAGTCGGTACCACGAACAAACCTGGCACCTTGCCGGACTATGTGACCCTGATGGACACCACCCTGCGTGATGGTGAACAGACCCAGGGTGTGTCCTTTGCTGCCGGCGAAAAACTCAATATTGCCCAGGCCATGCTGGAGTCCCTGGGTGTTGACCGTATCGAGGTAGCTTCGGCACGTGTCTCCGATGGAGAGCAGGAGGCTGTGCGCAGCATCATCGACTGGGCACAGGACCATGGCCTGGCAGACCGGGTGGAAGTCCTCGGCTTCGTCGATGGCGATCGCAGTGTCAACTGGATCAGGGAAGCCGGCGGGCAAGTGTTGAACTTGCTGGTCAAGGGCAGTGAAAAACATTGTGTCAGCCAATTGGGAAAAACCCTGGAAGAGCATGTGGCCGATATCCTGAAAACCGTTGCCTGTGCCAGTGAAAATGGCCTGCGGGTCAATGCCTACCTGGAAGACTGGTCCAATGGTTACAAGGACAACAAGAATTATGTGTTCAGCCTGATGGAAGCCATCAAGGACAGTGGTATCGAGCATTTCATGTTGCCCGATACCCTGGGAGTGATGAGCCCGGATGAGGTTTTTGCCGCATTAAGTGACATGCGTGAGCATTTTCCCCAACAGGTGTTTGATTTCCATCCCCACAATGACTATGGCCTGGCCACGGCAAACTGCATGGCCGCTGTCAGGGCCGGCATTGCCAACCTGCACTGCACCATGAACTGCCTGGGCGAGCGCGCCGGCAATGTCTCGCTGGCGGAACTGGCGGTGGTACTCAAGGACAAGATGGGTGTGGCCACCGGTATTGATGAGACTCACCTTCACGATATCAGCACCATGGTGGAACAGTTTTCCGGCAAGTACATTGCCGCCAACATGCCCATCCTGGGCCAGGATGTCTTTACCCAGACCGCCGGTATTCATGCCGATGGTGATGTCAAAGGCGGTCTTTATGAAACCCGGCTCAGCCCCGAGCGTTTTGACCGCAAGCGCACCTATGCACTGGGCAAACTCAGCGGCAAGGCGTCAGTGTTGAAAAATATCGAGGAACTGGGGATTACCCTGTCCGATGAAAACCTGAAGAAAGTGCTGCAGCGTGTTGTTTCCCTGGGTGACTCCAAGGAAACCATCACAGCTGACGATCTGCCTTTCATCATCGCCGATGTGCTGGAGAGTAATGACTACCAGCATGTTCGTCTGCTCGAATGCCAGATCACCAGCCAGCTGGGCACAGATTCCGAAGTCAACCTTGGCGTGGAAATCCAGGGGCAGTCCTACCAGGAAACCGGCCATGGCAACGGTGGCTTTGCCGCCTTCATCAATGCCCTGGAAAAAATCATGGCCACCGTGGAATTTGTCATGCCGGAACTGGTGGACTATGCCATCCGCATTCCCAAGGGCGGCAAAACCGGCGCCCTGACTGAATGTACCATCACCTGGGCCGGCGATGCCCGCGGCAACATCGGCCGCAATATGCGCACAAGAGGCGTACATGCGAACCAGGTTTATGCGGCAGTGGAGGCGACACTGCGGATGATTAATACGCGGATGCATACGGAAGCGGAATCGTAGGTCGGCATAGGGCGAAGCCCGTTTGCCGACGCAAGAAAGCGATAAAACGATAAAGCGATAAAGCGATAAAG
>CAZROW010000084.1:0-3645 GCA_964601805.1 uncultured Enterobacteriaceae bacterium
GCCCGTTATTAACGTTTATTAACGCACCGGTAACTGTTTGGAACAGTTAACTACCTAATTTCATTGATATTTCGCCTTATTATGGAATAAGCAAGACAGCAAGCCGCAGGCTCGCTGAAAAATGACACTGAAAAAGGAAAAGCACCATGCGCACATTCAAACCCGGACACGCAGGCAAACTCGCAGTCGCCATCATGGCTTCCCTGTCTGCCATGGCAGTATCGGCACAACCGGGCAGTGGCGAGATCGAGGAAATCATTGTCTTTGGCCGCAACACGGACCTGGTGGGATCAGCCGAAGCCGCCAGCGAAGGTTCCGTGGGCGGTGCCGACCTGCTGGTACGTCCGCTGTTCAAGACTGCCGAGTTGCTGGAATCCATGCCCGGCATGGTTGCCGTGCAGCATTCCGGCAGCGGCAAGGCCAACCAGTATTTCCTGCGCGGCTTCAACCTCGACCATGGCACGGACTACTCGGTGTTAGTTGATGGCATGCCCATGAACCTGCGCTCTCACGGTCACGGCCAGGGTTACCTGGATGTGAACGGCCTGATTCCGGAAACCGTGGAACGCATTGATTACCGCAAGGGACCTTACCGGGCTGACCTGGGAGATTTCTCCATGGCCGGTGCCTCCTTCATCCACACCATCGATCGCCTGGATGACAATTTTGTGTCCTTTGAAAGCGGGCAGTACGGCTGGAACCGCATGGCCGGTGGCATGAGCCAGGACACCGCGCGCGGCACACTGACCTTTGTCGGTGAGTACAAGCAGAACGACGGTCCCTGGGAGAAAGACGAAGACCTCAACCATGTATCCCTGTGGAGCAAGTACCTGACCGATACCGATTTTGGCCAGCTTATGGTGACCTTCTCAGGCTACCAGGCCGACTGGGACCCCACCGAGCAGGTGCCTGAGCGGGCCTTTGGCAGCGCGGCCTGTCCGGATGAATACTGCTCACTGGATCCCACGGCGGAAGGTGAAACCTCGCGCTGGATCGTGACCACCGAGGTGACCGGTGATGACTGGAGCGGCACACTGTTCGCCCAGCATTATGACTGGACCATGTCCTCCAACCCCACCTATGACTACCAGATCAACCAGTTCGACAAGCGCTGGACCATTGGCGGCAAGGGTGAGAAAACACTGATCGAGGAAATGAATTACCAGGTGATTGCCGGTGCCAACTTCCGCTACGACGACGCCAGTCGCGTGGGTGTGGAGCATACCGACCGCGGCCAGTTTGTCGACCCCATCAGTGAAAACGAAATCCAGGAAGGCTCTTATGGCGCATTCGCGGAAGCGACCTGGTATGCCACCGATACCCTGCGGGTCATTGGTGGTGTGCGTGCTGATTACTACAACTTTGATGTCACCGCATTCAACGCCAACAGTTCAGAAGGTTCAGCCCATGACAGCCGCGTTTCCCCCAAGGTGGCCCTGGCCTGGCAGGCACTGGATGATGTCGAGTTATATGCCAACTGGGGCCGGGGTTTTCACTCCAATGATGCCCGTGGCATCGTCAATACCAATGCGCCCGTTCCCGGTCTGTCTCCCGGCACCGGCTATGAAGTCGGCGGCAGGCTCGCGGTAGGCGATTTCAAGTTCACGTCTTCATACTGGTGGCTGGACCAGGACAGCGAGCTGATTTTTGTCGGTGATTCCAACTCCGTGGAACCCAAGGGTGGCTCCGAGCGTGAAGGTTTCGAGTTGACCATGTTCTGGCAGCCGCTGTACTGGCTGGGTGTGGATGCGGTCTACACTGAAAGTGAAGCCCGCTACGTGAACAATCCCGATGGCATCTATGTGGAGCAGGCAGTGGAAGAATCTGCCCAGGTTGGCATTTCCGCCAGCAAGGATGACTGGGACCTGGCATTGCGTGCCCGCTACCTGGGTCCCTATGCCCTGACCGCCGACAACAGCCAGCGCGCAGACGCCCTGACCACGGTCAGCCTGCGCGGTGCCTGGCACTGGAACAACCTGACCGCCTATGCCGAGGTGATCAACCTGCTGGATACGGACAAGAAGGAAATTGTTTACTACTACCCGGCTTTTGTTCCCGGCCTGGATCCGGTCGGCCAGTCCTCGGAAGATATCAACTGCGAGTTGATCGATTGCACCATCAGCCGCGCCACGGTACCGAGTTCCTTTTGGGTAGGTGTCAGCTACAAGTTCTGAAACCCGGAGCGACCCCGTTTTCTGACCAGTCAGGTGTTGTGCTGGTAAAAACAGGGTCTGTTCTGACCAAGCCGGAATGAAACGGTATTAACGTTAAAACCACGCGTCTGCTGGGAAACCGGCAGGCGCTTTTTTATGCCTGCCAGAAGGGGATGCTACCCCCGCGATCATTTCTATTGGTCGTTGCCTGCCTGGCAAACACCTTGATAGCTTGTTGATATTACTCAAAAAATTTTCGTTAACGGCTTGTTAACTCTGCCGCGCCCGGTATCGGGGTTCCTGGATTTAACGTTAACAAAACGCTTGAATTCGCTCCAGAATTGGTGAAAATGCACGTCTTTCGTGGATTTTCGCCCTCATGACACATATTGACGCCCAGGAACTGCATGCCCTGACCGACCGCATCATTGACAGTGGTGTGCTGGGCCGCTCGAAGACCTATGGCGCCATCCTGCGCTACCTGGTCGAGTGTTCGCTGAAAGGGGAGACTCCCAAGGAAGCGGCCATTGCCGTGGATGTCCTGGGCCGGGACGGGGAGTTCGATGTCTCCAAGGACTCCATCGTGCGCGTGCATATCTATCACCTGCGCAACAAGCTCAACATCTACTTCACGCGCCAGGGCAAGCAGGAAAAATACCGCATTGAAATTCCCAAGGGCCAGTACATCATCAACTCCCGGCTCAATGACGGGCAGCCTGATGGTGCGGTCAGCCTGACAGGTAAAAAGCTCGAACGCTCATCGTGGACACCCTGGCTGGCTGGCCTGGCTTTTATTCTGCTCCTGGTAAACTTTCTGCCGCGTGATGAGATGGTGGTGACCACGGAAACCGCTGCAGCCAACCCCTTGCTTGAACTCCAGCCCTGGCAATCGCTGCTGGATGATGACCTGCCCATCCTGCTGGTGATCGGGGATTACTTCATTTTTGGCGAGACCGATGCCACAGGCAATGTCGTGCGCATGGTGCGCGAATTCGATATCAATTCCACCACTGACCTGGATGAGTTCAAAACTCAAAACCCCGAGCGCGGTGACCACTATTACAACCTTGACCTGAGCTACATTCCGGTGAGTATTGCCAGCGCCATGGCCCGCATCATGCCCGTTATCGACAGCAAGGCCGACCAGGTCAGCGTGAAGATGATGTCCTCCCTGGATACCGCCGACCTGGCCGGCAGCCATATTATCTACCTGGGCTACCTGAGTGGCGTCGATACCCTGCTGGACCTCATGTTTGCCGATTCCGGCCTGACGATCGGTGACACCTTTGATGAGCTCATCAACCTGGAAACCAACGAGTACTACATCGGCTCATCGGGCCTGTCAGGCACCGAAAGCTTCCAGGACTACGGCATGATCTCCACCTTTCCCGCGCCCAACGGCAATCACTTTCTGCTGGTCACCGGCATGCGCGACGAAGGCCTCAACAACAGCGCCAGGCAAATCAGCGATGCCGATGCCCTGGCCACCCTG
>CAZROW010000084.1:3745-7213 GCA_964601805.1 uncultured Enterobacteriaceae bacterium
TTTCGGGGCGATCCGCGGTAGCGGATCTGTTTTTCTTTTGGCGACGTGGTTAGTCGTTCTTTTCTTCTTCGATGGCCTCGGCGGCATCTGAGCCTTCCGGAACGATGACTTCGGAGTCTTCCTCGACATCGATGGCGCCGTCTACCGCATCAGGGGCTGCGCCGCTGGTGCTGGCGATGACGACCTTGATCTCGGTGCTGACTTCCGGGCTCAGGGTAATGGTGATGTCGTACTCACCGGTTTCACCCAGGGCGCCTTCCGGCAATTCCACTTCGCTCTTGTCGATTTCAAAACCACCGGCAGTGGCAGCATCGGCAATTTCACGTGTGCCGACAGAGCCATACAGCTTGCCTTCGTCGCTGGCGTTGGCTTCGATGGTAACCACGATACCACCGAGCTGGGCAGCGCGTTTCTCTTCGCCCTTGAGTTTCTCGGCAGCCTTGGCCATCAACTCTTCCTTGCGGGCTTCGAAAGTGGCGATGTTTTCCTTGGTGGCAGGAATGGCCTTTGAAAGCGGAAACAAAAAGTTGCGGGCATAGCCGGCCTTGACGTTGACCTGGTCGCCTACATCACCAATCTTGCCCATTTTTTCCAGTAAGATAACTTCCATCGTTCTACCTCGTCTCAGGTTTGGGGACAGACCACGTTTTTACCTGTGGTCGGTACCCTGAATTCGCTTTAAAAAACCGTGGTCTGTCCCCGGTTATTCGCCTTTGTCATTGCCAGGCTGCATGCGTTTGCGCAGGTCCAGCACGCTGTCGGTCATGCCCAACAGGATAATGACCGGGGCCACAAACAGCAGGGTGACATAACACATCACCAGCCAGGGTGTGCCCAGCTTTTTGGCTGCCACCGTGTAATGGGCGATAGCCAGTCCGCCAAACATGGGTGCCACACAAAACAGTGGCATCCAGCCTTCTAGCGGCGGTATGTCCAACAAGCCTGCCAGTATCAATGCCAGCAGGAAAACCATGGCCCGTGGATCAAAGCGCAGGTGGTGAAACTCCTGCTGAAATCCTCCCGGGTTGTACAACAAGGCCTGCCACCAGCGGCCGATCATCAGGCAAATGACCGACATGAATGCGTGGTAGGCGCCGTAAAAACTGAGCAGCAAATCCACGATCTGCTGCGCGGTGTACTGCGCATTGCCCTCGTTCAACTGGGCCTGCAGGCCGTCATTCACGACCGCTTCAATCTGTGCCTGGTACTCCGGCTGCAGTGCCAGGCTGAATTGCGTAATCAGCCCGAAAGCGATGGCACTTAAAATCACCAGTTGCCAGGACATGGTCTGCCTGAGCACCTGCGCCAGCACAAAGGTGCCGACTGTCAGGAAGGCCGGCGACGGATCGCCCATGGCCCATAACAATCCTGCCGGTAACAATGACCACAGCAGGATCAGCATGCCTTCGCTGCTGCCCTTGCGCAGTGTCACCAGGGCAACAATGGCTGCACTGAAAAAGTACAGCAGGGGGAAGAAGCCGCACAGCAGAACTATGATGACTGCCTGGCGGCGACCAAGCATCACATATTCAGCCAGCCCGCGCATGCGTCCCCCATTTGGCTACCGGAACGTTGCCGTCCCGGTAACATTACACTTCGTGAGAATCGGTATACGGAATCAGTGCCAGGTAACGTGCACGCTTGATTGCCGTGGCCAGCTGACGCTGGTAGCGCGCCTTGGTACCGGTAATACGGCTCGGTACAATCTTGCCGGTCTCTGAAATATTGGCCTTGAGCGTATCCAGATCCTTGTAATCTATCTCTTGTACGCCTTCTGCAGTGAACCTGCAGTATTTGCGGCGTCTGAAAAATCGTGCCATGAGTGTTCTCCAGTGAAATCGGTGTTAGGACGCGTTTTCGGATTCTTCGGAAGCGTCAGCTGTTTCGTTGCTGTCGTCATCAGAATCGTCATCGTCGTCTGAATCATCATTGCTGTCCGAGTCGTCCCTGTAGCTTCTGGACTCTTCAGCCTGCATACGGGCACTGGCGCGTGCCTTGCGTTCGCGGCTTTCGTTCTCGGCTTTCATGATGTCGCTCATGTCAGTGACGGCTTCCTTGCGTTTGATCACAAGGTTACGCAGCACGGCATCGTTGTAGCGGAAAAGGGTGGTGATTTCATCAAGCACGTCCTGGTCGCATTCGACATTCATCAGAACGTAATGGGCTTTATGGATTTTGTTGATCGGGTAAGCCAGCTGGCGGCGTCCCCAGTCTTCCAAACGATGGACCTTGCCGCCGGAGTCGGCAACAAGCTTGGTGTAACGATCGGTCATCCCGCCAACCTGGTCAGATTGGTCAGGATGCACCATGAATACGATTTCGTAGTGGCGCATTAAGTAGTGCTCCCTATGGGTTATGCAGTCTCCCGAAGCGTGCATTGAGGCACTTCAATCCCTGGTTTTCAGGGCACTGCGGTGAGACAAGGAGTTCAATTCCACCCGGAAACCACGTTTCCCGGGGAAAAGAGCGCGCATTCTAGTGATTTTGGGGGGCGAGTGCAAGAATTCTTGCGATTTGGGGCTGTTCCCCCGGAAATAGGCGGGCAACGTCATTCGCGGCTAAAGCCGCTTCCTGCAAGGCTTAGACCTAAACCTCGTAGGCCGGAAATGGCCCAGAGGGCCATCTCCGGCAATTTATTTCGACTTCACCTGGGGGTTTTGCCGGAGATTGCTTCGCAATTTCCGGCCTACGCCAATTTCCGGCCTACAATTACATGAACGACGACACACTCAAGCTGCATCCAGTCGGACTTTCTTCACGTCACTCAATTTGACTTTTTTACGGGCATCCCACAGATCCCGATTGTGCTGCATGGTCAGCCAGGATTCGGGGCTGCTGCCCAGGGCTTTTGAGAGGCGTAAGGCCATTTCTGCACTCACCCCGCTCTTGCCCTGGAGAATTCGATTGAGTGTTGAAGGGGCGACATCCAGTTTTTCCGCCAGGAAGCGGCAACTTAAATTGAAGGGTTTCATATAGGTTTCCAGGATAAATTCGCCAGGATGCGGGGGATTAAACTGCCTCATTAGTGATAGTCCTCATACTCAAGCAGGTAAACATTACCTTCCTTGAATGCAAACGTTAACCGCCAGTTGCCACTTACCCTGATTGACCAGGTCTGGCTGTTTCTGCCTTTCAGTCTATGCAAGAAGTAGCCTGGTTTATTCAAATCCAGAACTGAGCTTGCCGAATCCAGTGCCGCCAGCAGCATTCTTAGCCTGTTGGCATGGCCAGGCTGAATTCCCCGTGTACTCCCCGCCAGGTAAAACCTGGCCAGTCCCTTGTGCCTGAAGGATTTGATCATAATAAAGTGTTGCGTGATGCGCAACACGAGACAATGAATTTATAACAATTGTGTCTTCAGTATAGGCAGGAAAGTGGTTGTTCGCCGGCGGCTTTGTTTACAAAGGCTCTGTAGGCCGGAAATGGCCCAAAGGGCCATCTCCGGCAATTTATCCCGACATAACCTGG
>CAZROW010000084.1:7313-10540 GCA_964601805.1 uncultured Enterobacteriaceae bacterium
CCGGTGGAGACCGACACATTCAGGCTGCTGACTTCGCCGGCCATGGGAATGGCGACCAGGACATCGCAGTGCTCCCGCGTCAGGCGGCGCAGGCCCTTGCCTTCCGAGCCCATGACGAGGGCTATGGGGCCTTTGAAGTCGGCCTGGTAAACCGGTGTTTCGGCTTCCCCGGCGGCGCCAAAGGTCCAGATGCCGCGCTGTTTGAGGCCTTCCAGGGTGCGGGCCAGGTTGGTCACGCTGATAAAGGGCACGATTTCAGCTGCGCCGCAGGCCACCTTGCGTACGGCCGGGGTCAGTTGCACGGCGTTGTCCTTGGGCACAATGACCGCATCCACCCCGGCGGCCTCGGCGCTGCGCAGGCAGGCGCCCAGGTTATGGGGATCGGTGACACCGTCCAGGATCAGCAAAAAAGGCGGGTGGTCCAGGTTATCGAGCAGGGCGTCCAGGTCCTGCTCATGATGCTCGCGCGTGCTGGCCTGGCTCATGGCGACAATGCCCTGGTGCACGTGGGGGCAGCGCTGGTCCAGTTCCTGGCGGGAGCATTCCTCCACGGCAATGCCGGCATGGGCCGCCTTGTCCAGGATGGACTGGATGCGTTTGTCCCGGCGCCCGGCCTGGGCATAAATGATAGTGACGGCACTGGCGTTATGGTTCAGCAGACTGGTGACTGCATGCAGGCCATAGACCTGTTCGAGCTTGCTCATCGTTTCCTGCTTTTCCTGCGACTGTTAGTGCTTTTACCTTGTGACCGGCTCTTTTTCGGTTTGCTGCCGCCGCTTTTATTACTGTCACCGGCCTCAGCCTTGCCGGACTGGGACTGCGTGTTTTTACCCCTGGTGCTCTTCACTTTCTTCTTGCGCACCTGGCGCTGCCCTGAACCGGACTTGCCCTTGCCACTGCTTTTATTGCGCTTGGGTACCGGAGCCGAGCTGCGGGTTTTCTCCAGGGTCTGCAGCAGCTGCAGGTCAATCTTGTGACCATCCATGTCCACCCGTGAGACCTGCACATGCACCCGGTCGCCCAGGTGGAAGCTCTCCCCGGTGCGCTCGCCGGTCAGGCTGTGGGCCACCTGGTCAAAGTGGTAGTAGTCATTGCGCAGGGCGGTGACATGGATCAGGCCCTCGATATGAATATCATCGAGCTCAACAAAGATGCCGAAGTTGTTCACTGACACCACCGTGCCGTCAAAGGCATCCCCGATATGCTGCTGGATGTATTCACACTTGAGCCAGTCGATCACGTCATAGCTGGCGGCATCGGCGCGGCGTTCAGCCGCTGATAATTGCACACCGAGTTCGTTCAGCTCGCCCATGGAGTAGGGATAGATATCCTTCTTCGCCAGGTTGGGCGCGCCTTTGGCTTTTTTCAGGTGCGGACTCTTCTTGCTGCGGATCAGGTGACGGATGGCCCGGTGCACCATCAGGTCCGGGTAACGGCGAATGGGCGAGGTGAAATGGGTATAGGCATCAAAGCCCAGGCCGAAATGGCCGACATTTTCCGGGTCGTATACCGCCTGCATGAGCGAGCGAATAACGATGGTCTGCAGGATCAGGCGGTCGGGTCGGTCGCCCAGGCGTTGCAATATCAACTGGTAATCCGAGGTGGTGGGGTTTTCCTTGCGGGCAAGACCAATGCCGATGCCGCGCAGGAAGTCATACAGGTTTTCCACCCGCTCGGGGTTGGGCCCGGCATGCACGCGATACAGGGCAGGCTGCTTGAGTTCCAGTAGCACTTGGGCAGCACAGACATTGGCGCACAGCATGCATTCCTCGATCAGGCGGTGGGCGTCATTGCGCTCCACTTCCAGGATCTCGGCCAGCTTGCGGTCTTCGGTGAAGACAATGCGAGTTTCCACGCTGTCGAAATCCAGCGCGCCGCGTTTCTCGCGGGCCTTGTGCAGGATGTGGTACAGGGTATAGAGGGTGTCCAGTTCATCGGTCAGCGGGGCGTATTTTTCCTGCAGGCGCTGGCGGACAGCGGCCTGGGTGTCATTGTCCGGTGCCTGCACCATGGCCGCCACCTCGGTATAGGTGAGGCGGGCATGGGAGTGAATCACGCCTTCGGAAAAATCGTAACCGGTGATCTCGCCCTGGGCACTGATGTCCATGCGGCACACCATGACCAGCCGGTCCTCGTTGGGGCGCAATGAACACAGCCCGTTGGACAGTTTTTCCGGCAGCATGGGAATCACGTGGCCGGGAAAATACACCGAGGTGCCGCGGTTGCGAGCCTCGTTATCCAGGTCACTGCCTACCTGCACGTAATGGGAGACATCGGCAATGGCCACGTACAGTTCAAAGTCCTTGCCTTTCTTGCGGCAATACACCGCGTCGTCAAAGTCCTTCGCGTCCTCGCCGTCGATGGTGACAAAGGGCAGGTCGCGATAGTCGATGCGGTGTTGTGTCTCACTTTCCGGCGGCTCGTTGGGCAGGGCGGCCATGGCCCGGTTGAAGCCCTTGGGCCACTCGTGGGGAATATTGTGCACGCGCAGGGCGACATCGATTTCCATGCCCGGCGTGCTGACATCACCCAGCACTTCCACCACCTCGCCGGTGGCCTTGCGATGGCCCTCGGGAAAGCGCGTGACTTCCACCATGACAAAGTCGCCGTCTTTCGCACCACCACGATGTTTCTTGGCGACCAGGATTTCCTGGGAGATACGCTTGTTGTGCGGTACGACCACGCCGGCACCGGCTTCCTTGTAATAGCGGCCGACCAGGCGTGAGCTTTTGCGTTGCAGGATCTCGACGATCTTGCCTTCCTTGCGGCCACGGCGATCGACGCCGGAAACACGGCCCAGGACAGTGTCACCGTCAAAGACCTTCTGCATCTGGCGCGGGCCCAGGTACAGATCAGTGCTGCCGTCCTCGGGTATCAGGAAGCCGAAGCCATCCTTGTGCCCGACCACATGGCCCTTGATCAGGTCCATCTTGTTGACCAGGCCATAGGTCCCGGTGCGGTTGCAAATCAGCTGGCCATCCCGGCACATGGCATTCAGGCGCTTGCCCAGGGCATCGCAGGACTCGCGAGACTCCAGCTGCAATTCGCGGCACAGCACATTGAACTGGGCGGGCTCGCCGCGCTGGTCCAGGTGTTCCAGGATGTATTCCCGGCTGGGAATGGGGTTGGCGTAGCGGTCAGCTTCGCGGGAGGCGTGGGGGTCGTCTATGTTTTTACGGTTGGACATTCAGTTCCTGATGATTGGTGTGCTGGTGCAAGTATACACG
>CAZROW010000085.1:0-9919 GCA_964601805.1 uncultured Enterobacteriaceae bacterium
GGCAGGAAATGCATTTCCACTTTTACCAGGCCGTCGCCCTGGCAGGCTTCGCAGCGTCCGCCTTTGACATTGAAGGAAAAACGGCCAGGCTTGTAACCGCGGGAACGGGCTTCCTGGGTCCCGGCAAACAGTTCACGCACCGGGGTGAAAATACCCGTGTAGGTGGCCGGGTTGGAGCGGGGGGTGCGGCCGATGGGGCTCTGGTCGATATCCACCACCTTGTCCAGGTGCTGCAGGCCGTCCAGTTTTTTGTACTTGGCCGGATTCAGCGTGGTGGCCTTGTTCAGCAGGGTGGCCGCCAGGGGATAGAGGGTATTGTTGACCAAGGTGGACTTACCGGAACCGGACACACCGGTGATGCAGGTCATCAATCCCAGAGGAATTTCTAGGGTGACCTTTTTCAGGTTGTTGCCTTCACACCCGGATAAGACGAGCTGCTTCTTCGGATCCTGTTCAATGCGCTTGGACGGGATATCGATTTTTTCCTTGCCGCCCAGGTACTGGCCGGTCAGGGATTTCTTGTTCTTGATGATCTCCTCGACAGTACCCTGGGCCACGATTTCCCCGCCGTGGACGCCGGCACCGGGTCCAATGTCGATGACATGATCAGCGGTACAGATGGCTTCTTCGTCATGTTCCACCACGATAACCGTGTTGCCGATATCGCGCAGGTGCATGAGGGTTTTCAGCAGGCGGTCATTGTCGCGCTGGTGCAGCCCGATGGAAGGTTCATCAAGAATGTACATGACCCCCACCAGACCGGCACCGATCTGGCTGGCCAGGCGAATACGCTGGGCTTCGCCGCCGGACAGGGTTTCGGCACTACGGTTGAGGGTGAGATAGTTCAGGCCGACATCGATGAGGAACTGCAGGCGGTCCTGGATTTCCTTCATGATCTTTTCCGCGATGTCCTTTTTCTTGCCGCGAAAGGTCAGGTTGCTGAAATACTCACTGGCCCCGGCAATGGTCATGGTGGTGATCTCCGGCAGCGTGTGCCGGTCAATGTAGACATGCCGGGCATCACGGCGCAGGCGCGCACCGCCGCAATCCGGGCAGTTCTGGGAGGACAAGTACTTGGCCAGTTCCTCGCGCACCATTTGCGACTCGGTTTCCCGGTAACGCCGTTCCATGTTGGGCAGGATGCCTTCAAAGGGATTGCTGCGATTGAAGTTGTCACCGCGTTCATTGACAAAGGTGAAACTGATTTTCTCGGTGCCGCTGCCGTGCAGGATGACCTGCTTGTGCTTCTTGTTGAGCTTCTTCCAGGGCGTGTCGATCTTGAACTTGTAGTGTTTGGCCAGGGACTTGAGCAACTGAAAGTAATAGATGTTGCGACGGTCCCAGCCACGAATGGCGCCTTCTGCCAGGGACAGGCTGTCGTCCACGATGATGCGTCTTTCATCAAAGAACTGTTTCAGGCCAAGGCCGTCACAGCTTTCGCAGGCACCCGCAGGATTATTGAAGGAGAACAGGCGCGGTTCCAGCTCGGTAATGCTGTGGCCGCAGACAGGACAGGCGAACAGCGAGGAGAACACCATGTCGTCCTTGCTGTCATCATCCATGTCGGTGATCACGGCAATGCCGTTGGCGATCTGCAGGGCGGTTTCAAAGGACTCGGCCAGGCGCTGCTCCATGTCCGGTTTGACCTTGAAACGGTCGATGACCGCTTCAATGGTGTGTTTCTTGTTCTTCTCCAGTGTGGGCGGGTAGTCCAGTTCCGTCACGATGCCGTTGACCCGGGCACGGATAAAGCCACCGGTCTTGAGCTCATTGAATACGTGCAAATGTTCACCCTTGCGCTCCCGGATAATGGGGGCGAGCAACATGACCCGGGTGCCTTCGGGCAGTGCCAGGACCTGGTCCACCATCTGGCTGACGGTCTGGGCTTCCAGTTTCTTGTGATGGTCCGGGCAATAGGGATCGCCGACGCGGGCAAACAACAGGCGCAGGTAATCGTAAATCTCGGTGATCGTGCCCACCGTGGAACGGGGATTGTGGGACGTGGATTTCTGCTCGATGGAAATGGCCGGTGACAGACCCGAGATCTGGTCCATGTCCGGTTTATCCATCATGGACAGGAACTGGCGGGCATAGGTGGACAGGGATTCCACGTAGCGGCGCTGGCCTTCGGCATAGAGTGTATCAAAGGCCAGGGAGGACTTGCCGGAACCGGAGATGCCGGTGATCACCACCAGCTTGTCCCGGGGAATGGTGATATCGATATTCTTGAGATTGTGGGTGCGAGCGCCCCTGACTACGATATTATCCATGAGCTCAACGACTTAGGTTACGTGGATGGTGAATGTATGCCCGAAGGGCGAAAGCAAACCGGCAATTATACGCTGTTAAGCATGTTCTGTTCGAATTTTTCAAGGCAGGACAACTGGTGGTCTTAGACTGCTGTTGACTATCACAAATGCAGCTTTATGGTTAAGTATGTATTGACCGCTGTAATAACAGGCTTGAGCTGTTTGTACGTTCTTGACCTGGGTCAAGATCAGTCAGGGCATGAATCCTTATTCTCCCAATTACTTTTTGAGGTAGCAGGCAAAACATGGAGTTCAAGGACTATTACAAGATCATGGGCGTCGAGGAAAACGCGACCCGTGAGGAGATCAAGAAAGCCTACAAGCGCCTGGCGCGCAAATATCATCCCGACGTCAGCAAGGCTGAGGATGCCGAGGAGAAATTCAAGGAACTCGGCGAGGCCTACGAGGTGTTGGGGGATGCCGACAAGCGCCAGGAATATGATGAGCTTCGCAAGCTTGGTGCCAGTGGCGCTGGCGGTGAATTCAGGCCGCCGCCTGGATGGGAATCAGCCACCCATTTCAGCGATACCGATACGGGAGAATTCAGCGATTTCTTCACGAGCATATTCGGGCGTGAGGGAGGCTTCCACCGCAGCTACCAGCGCGGACAGGCCCGCAGTTTTGACATGCGTGGCGAGGATATCCATGCCAATTTGTCCCTGTTCCTGGAAGAAGTGCATGCCGGCACGGAAAAGGTGCTGGAACTGCGGGTGCCGGTGGTGGATGAGCAGGGACTGGTCAGCCACAAAACGCGCAAGCTCAGAGTGAAAATCCCTGCCGGCACTGCAGAAGGCCAGCAGTTGCGGCTGAAGGGACAGGGCGCCCCGGGTATAGGTAATGGTGGGCCCGGTGACCTGATTGTCACGGTGAATATCGCACCGCATCCCCTGTATACGGTTCAGGGCAGGAATCTTTCCCTGGTATTGCCCCTGGCCCCCTGGGAAGCGGCATTGGGGGCCAAGCTGGATGTACCCACCCCGGCGGGCAAGGTGAAGTTGAGTGTTCCTGCGGGTACCCAGGCAGGCGCGCGGCTGCGATTGAAAGGCAAGGGCCTGCCGGGGAAAACACCGGGAGATCTGTTCGCGGTGGTTAAAATTGTAATGCCCGAAGAAAGCACCGGGACAGCCAGGGAACTGTGGGGCAAGCTGGCAGAAGAGGTGACGTTCAATCCAAGGCCAAACTGGCAGGATTGACAGGGTTGGCAAGACAGGGAGATATGACATGAGCAAAACCTATGAACCCGAAACCATCGAACAGGACCAGGGCTATACCGTCCAGGAAGTGTGTCACCGTTATTGCCTGGAAAGCGAGTTTGTCATCAAGTGTGTGGATTTCGGTATTACTGAAGTCAGTGGGAGCAGCAAGGCGGAATCATGGCTGATTCCGGTGGAGTCTGCCTCGCGTATGGCCAAGGCCTGGCGTTTGCAGCGCGATCTGGGCCTGGATTTCACCGGGCTGGCCATCGTTCTGGACCTGCTCGATGAAATTGACCAGCTCAATGGCCAGGTTGAAACCATGGCCAGGCGATTGCGTGACTGGGAAGGATGACGCTGTAAAAAAACGACGTTGAAAATCAGTCTGTTGTGCCAACAGGGGGAATTTATAATCGTAATATTTCAGAAGTCTGCTAAACTTGACGGCAGAGCAAATTCACCAGAATCCACAGGAGGCTTACGTGGCAAGCAGAGGCATAAACAAGGTAATACTGGTCGGTAATGTGGGCGCAGACCCGGAAACGCGCTATATGCCGAATGGTAATGCAGTCACCAATATTACTCTGGCCACGAGTGAAACCTGGAAGGACAAGAATACCGGCGAGCAGCAGGAACGCACGGAATGGCACCGCGTGACCTTCTACCAGCGCCTGGCTGAAATTGTCGCCGAATACGTGCGCAAGGGCTCCAAACTCTACGTGGAAGGCCGCTTGCAGACCCGTTCCTGGGAACAGGACGGCATCAAGCGCTATGCCACGGACATTATCGCCAATGAAATGCAGATGCTCGACAGCCGCGGCAGTGGTGGCGGTGGTAACAGCGGCGGCAACTACCAGCCCAGTCAGGCAGCTGCACCAGCTTCCAAGCCCCAGAGTGCGCCCCAGCCGGCCCCGGCTGACATGGACAGCTTTGACGACGATATTCCGTTTTAGCCTGCAACAGCAATATCCTGTAAACCGATCACCTTTATTCCAGGCCGGGGAAATGCAGACAGCATTTCCCTCGAGCCCATGTTGTCCAGTAAGCTATAAGCCAATTATTACAATAACGTAGCAGGATCCCGTGAAACTACTTGTCTTTGGTGCCAACAGCCAGCTTGGTAAGGAGCTGGTCAGCCTGCTGTGCGACAGGCAGATTGAACATGCCACATTGACCACCGATGAGGTCGATGTCCTCAAACCCAAGGAAGTGGTCAAGGCCGTTACCCGTATCAATCCCACCCAGCTCATCAACGTGTCCACCTATACCAACCTGCAGAAGGCTGAATCCGATGCGGAAGCGGCACGGCTGTGCGACCAGGTAAATACCGAGGGTGTCACCTCACTGGCCCGGGTCTGTGAGCAGCTGGGTATTCCCATGCTGCATCACTCTTCAAGCTATGTCTTTGACGGTCAGAAAAAGGAAACCTATACCGAGGAAGACGAAACCAACCCGACCTGCCGCTATGGGCGCAGCAAGTGGTACGGGGAGCGTACCTTGCGCGAGGAAACCGGCAAACACATCATCCTGCGCACCGACTGGCTGTTCAGCCCTCACCGGGATCATTATTTCCGGCAGCTGATCGAAAACTGTAAAGAGCGCAATGGCAAAATCCAGGTCGTGGACAACCGGTTTAGCCCGACCCCGGTCCTGGATGTGGCCCGGGCCATTTACGGCATTGTGCGCCAGGTGGACTGCAATGCCGAGGTCTGGGGAACTTACCACTACAATGCCATGCAGCCGGTAAACCAGGATGCCTTTGTCCAGCACGTGCTGGAAGAGGCGGCCAAACATGACAAGAAGCTTGAGAAAGCCCTGGGCAACCTCGACGTGGAACTGCTTCCCGTTGACGCTCCATATATCCAGAACTCGGCACTGAACTGCGAAAAAATCATGGCCACCTTCGGTATCAAGCAGCGTTCCCGTGGAGCAGGTGTGGTCGATGTGATCGAGGCTATTTATGGCGTAAAGAAAAAAGCGCCGGCACCCAGGCCGCGGAAAGTTGCGGCGGTGAAAACGCCTGAAAAGCAGGATGGCAAAAAGACCGCGCGAAAAAACAGCAAGAATACGCCGCGCAAGAAAAAGCCGGCGGCTAAAGCCCCCAGGCGAGGGAAGCGGCCCGCCAGAAAAGCCGAAGCGCAAAAACCGTCACCATCGTCTTGATCAGGCGCCGGAAGAAAATATCCGGCATGCGGTTCAGGGATTTTTTGCCCACCCAGGTACCGGCGATGCCGGTTAGCCATGACAGCAGGATGACGGGCAGCCAGGCCTGGTAATCAAAGCCCGCCAGGAAATACCCCACCGATTTGAACAGTGACATTGCCAGCAGGGTACCGGCGATCGTGGCCACCACGGCTTCCTTGCCGAGTTTGCTGTTGACCATCAACGATTGCATCAGGCCGCCTGCCCCTGACACTGTCGATAAAAACGTGTGAATGATGCCTACCCAGAACCAGGGTTGGGGAATTTTGTCCGCCAGATGCCTGGAAGCACGGCTGCTCGGCACCCAGCTGAACCAGAGCATGACCGAGCCCAGGATGAGCGCAATGGCGATATCAGACAGCCTGAAATAAATCACGGTGCCCAGCAGGGCGCCAATAACCGAGCCGGGAATGAAGGGGAGGGTGATGTGCCAGCCAATGTGTTTCCAGAACTGCACCGTCCGGGTGACCTGCCCGGCGAACACAAAGACCCCGTTCAGGGGAATAACCACGCTGACTGGCATGATCTGGGAGCAACTGGCCAGTATCAGCAGGCCACCGCCCATACCGGCGACCGTGGACAAAAAGGCGCCGCCAAAGACAATCGCGGGAACAAGAAAAATCAGGTAATCAGACACAGGGGAACAGTTTGAATTCAGGTGGTGGGCATTATAACGCAGGAACAAGGGGCGACACGTGGGGCCCAAAAGATTACCCGTAGGCCGGAAGAGGCGTGAAGCGCCGTCATCCGGCAAGGTGCCCGCAGGGCACCCTGATCATTTGTCTAAAATTTTTTCTAGTCAGGCGACCGTTGGTCGCCGTGCCGGATGACGCTTCGCTCTTCCGGCCTACAGGAACATTCCAACCTTACTTCTTGCTCCTTGTCAGTTAAAATAACATCCCTCATTACTGCCGGTAATACCCATGCCCACATCCCAACTGATCCCCCTGGACAAAGCCCTGGCCTTTCTTCTCCAAGACGTGAAGGAAAATGGCGGGCTGGTTGATGTGTCCCTGCCGCAGGCACTGGGCGGCGTGCTGGCAAAATCCCGTACCGCTGAAGTCGATGTGCCGGCTTTCGACAACAGTGCCATGGACGGGTACGCCGTCAATACAGCAGACCTGGACAAGCCGGGTTGCCGCCTGCCGGTTTCCCAGACCATTGCTGCCGGTCACCCGGGTACCACGCTGGAACAGGGCAGTGCCGCGCGTATTTTTACCGGCGCCCCCATCCCGGCGGGTGCTGATGCCGTGGTGATACAGGAAAATACGCAGGCTGAGGAAGGCCATGTTGCCATCATGCAATTGCCAACAGCCGGTGAAAACATTCGCCTGAAAGGACATGATGTCAGCCGGGGAGAAGTCATCCTGGAGTCGGGGCATCGCTTGCGTCCCCAGGACCTGGGCTTGCTGGCCTCGCTGGGTATCAGTGAAGTCTCCCTGAAAAAGCCCCTGACGGTGGCCATCATCAATACCGGTGATGAAGTCATCGCACCGGGCCAGGCACTGAAACCGGGCCAGCTTTATGATTCCAACAGTTTTACCCTGGAAGGCTTGTTGACCGGATTGGGGATGCGAGTGCTCAAGCAGGGAATCGTGGCCGATTCGCTGGAGGAGACCCAGGATGCCCTGACCCGGGCAGCGGAAAACGCCGATTGTATTATCACTACCGGCGGTGTTTCTGTCGGCGATGAAGATCATGTTCGGCAGGCCGTGGAAAATCTGGGACAACTGGCGCTTTGGAAGCTGGCGATCAAACCCGGCAAGCCCTTTTCCTATGGTCGCATCAATGACATTCCTTTCTTTGGATTACCGGGTAATCCGGTGGCCGTATTCGTGACTTTCGTCATGCTGGTGCGCCCCTACCTGCTCAAGGTGCAGGGTGCCAGGGTAACCGGTTTGCCCAGGATCAAGGTAAAGTCCGGGTTTGCCGTGGAAAAACCCGGCACACGCCTGGAATTTCTTCGCGTCAGGCTGAAACAGGACGAGGCGGGTGAGCAAACCCTGGAAGCCTTTACAAACCAGGGATCCAGCCTGATGACTTCGTTATCCTGGGCTGACGGGCTGGCTGAAATTCCGATAGGTGAGACGGTGACTAAAGGCCAGTGGCTGAATTTTATGCCGTTCAGCGGTATCCTCTGAAGATATTATGGTCAACTGCATTCGCCACATAGTTATCCTATGCCTGTTGTCGATACTGGTTTCCTGCGCCGAGACCGGGGACAACGAGGTGGTCTATTCCCCGGAGGAAAACCCGCAAAATACTGACGGTTCTGCCACCGATGGCGATGATGGCAGTGACAATGTTTTTGTCAGGCAACGTATTCTGGCGGACATGCTGTACGAGGCGCGCGTGGCCTATGAGGATAACCGCCTCATGACACCACCAGGGAATAACGCCTACGACGGCTTTCGGTCAGTCCTGGATTTTGATCCGGAGAACGAAGTCGCCCTGCAGGGCATTCGGGATGTGGCTCTGCGCTACGTGGAACTGGCCGAAGCTGCCATCCAGGTGCGCCAGTATGACAATGCCGAGGATCTGCTCAATCGCGCCGCCCGTGTCGATAGCTCGCAACCGGCCATAGCTGACTCCCGCCGCCGCCTGGAGCAGGCACGGGAAATAGAAATGGACGTGTTTTCCCTGGATGCCGAGTCTCTGTCACAGCGGAATCTTGAGATAATGGTCGAGCTGGGTGAAATCGGCCAGTACATACGTGACCGGGAAGCCACCTTCCTGATCAATGCCCGCACCGATGAGGAAGGGCGCTGGATATACCAGACCATGCGGCAAGCTGTCGGTGGCTACCGGCTGCGAGGCAATATCGCCATGGACAATGAACCCAGTATCCAGGTCGTGGTGCCCAAATCCTGATGAGAAACGTGATGACGTCTTTGCAAAAGCTGTTGATTAACAATTGCCCTGGCCTGTTGCTGGCGCTTTGCCTGGTGCCGACATTGGCATTGGCTGCTGCCAGTCCGGGAGTCGAGGTCAGGAACGGTTATGTGCGCGGCCTGCCTCCCGGTACCGTCAACACCTCGGCCTACATGACCCTGGTCAATAATACAGAAGAGACTCTGGTGCTGACCGGGGCCACCACACCGGCTGCCAATAACGTTATGATTCACACGACCGTACGTCGCCAGGGTGGCATGATGTCGATGGAGCACGTGATGTCTGCCGAAATTCCCGCACATGGCCAGTTGAAACTGGCAACCGGTGGCATGCACCTGATGCTGATGGGTATGAAACGCCAGTTGCGCGATGGCAACACGGTGAAAATGACCCTGCAGTTTGAAGGAGGCGAGTCAGTGGCTATAGAGTTACCGGTGATCAGTGTGCTCAATGAATAAGCGCAGGGTTATCCGAGCGTTGGGCCTTTTTTGACCGGGTATTTGAAGTTGGCGTATATCATGGCGCAAAAGGTAACAATGAAGCCCAGCACGGCTCCCCAGTAGCCTGATACCAGGAAGGTCTGGATCAATGCTAAGACCAGGAAGCAGCCCAATCCCCACAACCAGCCACGTCGTTTTTCCCATTGCGCCATACCGCATATACTCATGCTGAATAGCAATGTCAGCATGTTGAATCCCTGGAACAAAGCAGGGGGCATTGCAGGAACGGGTTCATGTGGTGTCTTCCAGTTGGCTTTGGGGTGTAATGACACGGGGATTTAATTACATTGCCCGCCATTAAGAATATTTGCCTGATAAAAATACCAGAACATGAAGCGTATTACTTCCCGGTTGCCGGGATTCATGAGAGGACAGGAGGACAGGACATGAAAATCTGGGTGGATGCCGATGCTTGTCCCGTTGTCATCAAGGAAATTCTTTTTCGGGCAGCCCGGCGTACCGGGATCCACCTGACCCTGGTGGCCAACCAGGGTCTGTCGACACCGGCGGATAAAAATATCACCGCGATCCAGGTACCGCCCGGGTTTGATGTGGCCGATAATGAAATCGTGAAACTGACTAATGCCGGGGATCTGGTCATTACCGCCGACATACCCCTGGCAGCCGAAGTGATTGAGAAAGGAGGCCTGGCCCTGAGCCCGAGAGGGGAGCTGTTTACCAGTAACAACATCAGGGGTCGCCTGAACATGCGTGACTTCCTGGACACCATGCGCAGCAGCGGCATCCATACCGGCGGCCCACCCCCTTTGAATAACCAGGATAAGCAGGCGTTTGCCAATCACCTGGACAGGTTGCTGGCTAA
>CAZROW010000086.1:0-9480 GCA_964601805.1 uncultured Enterobacteriaceae bacterium
TATCCTCGATGTAAATATCGGAGAAACAATAGAAACACTTACCTTTCTGGTATCCATTTAACGCGTCTCTACTACCAGTAACTGATTTTCTTCTTCGTTGGCTGTCTAGAGCAAATAGTGATTGGTTTTCTTCGTTATACGCAATAGAAACTAGACTTCTTGAGACTCCAAGCTCCCATGCAGTTTCAACAAGATTCCATCGGGCTTCTACTTCTTGCGGGAGGTTCACGGATTGATGTTGGTTTATTAATGCAGAAAATTCATCTGTTATCCGTATGCCTTTGTTACTTTTCCGTTCGTCAATATAAAAGTGCGTTGGGATCACATCTCGGCCTACCACATGAAATGCATCAATTACATTGTTGAATCCGGAGCGGACAGTAAGATCTACCAAATTATCTGAATTAATTGCTCCTGAATTATATTTTCTGCATCCATCTAGAAATTTACTGCTATTTGATGTGCCCTGCTTGTCTGTTTGTTTAAGATGCTTGGCAATATGGCCTGCATAAATTGGGGCTAACTCTTCAAGTTTTATTAGTTGCCCTGATTCAGGCTTTAGATCAAGTAAAGATTTGGCAAGAGCGAATTTATAGCTAGCCACATTTCTACCAAAAAGAACTATTCCCCTCCAATAATCCTCTAACTGCGGCATTTTAGATACAAAGGTCACTAATAATTACCTTTCCCAGGTATTACATGCCTGACGCCACCTCTAGGGTTTTCAACATCGCCTTCGCGCCTTGGTATTAAGTGTATATGACAGTGAAATATTGTTTGCCCAGCTACAAAGCCAGAATTCATGCCTATATTGAATCCTTTAACAGATTGATCGTCTTCCATAATTTTAGTTCTAACAGACCGCAACAAAGAGTCACAAGCAAGCAACTCGTCTTCTGTAATATCGAAATAATCTTCAGCATGACGTTTTGGTATAACAAGTGAGTGCCCCTCTGTTACAGGGAATCCGTCACGAATAACATATGCATGCTTATTCTCAGCTATCACCCTTTCTTTTGGAATGTTGCAGAAAAGACAGTCACTCGTTTCTTCGTTCATGTGCTTTTGATTCTGATGGTTGTTTAATGCAGATAATCACTGAAGAGGGTGGAAACTGCAAATCAAGTTACACTGCTCCTTTGATTTTATTGGCGCTATTGATGGCAAGAAAGTTGGGATGTTATATGGGGACACCCACTTAAATTTGCATTCTAGGATACCTGAACTAGGTTGTAGGTATTAAGAAATCAATCGGCAGAAATCAGGATGACTCGTCCACATTCAAATCTCATTTTTAAATGAATTTGAACAACCAATAAAAAAGCCGCCAGGTCTTGCGACGAGGCGGCTTTTCTTTACCTGGAGTCTTTTATTCCCTGCTGAGTCGGCGGTAGTACTCGGCTACCGATTCCTTGTACTCATCCGGCACAGTATCCGGTGTCGCTGTCCTGACGTTGTTGCCAGTCCCAGTGTTGTTCTCAATCTGCAGGCCCACTTCCAACTGCTCAATCAGCGCCAGCATATCGCCGTATTCCCTGGCGAGGATGTCCTCGTTACGGTTCAGGCGGGTGGCTTCCAGCTGGCGAATCCAGTCATACATCTGTGCCAGTTCTTCTGCGTTGAGTTCCAGGTCCTGGACCGCATTCCTGGCCTGCTGGGTGAACTGGTCGAGGTCGCCGTAGAACTGGTCGGGGACATCGATGGGGCCGTTGGTTAGCGGGTCGACACCGTTCCAGGGGCCGAATCGGTTGCCGCCGATGAAGCGATCACCGCCACCGAAGCCGCCGCCCTGTTGTTGTCCGCCTTGCTGCTGGCCACCTGGTTGTTGGCCCTGGCCCTGCTGTTGGCCGTTGGGATCGGGTTGGCCGGGTTGTCCCTGCTGGCCCTGTTGGCCTTGCTGGTTGGGATCACCGGGCTGCTGGCCGTTGCCGGCTAACTGCTGCTGCAGCTGCTGGCGCAGGGCCTGGGCCTGGCGTCTTGCGATATCGGCATCGGAAGTACCCGGGGCGCCCTGGCCTTCGACCAGTTCCTGGGCTTCGGCCAGGCGCTCGGCCAGGCGTTCCATTTCAGCGGTGACGGCGCTTTCGTTACCGGCAATGTAGAGACCGTAACCGGCATCAATATACAGCGCGGCGTTGGACAGGGCCTGTTCGAGTTCGTTTTCCACGACGTCCTGGTTGGCGCGTTGTAATTCCCTGGCGGCTTCGGGGACATCATCGCCAAAGCGCTGCATGGATCGCAGCATCTGTTCCTGCAGGTCGGACAGCTCACCGGCCAGGGCGGTTTTCTCACGGGCCAGTGCCCATTCTTCTTCCAGTTCCATACCGCGGCTGTTCGCGTCTTCGCCGCTTTCACGTTCGGCGACGGCTCTTTCCATGGCGTCCTGGAGTTGTTGTTCCTGGCGTGCCTGTTCGCGGGCCATGCGCTGGGCCTGCTCGGCCATGTTGCTGAAGGAGGATTGCAGGTCGGCTAACTGGTCAGCCTGGATCTGTTCGCGGGCTCCTTCGAGCTGGCGCTGGGCTTCGTCGGCGGCGCGCTGGCGTTCTTCCGGGCTGGCGTTGCCGCGCATGGCTTCGGCGCTCTGTTCCATGGCGCGAATGGCACTTTCCAGTCGGCGCTGCAGTTCACTCTGGGCGACTTGCGGGTTCTGTTCGCTGCCGGGCTCACCCTGTTGGCCACCTTGTCCGGCCTGGCCTGCCTGACCGGGTTGCCCTGGTTGTCCAGGCTGACCCTGTTGTCCTTGCTGTCCTTCCTGCCCCTGCTGGCCTTGCTGACCGGACTGGTTCTGGGCAGTCTGCTGGCCCTGGCCGCGCTGCAGTGATTCGCGCTGTTGCTGCAACTGTTCCAGGCGCTCCTGCAGTTCCTCGGTCTGGCGCCTGAGCATTTCCTGCTGGTAACGCTGGGCTTCAGACATTTGCTGCTGGTTGCGCATGTTGTTGGCCAGTTGCTGCTGGCGTTTGGCCAG
This sequence comes from uncultured Enterobacteriaceae bacterium, assembly GCA_964601805.1. GTDB lineage: Bacteria > Pseudomonadota > Gammaproteobacteria > Pseudomonadales > Pseudohongiellaceae > Eutrophocola. The sequence goes on from CAZROW010000086.1 coordinate 2,966, forward strand.
CTCATCGAGCTGGTCCATGATGTCTTCTTCTTCGGCCTGTTGTGCCTGGGGCGAGGCATTGCTGCCGGTTTCGTACTGGTTCAGCTCCAGGTCCATTTCCAGTTCAAACATTTCCGCCAGGTCCTGCTGGGCGCGGCCGCCACCGCCGCCACCACCACCGCCTTGCTGGTTCTGGACCTGGAATTCATTGAAGACTGCCTCGGCGCGCAGCAGGTGCTGCAGGGCTTCCTGGGCGGGCGCGATGGCCTCGTCCAGTTCGACTACGGCCAGGCGTTCGGAAGCGGGGTACATGCTCTGTACAGCGCGTTCCATGTTGACCACGAATTCCTCGATCTGGTCATCCTGGTTGTCGAGCTGGCGGGCGCGGGTGCGTTCGGCCAGGGTCGCGGCCTGTTCAGCCAGCGTGGTCTGCAGTTCGGACAACAGTGACGAGTTGACCTGGATCTGGCCGTCATCGGCTTCTTCCGCCTGTTCGCGGATCAGGTTCCAGGTGGAGGTAATGATCTGGCGCTGGCGGTTGGAGATTTCATCCTGCGGGCCGCCACCACCGCCGCCACCGCCACCGCCGCCGGACATCTGCGACTGGCTGTAACGACGCTGGTAATTCTGGATCTGTATGAAGAACATGTCCGTGCGAACGGTCTGGCTGCGGTCATTGCCTTCGGCGTAAAAGGAAATCAGGTCGCCGGGCACCAGCGGTACGCGGTTGGGGGCAGGTGGCTGGCTGTCATCGGCCTCGCCTTCCATTAGGGCGATGTAGGCTTCACTGTCTTCTTCAATGGCCTGCTGCTGTTGTTCCTCGGAGGTCACAATGGTGAACTGGCCGAGGTTGGATTCGGAGGTGACTTCTTCCTCAACCGTGATGTCTTCCAGCATGAAGATATGCTCGGCGGTGATATCACGCACGTTGGTGGCCAGTTCCACAGCCTGCCAGTCGCCGCCGTTGACCGAGTACTTCAGGGTCAGGGCTTCCAGGTTGAAATCGTCGCTGGCTTCTATGCGCGCGGTGACTTCCTCGATGTTGCTGGCATTCCAGTCGCCGCCGGGGCGAATGAATTCAATCACCGGCTTGCCATCTTCGGCGATGCGGATGAAGTAGTCATCGCTCAGGCGCACCTGCTCGCCACCAACGATGGCGGCAATGTAGTACTCGCCTTCATCAGTCACGGTAAATTCAGAGGTGGCATCCACGCCGTTGATGGTCATGGCCTGGTCCACTTCGTTCAGGACCAGCGCACCTTCGGCCAGTGGTGCGGTGGTAGTGACCTTCAGCTCGATGCGGGTATCGGGCAGGGTGCGGATATCGCCCTGCTCAAAGGTTTCCGGGTCGCGCTCGGTCCACTCGGGATAGTTGTAGGTCAGCTCCAGCGATTCGATACCGGGCACATCCACCACGGTGACATCGTATTCTGGGCTGCGCAGGCCGGTAGTGGTGACGTAGTAGGAGAGGTTGTCCTGCATGGCGAAGAAGGTGAATTCAAAACCGGCCGGGCTGCCTACCATGGCCACTTCCTGCCAGTCGCCGCCGGCTTCACGCACGTGGATCACGGCTTCATCGGGATCAAATCCTTCCATGGCCGCCATCACGCGCAGGTTGGCGCCACGTCTCACACTCTGGTCACCGGGTGTGACAACAATGGATTGCGGTGGCAGCAGGTCGTCAAAGGCCCAGCCGGCCAGCAGGTTGCGCAGGCTGTAGTTCATCATGCCGGGACCGGCCAACAGCAGGATGGCAAAGATGACCACGGCCATGCCGCCGACGGCGCCGGCGATGCTGAAATCGCGCTGGCTGATTTCCTGTTCCACGGGATGGTTGTCCGTGACCTTCAGGGCATCTTCGGCCAGCAGGTCGCGGAAGGGATTGTTGGTTTCCTTCATCTGGGCGTAGGTTTCGATACGCCCGCCAAAATCGGGAGTGCGTGATTCAATCTTGCCGCTGACGTCAGCATCGATGTCCTTCAGGGGACGCACGATGGTAGTGATGATGACACCGGCCAGGGCCAGCACCAGGAAAATACGGAACGCGGCAACGGTTTCACCGGAGAAACCACTCTCGGTGGAAAACCAGGCGCCAATCACGGCAACCACAAGCAGGACCACAGCAGTGGCGGCCATGCCTTGCACAAGGGTGAGTTTTTTCAGGCGGGACCTGAAATTGTCGAGATACTGATCTAGGCGGTTAGATGTTTGCATGTTTGCTATGCCTGTTGCCTGTGATGAGTTTTATAGCGTTCCTGTTCTGACACGAAGATGCTGGTTACCCAGGTATGATTCAGCGAGAACTATGATAACAAGTAAAATCAGGAAAAAGCGCCAGATTTCGCGCTCTTCCATGTCCTCGGCGGCTATTTCCCCGCCGGTATCCAGGGCCTGTTCACCCGTTCCGGCGGCTTCTGCCACCACATTCTGCCAGTTTTGCAGTACCTGGGCATCCATAACAGTGAGATCTGACTCCCTGCGATCCGGGTTTACGGCCACCAGGACTTCGCCTCCTGGAGTAATGACCCGGTAAAAGCCGGTTTTATTCAGGGCAATGTCCTGGGCCTGCGTGGTATCGGACAGGGACAGCAGGCTCACGCCGTCGGGGTCAAAGACCTGGCCAGAGGCGCCGCCGGAGCGGGATAGTTGCAGGAAGCTGCCGGCTACCTGTTCCCTGACCAGCAGGTTTTCGTTGGACAGGTAGCGCGCGGCTTCGGCCATGAAGGTGACAAAGACCGGTTTTACCGGCAGGTCACTGATGGTGTTGTCCAGGGCAGTATTGAGCAGCATGAAACGGCCGCGGCCAATCTGGCGCTCCAGCAGCACGGGGCGGTCACCGGCCTGGGCTATTAACAGACGGTCGTCGTCACTCGGTGTTACCGGCAGAGTGCGAACATTCACCGAGCCCCAGCCGGAGCTCTCCCGCAGGGCGGGGTGGCTGCTGTCAATCATGGTAATCGGGTTGCGGCCTTCCCGGCGCAGGGAGGTCGCGGTAATGGGCAAATCCAGTACGGGAATCGCCGCCTGGCCCAGCAGGTTTTCACTGGCACCGGCAATCACGGCACCACCACCGTTGACGTAATCGGTGATGGCGACGGCCAGGCTGGAATTGATGTCAGCCAGGTCCTCGATCACGATCCAGGGATAACGCTGCAGTACGCGTGCGTCAAAATCGGTAATGGGCTGGGCAATGACTTCGTAACCGCGCGGCGCGGTTTCCAGCGCGGAGGTGATATAGGTGACGCCGCGTGATTCGGGATCATCGGTCAACAGCAGGACCGGAGCCGGTGGTGCGTTATCGAACACGGCATGGCGGATGTCGTCAGCAGCAATGGCATCGCCCGGTGAGAGGGTCAGGTCAAGACGGTTATCTCCTTCCTCGAAGACGACACCCATGAATTCAACGGTCATGACGTCGGGTGAGTCGTTGCCACCCAGGGTAATTTCCTGGCTGCCTTGCGCCACGCCGTTAACGGAGAGCGATACGGTACGTTGTAGTTCTTCGCTGTCGTTATAGCCCCTGACACTGACGATGACATCCTGGCCGCTTTGTACCACCACGGAATCAATGGCCTGGTTGGGGACATTGCTTGTGGCAACGCGTTCCAGGTTGAGGGTCATCGGACGGCCGTTGATGACATCGGGAATCATGTCGGCAAAACGCACGGCCTGGCCGGTTTGCTGAAAGTCGCTGATCACGTGCAGAACGAAATTGGCCTGGCTGGCTTCCACCAGGGTATTCAGGGAGGTCACCATCACGCCCAGGTCGAGCTTGCCGTTGCCGGGAGACAGTGAGCTGACGCCCTGTTCCAGGATGGCCGCATCATTGGTGACTGCCACCACGTTGGTGACACCGGTCGAGGCGGAGTAAAGGCTGGCAATATCGTCATCACCCATGTTGTTGATAATGTTGCGGGCGCTGTCCTGGGCATCGGCAAAGGCGCCATTGGCAGACATGGAAAATGAGGTATCCATGACGATGACATGATGGGTGGTGTCAGCAGTGACCACGGCCTGCGGTGGAGCGAAGAAAATCGGGCGGGCAAAGGCCAGCGCCAAGATAATGAAGAACAGGATACGCAGGGCCATCAGCAGCAGGTACTTGAGTTTTTTCTGCACATGGATGCGCTTCTTCGCCGGTTCCAGGAACATGGTGGTGGCGAATTTTTCGCGCTCGGTCACCTGGGTTTCCAGGCGGTGCAGCCACAGGGGCAGCCCGATGCCGAGCAGGCCAAGCAGAAATAAAGGTCCCAGTAATGCCATTAGTCCTTACCGTTGTTTCGGGCACGTTAAGCCGCACCCGGTTGTTACCTGTTGCGTAGGCCGGAAATCGCGCAGCGATCTCCGGCGTTTCAAATTCGTTTTGCCGGAGATGACCCTGCGGGTCATTTCCGGCCTACCAATGCGTCAATTGACGCATTGGTTTATTGTTCCTGTCGGCAAACGACTCTTCGAGTCTATGCCGACGTTCACATCAACCCCGCTTCTCCCTGAACGTCAGGTAATTATGCAGCGCCCGATCCAGCGGCTCGGATGTGTTGAGCAGGATGTGGTCGGCGCGGATACCGTTGGCGGCGTCTTCGATGGTCTTGATGTGTTTCTGGATCTTTTCCCGGTAGGCCTTGTTCATGTAGGTGGGTTCCACCTCGACGGCCTCGCCGGTTTCCATGTCTTCGTAAAGCGTGGATTGCTTGATGTCCGGGTTCAGCTCGTTGTCATCGAGCAGGTGAAACATGATCACGTCCTGGCCATGCAGCGCCAGGGGGCGAATGTTTTCCAGCAGTTCCTCGGCGTCGCAGTAAAAATCGGAAATCACGGCCACCAGGCCACGCTTCTTGATGTGCTCGCGAAAGCGCTGCATGGGCTTGTTGATGTCGGTGCCCAGGGACGCCTCGGCGGCATCCAGGGTGTGGATCACGCCCTGCAGCGACCCCATCTTGCTGGCCGGTGGGCGGTATTCCTTGATCTCGTCATCGAAGAGCATCACGCCCACGGCATCGTGCTGGCGCGAGGCCAGGTAGGCCAGGGAAGCGCCCAGGTACTTGCCGTACTGCAGCTTGGTGGTACCGTCGGAGCCAAAGCCCATGGAGGCACTGGTATCGAGCAGCAGCATCAGGTGTGAATTGGTCTCGCCAAGGAAACGCTTGATATAGGTGCGGTCAGTGCGTGAGAACACGTTCCAGTCGATGTAGCGCGGGTCATCACCGTCCACGTACTGGCGGTACTCGACAAACTCCTGGCTGAAACCGAACTTGGGTGAACGGTGCAGGCCGATGACAAAGCCCTCCACCACGGCCTTGGCCACCAGCTCCAGGTTGGAGAGGCTGGCCAGCACGGACGGGTTGAGCAGTCGGGTCTGGGCGTTCTTGTTGTCGGTTTGGGTCAGTGCCATGTTGTTGTCATTTCATTAATTACGTTAACGGTTCAAATAAACCGTAGGTCGGCATAGGGCCGCAGGCCCGTTTGCCGACATTGATTACGCTGCCGCCGCCGGCTGTGCCAGGTCGGTAAGCATGCTGTCCAGGATATCGTCGATGGTGACACCGTCGGATTCAGCGTAGTAGTTCGGCAACACGCGGTGACGCAGGATCGGTGTGGCCAGGTGTTTTACGTCTTCCGGCGTCACGTGGTAGCGGCCTTCCATCAGGGCACGGGCCTTGGCGGCCAGGACCAGGTTCATGGAGGCACGGATCGATGAGCCAAAGTTCACGTATTTTTTCACCATCTCGGTCGCCAGCGGATCGGCGGGGCGAGTGGCACGGACCACGTCAACGGCGTAGCGGGTGACCGCCTCAGAGATGGGTACCTGGCGCACCAGCCACTGGAACTTGAGGATTTCCTCGGCATTGGTACAGGCGGTAACTTCGGGCATGTCCACGCGTTTGGTGAAACGGTCAAGCACGGCAACTTCTTCTTCCGCTGACAGGTAGTCGAGAATGACGTTGAACAGGAAGCGGTCAAGCTGGGCTTCCGGCAGCGGGTAGGTGCCTTCCAGTTCGATCGGGTTCTGGGTGGCCAGGACCAGGAAAGGCTTGTCCAGGTTATGAATCTGGCCGCGCACAGTCACGGTTTTTTCCTGCATGGCTTCCAGTAGTGCCGCCTGTGTTTTTGGTGGAGTACGGTTGATCTCGTCAGCCAGCAACACGTTGGTAAAGACCGGGCCGGGAACAAAACGCCATTCACGTTTGCCGGTGCTCTGGTCTTCCTCGACCATGTCAGTACCGGTGATATCGGTCGGCATCAGGTCGGGAGTGAACTGGATACGCTTGAAGGTCAGGCCCAGGGCCGAGGCCAGGGTATGCACCAGCAAGGTCTTGGCCGTACCAGGCATACCGGTAATCAGACAGTGGCCGCCCACGTAAAGGGTAATGAGCAGGTTATCCACGATGTGATGCTGGCCGATAATGGTGCCGGCAATCTGGTCGCGGATATTGTTGTTGGCCGACACGAACTTTTGTACCAGCTCGCGGGTTTCTTCGGTATCAAATGCGCTTTGTGTTTCGTCACTCATAATGCGTTCCTGTCTTTAACCTATA
>CAZROW010000087.1:0-9122 GCA_964601805.1 uncultured Enterobacteriaceae bacterium
CCCAATGCGGCCGGATACCAGGAAATGGCTGAGACTATTGCCTCGACACTGGCCGACCTGGGTGCCATTTAAACTGCCTCTTCGGGACTATTTGCCGACTTTTTACTCTCCAGAACACGAATTTTGCCGCGAAGCACAAAATAGGCTGGTATAATTCGCGCCGTTTTTTTCATGAAAGCCGCTTTTACGAGGGCCCGTGAAAAAATTCTGTCAACCAACCACACTTGATTCTGGAAACCGCAATGTTTGATGCAATCGAAGCAAGGCCAGCCGATCCCATTCTTGGACTCTCAGCCGCGTTCAAAAAGGACACGAACCCGAACAAAATTGATCTGGGTGTCGGTGTCTACAAGGACGAAAGTGGTAATTGCCCGGTCATGACGGCGGTTAAAAAAGCCGAAAAGATCAAGTGTGAGGAAGAGGATTCCAAGGCCTATATTGCCCAGGCCGGTCCCGAATCCTTTATCAAGCATACGCTGGACCTGGTGCTGGGTAATGCCCATCCGGTGATTCGTGAAGGCCGCCATAGCTGTGTTCTGGCTCCCGGTGGCTCCGGCTCCCTGCGCCTGGCTGCAGAGTTCATCAATAACACGGCATCAGGGACAAAGATTTTTGTCAGCGATCCAAGCTGGCCAAACCATGTGCCTCTGCTGACATCCACCGGTTTAACACTGGAGCAGTACCCTTATTATGACTTTGCCAGCCACAGCCTGGATTTCGATGCCATGATGTCCTCGCTGAAAACGGCAAAACAGGGTGACCTGGTCTTGCTCCATGGCTGTTGTCATAACCCGTGTGGCGCGGACCTGAGCCAGCAGCAGTGGCAGGATGTTACCGACCTGGCCCTGAAAAACGGTTTTGTGCCGTTTATCGACATGGCTTACCAGGGGCTGGGTGATGGTCTCGACGAGGATGCCTACGGCGCACGGCTGATGGCGGAAAAACTGCCCGAGTTGATCATCTGCAACAGCTACTCGAAAAACTTCGGGTTGTACCGTGACCGGGTCGGTGCTGTCACCATTATCACGTCCAATGCCGAAACTGCCCAGGCGGTTGGCAGCCAGGTCGTTGCCACGGCGCGCCAGATTTATTCTGTACCGCCGGCCCATGGGGCTTTCCTGGTGGCCATGATTCTGGATGACCAGGACCTGACCCGCGAGTGGAATGATGAGCTGACTGCCATGCGCAACCGCATCAACGGGCTGCGTCGCATGCTGGTGGAAAGGCTGCAGGCCATTGGCGTCGAGAAGGACTTTTCGTTCATCCAGAACGAAAAGGGCCTGTTTTCCTTCCTGGGCCTGAACAAGGAACAGGTGGCCACCCTGGTCAAGGACTACAGTATTTATCTGGTTGGTTCTTCACGTATCAACGTGGCCGGCATTAACAGCAAGAACCTGGACTACCTGGCGGAAAGTATCTCCAGGGTGCTGTAAGAGCGTTCAGGCAAGCAATTGTCAGAAAAGGGCGAACAGATGTTCGCCCTTTTTTTTGCCACTAAAAATATGCTTTTACATTACCCGTCATCACGTCATCAACACTGACAGGTCTGATACCCGGGGCATGGCGGCTGCCTAAAAGTCCAGGTTCACGGTTAAACCATAACGTACCGGTTCACCCAGTTGGGTATAGCCCTTGGCAGTATAGTTGTCACGTGGGTCGTTACCGAAATAGAAACCGCGCACGTAATAATCCTTATCGCCCAGGTTGCGTCCCCACAGGGTGGCGTTCAGGTTGCCGCGCTGGTAACGCAGGCTGGCATTGAGCAGGGCATAGCTGTTCGACCTGATGCTGTGACTGTCGGAGAAATAAAAGGCATCACGTCCCTGGAGATTGATATCCAGGCCCAGGGCAGTACTGAACATGATGTCCATGCCGATGGTGTACTGGTAATCCGGGGCATGGGCCTGCTGGCGGCCATCCAGGTTGTCCCCGGCGGAATTGATGAAGTCTTCGTATTTCGCATCCAGCAAACCCAGCGAGCCATAAAGGGTCAGCGATTCGCTGGCAAGCCATTGCCCGCTGAGTTCGATGCCGCTGTTACTGCCAGCTGCTGCATTGCCGATGAAATCAATGAACTCCGAACTCCCATCATCGCGAACGCGTACGGTGGAGCTGGAAATCTGGACGTCGTCCCGATCCATGTAAAACAGGGCTGCCTGCAGTTGCAGGCTGTCATCCAGCAGGAGGCCCTTGAAGCCTGCTTCATAATTCCAGAGGGTCTCGGCATCGAATTCACGCAGGTCGGTATCCAGGCTGCCATCGGTATTAAAGCCACCGCTTTTATAACCCCTGGAGATACTGGCATAGAGTAAATTGTCATTGGCGAGCCGGTAGTTCAGGCCGATTTTGCCGCCAAACAGGTCATCGTCTGGTGAGAAGTCCAGGCCGCTGCTGTCACTGTATTCGGCACTGAAGCGCTCCGTGCGCACACCGAGTTCAAGGGACAGGGAGTCACTCAGTGCCGTACTGGTGTCGGCGTAGGCGGCAACGCGGCCAATGATGAAACGGCTGGAGAACACATCGGCCAGGAAAGTGTAGTCCCGGGCCAGGTCCACATCCTGGTGCAGGGAGTAGAGCCCGGCTACCCAGCTGGTACGACCACCAAACAATGCGCCGTCCTCGCTGGAGACCAGGCGCACTTCACCACTGGAGGTCTCCCTGTTACGGAAATATTGGTCCGTGGAGGAATATTCAAAAGGATGAAAGCCGGTATAGACCCAGTCCTCGTCATAGCCGTAGGCAATGTCCGACGTGGCAAAGCCTCCCATGACTTCCAGGGTGAAAGGATTGAAGCGACTGGTACTGAAATTCAGGCTGGCGAGCTTGGAATCCTGGCGGTCAAAACCGGGTTCGTCAGACAGGGTGTCGCGGATATTGTCCAGGGAGAAAGCATCATAACCGTTGTCCAGGTCGATCATGGCCGTGGTGAAATCAAGCTGTTCGGTATCGCTGATCAACCAGCGAAACTTGCCGCGCAGGGTCGTCTCCTCGCGTGCATTGGTGGGGCGACCGAGATAACGATTTTCGCCAAAGCCGTCACTTTCTAATTGCTGTAATGACACCCGGTAGAACAGGTCGTCAGTGGCAGGGCCCGTGAGATAGCCGGCGATGCCACGTTCCTCGGCATTGGCTGCCTGCAACTGTACGCCATAGCCGAATTCAGATTCCGGAGCCCGGGATTTCAGGTTGATCAGCCCGGCCAGGGCATTGGAACCATAGCGGGTTCCCTGGGGGCCCATCAGTATCTCCACCTGCTCCATGTCGTAGAGCATGCCGGCAGTACCGATGCCGGAAAAATCCACGCCGTCGATCATCAGGCCCACGGAAGAATTCAGGGGTTCGGAAAACTGGCCCCGTTCACCGATACCGCGAATCTGGATGAAACGGGCACGGGAGGCACCGGAAGCCAGGTTGACGTTCGGTGCATTGAGCAGAATATCTTCCAGGTGCTGGGCATTCTTTTTCGACATGGTGTCGGGGTCTATCACGCTGATACTGGCGGCTATATCCTCGACGGCTGACTGGCGAAAATCGGCAGTGACAATGATTTCTTCCAGCACAGGCTGGGCAAGCAGCGGGGCAGCAACAAATTGCAGTGAGATTAAAGACAGCAGGCGGCGCGAGGACATAAACAACTCCGGTAGTGATTCAACATTAGCCCGGAATTGGCAAAGGTGAGGAAGATGAAAATAACGCAGCAGGAGTGCTGCCCAGTGGAAAACACGACGATGTTTTCCTTTCCTATTCCTCCGCCAGTATTAACCGGGTCAGGTTCAAAGGGTTTGATCTCAGGCGCAAGGCCACCCCTTAGGAACGGCGACACTTTAACAGGAACAAGGAGCAAGGAACAACACGTTGGGCTCTGACTAAAACACGTAGGTCGGGATAGGCTCGAAGAGCCGTTTCCCGACATGAAATACCCAAGCGATAGCAAAACCTTCGCTTATGTCAGCCAACTAAATCACATAAAAAATCAATGTATTCCCGAGTTGGCAAGCTCCAGCGCACTGGCCAGTCGCTCCTGCTCGCTGCCGCTCATGATGGTGTAGGGAAGGTTGTAAAAATCCAGTTTCTGTTCGTACAGGGCGAACAGCTCGGGTCGGGAATCGGCATGTTCACGCAGGGGATCGGCCTGCCAGGGGATGTCGCAATCACACAGCAGGTAATGGCGGTTGTGCCTGGCAATACTGCTGTCAAACAGGGTCAGGATGTCCCGGTGACAATGGCCGAAGCGCACTTCACTCCAGATGATAATGACGAGCAGGTCGGTATCGCAGACCTGCTGGGCGGGGTGGTCGGCAAGGCACAGGTCTTCGGCAGCCTGCTGCTCACGCGCGATGGCCAGCAGGTCGCTCTCGTTGTAGCGAAAACTGCTGTTGGCGGCCATTTTCTGGTTGAGATAGGAACGACTGGCTTCTGGCACCAGGGGCGCCTGAAGTGAATGACTCAATGCTGTTGCCAGCGTGGTTTTGCCACAGGACTCGGGTCCGGTGAGTATGTACAGGTCACTGATAGCTGTTTCTCCGCCTGAGCATCACCCCGGTGCCGGGGTGATTGCTTCAGTGTAGCAGGTAACAGGCTTACTGCTCGAGAGTGGCGCCCTCTACCCAGTTGCCATGGACTGCATCACGCAGACGCAGGGGCATCTTGATGGTGGCAATGGGACCCTTGGCTATTTCGGCGGCATTGAACAGGTACACTTCGCAGCGGTCCTTTTCAAACAATTCGCCAACCACTGCGATATAACCTTCATGGCCGTCCTGGCTGGAACTGATATGTACCGGTTCCTGGAAGGTGACTTCCGGCAGGGAGAAACTCTGGGTTTCACCGGTTTTCACGTTGATGCGGGTTACCGTATTGAAGCCGGCAAAAACCGGGCCGGAAACGATGGGACGGCCGTTTTCGATCAGGAACTGTGCGTAGTAGCCAATCTCGTAATCCTTCATGAAGTCCTTGTGGGCAATGCGCGGCATTTCACCGTCGGGACCCAGTACTGTTTCGGTCCACGTATTACTGTCGCCATCCAGGTCGAAGGTCCAGCGGGCAAGACGGCCATTGAGCTGGCTCGGGTTGACCTTGATGCCGGCGGCTTCCTGGACAAAGGGAAAGACGTTGATATCGGCCACACACAGGTCCATGTGGACCAGGTTGCCTTCGGTGAAGGCATTCATCATGTGATAGGAAAAAGCCGGCGGGCCCTCGAACCAGCGCATCTCGCTGACATCGCCGTCACGCGGCATGATCCCCACGTGGGTTTTCTTGCTCGCATCCCAGGCCCAGTGTGAACCCCCTTGCTTCAGGGTATCCATGTCACAGACGGTGGGGAACACGGGGAAAATAGCGTGCTCTTTCGTGACCTGGAAATCATGCATCATGGCGCAGTAGGGCACCTGGAACCATTGCTCATTGACCAGCTTGCCATCCTTGTCCGCTTTCCAGTAGGCCACATCGGTCGTGGCCAGGCCACCGGCTTCATAACCGAACCAGAACAGCTCCCCGGTTTCCGGATCCAGGCGAGTATGTGCTGTCATGGTCTGGCTTTTCAGCTTACCGTCGAAATTGTATTGCCCGATGGTTTCCAGTGTGGCGGGATCCAGTTCCCAGCCCAGGCTGTCTTCCTTGAGGGCAAGCAACTTGCCGCCATGGAATACCGGCGTGGTGTTGGCCACACCACGATCTTTATCCTGGACACTGGGATCATCAGTGAAGGGATTGCGGTAGCGTCCATAGAGGGAACGCCGGGCTGCGCGGTCGTTGCGCAGGCGTTCGGTCATGACATAGCGGCACTTGTAATCCACGTGACCGTCTTCAAAAAAGAAGCCGCTGACCATGCCATCACCGCTGATAAAAATATCAGTCCCTTCCTTGGGCGGGTACTGGGGATCGGGAATACTGCGGTACCAGACGCCGTTGATCTCCTTGGGGATCTCGCCTTCAACAATCAGGTCGAAAATGTCGCATTCGATGCGCACCGGCTCGTTGTGGCCGATGTAGTCAGGGGTCTGGGGAAACGCGTGGGTCATGAGTACCTCTTTTTCTTGTCTTCAATGGTGGTGAAATTCTAATGGTTTATTCGGCTTCAGTGGGTTGATCCAGATCATTGCCCCAGCTTTCATTGGCACGGGCAATGAGGTAGGCATGGATGGCATTGACCTCGCCCTCATCAAGTATGTCGGCAAAGGCTGCCATGCCTTTTTCCACCAGGGTGCCTTCCAGCACGATGGTATTGAAATCCTCGTGGGTCTCCAGGGACATGAAGCGCAGGTCTTTCTGCCCGCCGATGGCATCCTGGCCGTGGCAACGTGAACAGGTTTCATTGAACAGCTGGGCACCCATGGACACTTCCTGCTCGGTAGCCGTCAATGCGGGGGGCATGGGGGGCAGGGTAGTGGTCAGTGCTTCCAGCGGCGGCAGGGTTTCATCACCCCCCAGTTTGAACACCAGCATGCGTGCCGGGGCAATCTGGAAGTTGTTGCCGGAGGCACGTGCCACCTGGGCACGGCCGCCACCCCAGCCGGCGTTTACGGCAATGTATTGTTCACCATCCACTTCGTAACTGACGGGACCGGCCAGGGCCACGGTCTGGATGGGCATACTCCAGAGTTTCTCGCCATCGGTGGCACGGTAAATCACGAAATCACGATCAATGCTGCCCTGTGCCACGATATTGCCGGCCGTGGCCAGGGCGCCACCGGAACCCACATCGGAGTGGGGCACACGCCAGGCTTCGCGTTGTTTGACCGGGTCCCAGGCAGTGAGCCAGGCCTGGCGGCGTTCATTCATCAGGCGCGCATTCTCGGCACGTTTTTCCGGATCGGTTTCAAAGCCCCAGGCGGGGTTGGAACGAAATTTTTTCGGCGTGAATTCGCGGGCAACCGACAGGGCGATCCAGTCCTCCTGCACGGTGAAATACACCAGGCCGGTAATGGGGCTATAGGACATGGGCTCCCAGTTGTGACCACCACCGGGACCGGGTGTGTACAGGGCCGTTTCGGTCCCGAAGTCCGCAGTGGGATTGATCACCGGGCGCCCGGTGAGCATATCGATATGACTGGCCCAGGTATTGGGCACGAATTCACGGGCAGACAGCAGTTCGCCGGTGGCACGATCAAGCACGTAGAAAAAGCCGTTCTTGGGCGCCTGCATGATGACCTTGCGCTGCTCGCCAAAGAGTTCCAGCTCCGCCAGCATCATGGGCTGGGTGGCGGTGTAATCCCACTTCTCGCCGGGGACTTCCTGGTAATGCCAGACATAGTCACCGGACTCGAGATCCAGGGCCACGATGGAGGCCAGGAACAGGTTGTCGCCGCCACCGGGACTGCGAAATTCCGCCGCCAGTGGAGAACCGTTGCCGGTACCGATGTAGACCAGGTTCAGTTCCGGATCATAGACAATGGAATCCCAGACGGTGCCGCCACCGCCCAGTGTCCACCATTCGCCGTTCCAGGTTTCGGCAGCCATGCGCATGGCATCGTTTTCAAAACCGTCTGCGGGATTACCCGGCACAGTGTAAAAGCGCCATTTGAATTCACCGGTATGGGCATCCCAGGCGGACACCACGCCGCGCACTCCGAAATCGGCGCCGCCATTGCCCACCACAACCGTTCCGTTGAACACGCGCGGCGCACCAGTAATGGTATAGGGCCATTCCTTGTCGGTAGTCTGTGCTACCCAGACTTCTTCACCGGTACCCGCATCCAGGCCGATCAGGCGGCCATCCAGCGTACCGATAATGACCTTGCCTTCCCACACGGCCAGTCCGCGGGAGACCGGACCACAGCAGGCATAACGTCCCCATTCACGCGGGGTTTGCGGGTCGTACTCCCACAGCAACTCACCGGTTTTGGCATCCAGGGCATAGGTCATGGTCCAGGCGCTGGTCAGGTACATCACGCCATCGACGACAATCGGCGTGCCTTCCACACCGCGAAAGGTCTCCAGGTCGAAATACCAGTCCAGGCCGAGCTGGTCGACATTGTTGTCGTTGATTTGCGTGAGCGGGCTGAATCGCTGTTCCTTGTAGGTCCGCCCCCAGGACAGCCAGTTCTTGCCGTCGGATTCATCCATCAGGCGTTCGTGGGTGACGTTGCCCTGGGCGCAAGCGTGCTCGAGGGAAAAAGTGAATAACAGGAAACAGGTAGCAGTACTGGTGACGTTCAGAATTTTCATCATTGTCTTATATGCTTTGCTCACATTGCGGTGTAAAGGGTTCAGTAATCTGGCTGTTCACGAAAGCAACGAAATCCGGATTGAAAGAAGGTGACATGCCTCGCCATTGCCCGCGGAACCTGGGGGTGTTACTGATATTCTGGGTCAGGACCCTGCTGGCCTGAATCAGGCGCTCTTCATCGATAAGTCCTTCCCTGTACATATAGTGTGCCATGTCAGCATGACGGACATAGGAGATGAACAGGGTGCTGAGCGGGTAAACTTCTTCGGGAGCCTCATTGCCGCATTGGGCATCATTAAGGGCTTTATATAACTCGGCATCGTTAATGGTAAAAGAGCTTATTTCCAGCAGTTGCGCCGTCAGGTCCTGGTAGGCCTGGGTACGAATGACGCTGGTATTGATAGCTGTTTCCTGGGCCCCCATGCGTACCTGAAGTCCAACAAAGACCAGGGAAATGACAATGGCAATGCCACCAACGATTTCAGCGACAAGTGCCCAGGTTTGTAATTTGTTGTTCATGGTTTCAGCAACCCTGCTGATCGCGGAAGTAGGGAGGATAAACGCCCGTGACGGCCATGTCCATGTCCGGTGGATGCCGGTTTCCAGTGCTTGACCCGGGTAGTGAGCTGGGGCAAAGTGAGTCTCAAAAAGGGACCTTCATCCATGCTCAACTCGTTGAAAACTGCCCTGGTCATTGCCTGCACCCTGGGCATCAATGGTGCCATTGCCCAGACCAGCCCCTTCCAGGAAAAACCCGATCTCACCGGCGTGTGGACCTGGAACATGGAGCCCGGCCAGAACCCGATGGCCGCCATGTCGGCGGCTTCCGCCAATCTTCCCTTTACCCCGGAAATGCGCCCGCGCATCGAGGAGTACCGGGAAATGACGCGCCTGTCGCTGGAAAACCCCGGCAGTTACTGTGTCCAGTTCGGCATGCCGCAGGCGATGCTCT
>CAZROW010000088.1:0-8961 GCA_964601805.1 uncultured Enterobacteriaceae bacterium
TTATCAGGAGTATAAGAAGATACCGGTTCCTATACCATCCGGGTGCAATTCGTGGTTAGAATCGGGGTTCGCAACTGGTTTGTTGCAACAAGACCAATAACTAGAAGGGGAAAGATCGTGTTTAAGAAACTGGCAATGGCAGTAATGATTTTCCTGGGCTTTGGCTGTGCAGCCACCGCCCAGAATGCCGATGACCTCATCAGTGATGCCCAACAGGCATTGGGTGATGTGGATTCGGTGATGTATTCCGGGTCCGCGCAATATGTGAACTTCCAGCAGTGTAGCGCCAATGCGGCGGCCAGGCGCTGTGAAGGCACACATGACCCGATGCGCGTGATTACAGAATACCAGCGCGTTATCGACCTGAACGCACCAGCGTCCCGTGAAACCGGCAATACCAGAAATATTGGCCCGGGTGGCTCAACCACTATCGGGGATGGCACATTTTTCCAACATGTGTCTTCCGAGCAAGCCGAGTTGTCTGGTGACTGGGCGGATTCGCTGGAGTATTACATCACTCCATGGGGTTTCCTGCAGGGCGCCCAGGAGCAGGGTGCTACATCCAATCGCCGCACACTGCATGGCGAAAGCTACCGTGTTCTGAGCTGGAGCCCGGATGTCAGGGCCCCTTCCGGTGCCAGCTATGTCATCAACGGTTATATCAACGACGATAACCTGGTCGAGCACGTGGAGACCTGGGTGGGACAAAACATCATGGGCGACATGCATGTCTTTGCTTCCTACACCGGCTGGCGTGATTTTGGCGGTTTCATGGTACCCACCAGTATTGAACAAACCCGCGGCGGCTGGCCCTATTTCAAGGCGGCAGTCACCAATGCCGACGCCAACATGAATAACGTGGCTTCCCTGCTACCTGCACCAGCCGCTGGCGGCGGTGGTTTTGGTGGTGGCCGTGGTCCTGTTGAAGTGACAGTGGAAGATCTGGGCAATGACCTGTATCGCTTTACCACTGGCCCCGGCAGCTACGACTCGCTGTTCTACGAGTTTGACGATCACATCATGATGCTCGAGGCCGGTGCCAGCCATGACGCCATCGCGGCGTATATAGCAGAAGCCAAACGGATGATGCCGGGCAAACCCATCCGCTACGTCATGAACACCCACCCCCATGCCGACCACACTGCCGGCCTGCCGGTGATACTGGCCGAGGGGGCAACGATCATCACACAGGCCAACAACCAGGAGTTTTTCGAACGCGCACTGAACACACCGCGCACGCTGCTTGATGACGCCCTGGCCAGGAATCCCCAGAAGGTCTGGGTGGAAACTGTGGATACCCGGAAAACCTATACCGATGGACAGCACACCGTGGAGATGCTGCATATCTACCCGGCGCCCCATTCCAACGGTCTGATGGTGGCCTACTTTCCGCAAGAGGGGGTATTGTTCCAGGGTGATTTCTCCCTGCCCCGGCCCGGCCAGCCCGGCAATGACCATGTCCAGGCAATCGTACCGGCACTGATCAAGCTCGGCGTCACCGACTTTGATCGCTATATCAACGTGCATGCGAGCGCCGAACCGGAAACCAAGGACCAGCTCTGGGCTGCCACTGGCAGGTAATTCAATCCGGGTTTGTAAATAAAAAGGCAGGGTATAGCCCTGCCTTTTTTATTTCAGAAAAGAAACCTCGAACTTCCTGTGTAAACCTCGATCCCTGTAGGCCGGAGAAGGCCTGCGGCCATCTCCGGCCTACATTAGTTCACCAGAAACTGGTGGCCTATGAGACCAAGCAGGAACCCGGCAACCACCCCGATGGCAGGAAGCCAGTGATTTTCCAGTTTCGCCTGCGGAGCAATATCCGTGAAGGTGATATACAAAATCCCGCCCGCGGAAAAAATCATTACGCAGGACACCGCCACGGGATAAGCGGATAACCAGTAGTAACCGGCAAAGCCACAAACTGGTCCGAGCAAGGCCAGTAATACGAAGACGCCAAGCAGGCGACCGTTGCTGAACGTGGTGGCACTTTTGAGTTCCCGGAATGAATTGAATCCTTCCGGCAGATTCTGCAAAGCCATCAACAGGGCCAATAAAAAGGCAGAGGAATTACCCAGGGACAGGGCAGCACCCAGGGCCAGCGCCTCCGGCACAAAGTCCGACAGCATCGCGACCAACTGGGCCATGGAAGTATTGAGACGATGTAAAAAAATATCCAGGGCCATGAAAGCAATACCGCCGGCCATGAACCAGAAGCTGATCGCAACAACCCCCAGGTTACGGGAACCCTCAGGGACAAGAACCAGGGCCACAGCCGACAACAGGGCGCCGCCACCAAAAGCCATGACACTGTGCCGGAATTCCGTCTCCAGCCAGTTACTCTTTATGTGGTCACCCACCGACAGCAGCGCGCCCAGTGGTATGGCAAGACCTGCCATCAGGGTGAGCATCAGGATGGTGACAATTTCATTCACGGTCTGGCTGGTCTATTTGGTTTTGCACATGATCGGTCTGGCAACAGGCCTACTCTCTGCTGTCTGCTGTAGGCCGGAAGAGGCCAGGGGCCATTTCCGGCCTACAAAAATGATAACTACTCTTCTGCCTTGTTCCGGTTATCCGGCAACTGTTTCTTGCCCGGATCTTCCAGCCCGCCAAATGCACTGAACAGGGACTGGAAAAAATCACTCAGCTGCAAGGTCATCAGGGCAAATTCCTGGTCAAACTTCTCTGCCGGGGTTTCATCCTGGTAGCTTTCAGACTCTTCCCTGATGTCCTCGAAACGCAGGCGCTTGATACTCATGTCCTCGACGATATTGCAGCCAACACGACTGTTCCACACTACGCCCAGGTGCCGGACCTGCTTGCCGGCTTCCAGGTGAGCCTGGATTTCGTCCCCTTCCAGATCCTGTCCCTTCAGGCGCACCACGTTACTGGCATCCTTCGGACTGACCAGTTCGCAGTCATCATTGATGACAAAACCATCATCGGCCTTGCCCTGTTTCAGCCAGCGGGTCAGTACAGATGCAGGGGCGACCTTGCTGTCCGGCAGGGCCACCGGGAAAGAACCCAGGGTATCCCGCAGCAGGTTGAGAAACTCCTCGGCCTTGGGCGCGCTGGCCGAGTCCACCACCAGCAGGTTGTCCTTGCGGGAGATATAGGCATAGATGCGGGTGGAACGGGTAAAGGCCCGGGGCAGCAGGGCAGCGTAGACATCATCCTGGATTTCCCTTTTTTCCTTGCGGTACACCTTGCGGGCCTGGCGTTGTTCGATGTCGGCCACTTTTTCAGCAGTCGCCTCGCGCACCACGGTCGCCGGCAGCAACCGGTCCTGTTTCTGGGCGCAAAGCATGATGTAGTCCCCTACCACGTGGGTCAGCATGGGAGCTGGTGCTTGCCCGTCTTCTTCGATATCAGCTTCCGGGGCGGCGTCACCCAGGGGGCTGGCCCAGCCAATACGGGCTTTTTCATAACTGGCACAGGGCTGGAAGGCGTTCTCGGCCATCTGGGACTCAAGATCTTCTATGGACATTTCAAAGGGCTGGACGAGACAATACAGACGCAGGTTCTTGAACCACATACAACATAAATCCTGGTAAAAATGTAAGACTGGAGGGGTGGTGATTATGCAGGAAAAACGGCCGAAGTAAAAAGGCTGGTCAGAAAACCTTTTTGCTACAGAAAATCATTGCCCTACCTTACCCTTTGACCTATTATCGCGCGCCATTTTGCCCAGGGGGCACAAGCCATGAATTTTCTCTTCGTATCGTATGACGGCCTTATCGGCGACCTTGCCTGGAGCGTTATCAAGGAAGGCCACCAGGTCAAGTACGCCATCTCCAACCCGGAAGACCGCGAGGTCGGCGCGGGTTTTGTGCCCATGGTGGATGACTGGCGACCGGAAGTGGACTGGGCCGACGTCATCATTTTCGATGACGTCCTTGGCATGGGTACCGAGGCCAAAAAATTGCGCGATGCAGGCAAACTGGTCGTGGGTGGCACCCCCTATACTGACATGCTGGAGGACGACCGCTCCTTTGGCCAGGAAGAACTGAAAAAACACGACATCTCCATTATTCCCTACAGGCACTTCGAGAGTTTCGATGATGCCATCAATTTCGTGCGCGAAAACAAGGCCCGTTATGTCATCAAGCCTTCCGGAGAAGCACAGAACCTGAAAGGCCTGCTGTTTATCGGCGAGGAAGAAGACGGCTCCGATGTTATCCAGGTGCTGGAAGACTACCAGCAGGCCTGGTCCGACAAAATTCCGACCTTCCAGCTCCAGCGCCGGGTGGAAGGCGTCGAGGTTGCTGTCGGTGCTTTTTTCAACGGCAAGGAATTTGCCTACCCGATCAATATCAATTTCGAACACAAGAAGCTGTTTCCGGGCGACCTGGGCCCCTCAACCGGTGAAATGGGCACGGCCATGTTCTGGTCCGGCCCCAACAGGATTTTTAACCAGACCCTGAAAAAGCTGGAAAGCAGGCTGGCAGAGGAAGGCTATGTCGGGTACATCGACCTGAACTGTATTGTCAGCGGCCAGAATATCTATCCGCTGGAATTCACTGCCCGCTTTGGTTACCCGACCATCTTTATCCAGCAAGAAGGCATCACCACGCCCATTGCTGAATTCCTGCATGGCCTGGCCAGCGGCACCCGCAAGACGTTCAAGACACGCACCGGGTTCCAGATCGGTGTGCGTATCGTGGTGCCGCCCTTTCCTTTTACTGACCCTGAAACTTTCCGCGTGAAATCCAAGGACACCATTATCCATTTCCGCAAAGGCAAGGAAGGTGTTCACTTCGAGGACGTCAAGCTGGTCAACGACGAATGGCTGATTACCGGCAACTCCGGCGTGATTCTTGTAGTGGTGGGCATGGGGCCCACCATGAAACAGGCCCAGCGCCAGGCTTATTCACGCATCAAGAATCTCATCATTCCCCACATGTACTACCGAGTGGACATCGGTGATCGCTGGTATGAAGACAGCGACAAACTACACAGTTGGGGCTACCTGCGCGAACTATGATCAGATTCGTAACAGAACAGGCCGAATGTGAAGCACTCTGGGAGCAATTCAGCCCCAGGGAACGCGCATGGGATGAATGGGAACTCATGTCTGCCTTTCATGACGAAGCGCGTTATCGTTTCAACTTCATGGTTCATGAAACCGACGGTACCGTCGACGGCCTCATTCCCCTGGTCGAAGACACAAAAGACAACAGTTATGAATTGTTTGGCGGTTGTTATGCAGATAGCCGGGAGCCCTGGATTGCCATAGTTGACTTCAAGGAGTGTTTCGACAACCTGCCGAACAACACCGCTTTTTTCGACCTGCGTGGCAGTTGGGTAGCGAATGTCCTGAAGATATTTCCTGAATATGAGCCCAACTTTGTCGAGCAGGATATGCAGTACTACCTGGTACCTGCCGACTTTGATTACGATTTCATCAACCATATTCACGCCACCTTTTCCAAGGACAAGCGCAAAGGCTTTCTGCGGGACATTCGCAAGATGGTTGAAACCTATCCGCTGGAATCCTTGTGGAGTGACGACGATGAAACCGAAGCCTTCATTGAACTGAACGTGAAAAATTTCGGCGAGGAGTCTGACTACGCCAATGAGGAAGGCAAGCAGGAAGTACGCCGCGTTGTCCGGGAACTCAGGGAACTGGGTTACCTGCGCACCTTTGCCATTCGCATCGACGGGATTGTCCAGGCAGTATCGCTGTCAGCCCTGTATAACAACAACTGGGTTGCCCTGTATTCAAGTAGCAACAATGACATCAACAACCTGGGCAAACACCTGACCGTGGAAACCATTCAGGAAGCTTGCAGACTCAAGGTGGATGAAATCAACTACATGACCGGCATGGCCTGGAAAGCTGCCTGGCACATGAAAAAAAACCCCTGTTGAACGATGCGCAAACCGGCCGCCATTCCTGATTTACCAATACCCTGAGCCCCTCACCGGCTTCCATTCACTTCCAGCATTCCCGAAAGCAAGATTACGCCTTGTTCATGGGCCGCTTGTATCATTCGGGAAAACTTCCCAAACCTCTCCAACCCCAGTGATTTAGCGGCAATTCAGTCAATGCCTGAGTAAAAAAATTCGACTCGGGAATTTTTCACATGGAAATGTGCATTGGAAAAGCCTTCAATAACCGGCAGTACAAACATGCCCGTCATACATGGCGCTTGAATATCATTTTGAAATTATTTGGAAATACGTGATCCAGTTAACAGAAAATATTTTGGGAATAAGAAATATTAGTTTAATCTCAGGGGTATTATTTGTATTTTACATTACTCTACACAATAGCTCTGGAATTGTACCCTCCTCTGTTTCCATAATTGCAATCTGCGTTTCACCCCTGCTTTCCGCTTTTCTGCCGAGACATATCATTGACTCCCTGCCCGAATGTGTGACGAGCCGCTCGAGATATGAATGGAATGAATGAGATGTATGAAAAAAAACAACAAACAACCGAACACGAGAATTACCTCTACGTCGGTGAAAAACTGGACGACGGGTTTCTGCAACAGCTTGAACACTATATCTGTTACAAGAAAGGCAAGCTGTTCAAGGCATCCGATAATACAGAGGCCAGGGTAATCATAGAGAACAATGCCATCCGGGTAGTCCTGGTTGACCAGTTCCTGAATTCCTGGAGCGGCATAGAGTTCATGCGCTGGATGTATTCTTTTGCTTACATTCCAACTATCCTGCTTATTCAGGAAAAAAATGCAGTCGTGTTTGAAACAGTAGTTTCACTGGAAGCAGGGGCAGCTGACGCCATCAGTGACGAGGTTTCCGTACGTGAACTGGCAGCACGAATAAAAGCCTGCAACAGGAAGCAGTTCAGTGAAAACAATTCACTTCTACAGGACCAGCATGGCCCGGGCAAACGCATTGCCAAACCCCTGCACAAGAGACCCCTGTACTACACACCCCAAACCAGGCGCCTGTATTTTTCCGATTCAAGCCGCACTGTACTGCATGGCAAGGAAGCAGAACTGCTTGACCTGTTGATCCTGCGTTATCCTGATTACGTGAACCGGAATGAAATCAGTGAAATGGTATTCCAGCGTGATTGGAATCCCAGGGACAGAAGTATCGATAACCTGATTTACAGGTTACGTAAAACTATAGACTGTGATGAGTATGAATGTACCGAGTCGATTATCGAAACCGTGCGAAATGAAGGCTACAAGCTACGCACTCCGATCGGTCTGTTACCAGCTGAACAGGCCAGCTGACCTGAGAACATGACATTATCCGGGGAACAACACAGACCCGGATGAAGTGTCCAAAGCCATTTGAAGCCAGCGCAGTACTTTCCAGGTTTTCTGAAGCGGATTTGTATTTAACAAAAAAGTATCTTGTAATCTGCTTTGCAGGCCTGGCTGGCCCAGGATCCGATGCTACTAGGTCAGGCCATTGTCTGGACAATAGTTGCTTCCACCTGGAATAACCTTCATTACCTCAGGCGGAAACTCCCCTTGCCTCCCCCTTTTATTCTTTTGTCGTTTTATAGCAGCCTTGATGCAAGTTTTTCATGATAAAGAAAACGCTGATGTTCAGGATTGACCAGCCCGGGTTTATTCCGGGAAAGTAATTGGTGAAACCCTGGCCATGTACTGGTGGCGACTGGCCGTCGAGTGCCGCTTGCCACACGCTATCGCCGCGCTGTAAAACCTGCAGCAATAGACACCGAAACGGGAATTATTTTTGACATTCCAGGGCGATTATGGACCTAATAGCCCTCATGCCTGCCGGAATCCTTCACTGAATTCCCGCCTAACACTATCCGGAACACTATGGAGCTTGCCATGCCGAATTCACGTTCTTCACTCAAGCTGGCACTGTGCCTGACATCCCTGCTGACTTCCCCCACCCTGTTCGCACAGAAACCCGCCTGGGTGCCCGTGGCTGAACTGTTGCTGGGCAGCATGGGCAACGCTGATGCACACCAGATGGCCGAAGTCATGAACCGCTGCACGGCACTGAACATGACCCTGTCCGCCCTGACAGCACAGGAGTCTCCCGATGTGTCTGCCGGTTATGAAAACCAGGCGCTGAAACTGATCCAGAACGGTATCATGATCGAGATGAACACGGAATTGCAGCGCACCGGGATGGAACCTGACATGGAAATCCTTTCCGAAAATGCGATCACCGCGGTCAAGGCTATGCTGGGCACTTACAACCTGTGGCTGGAAGACAATTACAATGAGGGTGGTTCCTATTTCAATAACGAATTTGAAATAGAAATGAAGGGTTGTGAGCTGGCCACCAAGTTCGTGATGCAGATGGCCAGGCGCTGATTCACCAGTTATTTACGGGACAGGTCTCTAGCCGGCTCTTTGTAGCAGGTCCAGTCCCTGGGCGTACCACTGCGGCACTTCCCGCCGCTTCCACGTAGCAAACTCCGCTTTTTCGTGAATGTAAAATGACCGGTATGCACTCACCGCATCACCCGGTATCTTGAACTGATCCGGCATGGCCTGCACGAAAGGTGTCAACCCCTTGCTCGGCAATGGCATGTATTCAATTTCCCTTAACACGTGAATCGAGGCGTGATCCCTGTCGCGCTCATAACGCCAGCAAAATTCCGTGTTTAACGCATAGGCAAGCTGCACCAGCCAACGAAAATTATCAGCCGACTCCTCGACCCATTTCACACAGGGATGATTGACGTGCGTAGAACGATAAGGGGTTTCAAACCCGCGCTTGTTCAGCGCGGTACACAGAATCTGCGTGCTTTCCAGAATCATTTTTCCCACGTGCTGGTCACAGTGGTAACGGGCACAGGTCTCAATATCTTTATCAAGGATAAAAATGTTCATAATGGTATTACGCCAGTATAAGACAGACGGATGACGGCATACCGCTATATAGAACGGATTCGTGACGTAAATCACAGGACTTCAGGGAATACCCGAAGCACGGTGGTTTTACCCTGGGGAGATATAGTGGGTTGGGCCTTCAGGGACAAGGGACAAG
>CAZROW010000089.1:0-8883 GCA_964601805.1 uncultured Enterobacteriaceae bacterium
TTAAACCACGGCGCCTTTTTTGTTTTTGCTTGAAAGAGAAAGCTTATTCGAACGTGCCGCCCCAGTGCAGACCATCTGCTGGTCGGTCTATGGAGAGCATGCGCAGGCGGTGGTCGGCGGCGTTGCGGCCGGGGTTGCCGCGCACGGTGACTTCGTCGCCGATGCGCAGCGTGGTGCGGGTGATGCCGGCACCGGCCAGGCCGGAGACGCCGGCCCACTCGATGGTGTAGCGCTGCTCGACGCCGTTTTCATCTTCAGCCATCACGTGCAACATGGAATGGGGATTGCGCAGCAGGAACTGGGCAATAGTGCCCTCGATCACCTGTTCCTTGCTTTCATCATAGGTGGCAGAAAAGGAATGATGTGCCAGGGCAACGGTGGCACCGGTACACAGGCTGATCACTGCCAGGGTTTTGCTTAACGTGTTCATGTCATTCTCCAAAAAGTCTGTGGTTTAACCAAATGGACCCGGTATCGTGGGTCGGGGTTCCGTGCGTGGCGGCATAATTTCGCAATCGCGTGGTTCCCAGCCCCGCCGGCTTGTTTCCTTTTTGAACTGGGTGCTCATGATCATGTCCTGTGTCAGGTAGACAGGATCATGGATCACGGTGGTGAAGATCAGCCAGGATTGCTCGATCTCGGGCAGCTCAAAGGTATGGATGTATTCCGTCATCACGGTCTGGTCGCTGTAGGGTACCCCGTTGGGACGCAGGTAGCCCGGCTCAAGATGTGTCGTGGTGACATGGATGGAACCACCCTGGGCACCGCCGCCACCCAGTACACCGCGTGACACACGCTGTTTGTACCAGGATGCTTCGGAATAGCCCTGCAGGGAGTTGTTCGCCGGTGCCATGGCATTGCCGAAATGCAGCAGGCGGGTCTGGCGACCAGCGTCGAATTCCATGGCCAGGGTATTGTCGTCCTGCCAGTCGATGCGGATGCGCGTGGGTTGGCGGATCAGCCCGGGTGCGCCGAAAGCGCGGCACAGGTTGCCTTCCTCGATATCCTTCTGCAGGTCCCAGGCATTGGCCACTTCACGGGCCGCGGCATTTGTCGGGATGCTGGCGGAGTCGCCGACCGCCGGTGTAATCATGCGCCAGCGCCAGTCTTCATTGATCACAGCGACCCACTGGCCGGTGATGTCGATGAGTGCGCGTTCGCGCGGCGTTCGGTTATCGGGCGGGCCGCCAAACTGGGCCAGGGCCGGCATCGCGGCGCAGGCCAGGGTGGCAATGGCAGTCAGGTTGGCCAGGATTTTCAGTGTTCTTTTCACAGTCATCATGTTCAATTGCCTCCTGACAGGTCGGTATAGATAGCGGTGACCAGTTCATCACCGGTCCAGCTGTCGCGATTGCCGGCAAACTGCGCGTCATAGTCCATGGACGGCCTGGCCGCCAGTACTTCGCGCAGGGATTTGCCGTCGTCAATCATGGCCTGGATGCGGTCGCGGATGATGGTCACCATGTCACGTACGTTGGCGACATCGGTGGTATCGGCCATGCGACCGTGGCCGGGAATGATGACGGTGCCACCAATCATATTTTCCCCGGCAATGGCGAGATCAAGAATGGTGTTCAGGCCATTGATAATCCCGTTGATGCTGCCGCCCTGTTCGGGATCAAAGAAGGGATAGCGGTCGGTGTTAAAAATATCGCCGGTCACGACCACGTCCGAACGCCGGAAGAACACGAGGGTGTCGCCATCGGTGACCGCGTTGGGGACATGCAGCATGCGGATGGCTTCGTTGTTCACGTACACGGACCATTCATCGGTGTAGTAGGTGTCGCTGGGCCAGGCGGCTTCAGGGACGGAAAAATCATCGCCGATCGGCGCACTCATGCTGGCGAGCACATTGATGTGCGCCATGATGGCGGCATTGGCATCCAGTCCGCGCGGATCGAAGGTATCGATCAGGCGCACATAGGTGCCTGCGGCGGACAGTGCGGCATTGCCGCCGGTGTGCTCGGCACTGGCGCTGGTGTTGATGATATGGCGGATGGGTTCATCACTGAGTGAGGCGATGGCGGCGAGAAAGTCTTCCGTGACATCGGGCGTTTGGGTGTCCACGACGATGACTGCTTCATGACCCACCTGGATGGCGCTGTTGCCCTGTGGGCCCACTACCATGGTGACCATGCCCTGGGCGGGCAGCAGCTCAAGCGATTCCTGGGCCAGGACGGTTGGGGTGGTCATCGTCATCACCACCGCAGTGAAGATTAGAGTTTGGATGGCTCGCTTCATTTACTCGCCCTCCGGAAAATCGTATTCGCGGACCACGTCGAGGTACTCCGGGTACATGGTTTCAGCGCCGCCGCGGGTATCACGATGGGTAATGCCCTGGGTGTCGGCATATTCATACAGGTATTCGTTGGTACCGGGCAGGTGATGGATGACAGCACCGCGCGGCCGTTCGATTTCAACGGTGGGAATGCAGGAGAAGGGACTCAACTGCATGCCCGGGTCGCTGACCCAGTCCGAGGTACGCACCAGCGGTTCGGTGAGGTACACCGGGTCGTCCACGATGGAGACCAGGGTGAGGATATCGTCGTTACGGATGAAGTATTCATACAGGGTGGCCTGGTCACTGCGCGGCAAACCGTTGCGGCGCACCCAGCCTTCCTTGAGATGAGTGGTTTTCACTTTCAGCATGTCACCTTCCCACTGCCCGGTGGAGAAACCTTGCCAGCTGTGCTGTGCATTCGGGGAGGGATGCTCACGACCGTCCATCCAGATGGTACGTTCCTGCAGTTGCCACATGACCGTGATGTGCCAGGCAATGACATCCTGGGAAATCGGGTCCACGGTATTGCGAATACGCAGGCTGGCAGGACCTCTTGGTGCATAGTCAGCCGGGTGGGGTTCACACTGGCGCTCGGGAACCGTCCACTTGCTGGCATCCCAGCTATCGGCGCGCAGGCGTGCGGCATCGTTGATCGGCAGGCCGGTGTAGTCGCCGATTTCCGGACCGGCGCCGCGTTCGGGCAGGTCCTCGTGAAAGCGCTGTCCCCACATACCGGACAGGTCCTTCTGGGCAAAACCCGCCGCGCTGGTCAGGCCCAGCGCCAGTGCCAGGCACAGGCGCAGAACCGGTTTTGTCTTGGTTTGATTCATCAGTTTTTCCTTGGCTTGCATTTCTTTACTTCACTTTTCTTTACTTCACTTTGCCAGCGGGTCCGGCCGCAGCTGGAACTTCACCACATTACTTTTCGATCCCAGGCCGCCCTCGATATGCCAGACGGCATTTTCACCGTAATCGGCATACATGCCACGGCCTTTCCAACCGCCGTCCGGGTCATCAATGCGACCGTCCATGCCACGGCTCATGAAGCCAAGCGGGTAGGGTACGCGCATGACCAGCCAGCGACCATCCGGGCGCAGGGCCAGGAGGGAATCGGAATTGGAGCCATTGGCTACAGGCACATCCTCACCCAGGCCGAGCGTGTTGAAGCGGTCAA
This sequence comes from uncultured Enterobacteriaceae bacterium, assembly GCA_964601805.1. Lineage (GTDB taxonomy): Bacteria > Pseudomonadota > Gammaproteobacteria > Pseudomonadales > Pseudohongiellaceae > Eutrophocola. The sequence goes on from CAZROW010000089.1 coordinate 3,456, forward strand.
CAAAATTGTAATAGTGCATGTCCACGCCGATCTCGTCATCGGTGTTCTTGAAGCTGGGACCCGGTGTGCGATGCAGGGTCCAGCCTTCAGGACAATGCTGGCCGGTCCAGGATTCGGGGCCGCTGATCACTTCACACTTGCTGCGATCAAAACTGGCCAGGTGGCTGCTGCCCGCCAACGCGGTCCAGATGATGCCGTTGTTGTCCACGTCGATGCCGCGCGGTGTATAACCGTTCAGGGGTGATTCCGGGTTGTGGAAGGGCGGTTCATACACTTCGGCAATACAGGTTTCCGGTTCAATCCTGACAATGCGCCCGGGCATGGGGCCGGGCACGGCCGACCACACGCTGCCATCAACAGGATTGGCGATCACGGAATAAAAGATGGCCGGTGGCACTGAGAGCCCGGCAAACATGCCGGCTTCCGGTCGACGCAGGGATTCGAAAGCGTATTCATCAACGTCGGGGTCAATGCGGCCGTCCTCGTTCTTGTCGAACCAGGGCATGCACCAGCCCTGGGCTTCAGCCAGGTTGCCGGTTTCATCCAGCATGCGGGTGTTCACCCAGCCGATACCGCCACTGAATACGCCGTTGGCATAAATGATGTCGTCTTCGCCCTCGGCGAACTGTACGTGATGGGTATCGAAGCAGATATCCACCTGGTGAAAGGTTTCGGTGGCCGGGTCGAAATACTGCATCTGCCGGAAACTGGTGGGCTGGGGTGCCAGGCGTGCAGAAGGATGATTCTCACAGAATTCGGGCTGGTTTTCCGGCTTGCGAAAACGCGAGGACATCCACACACGGCCCTTGCTGTCCATGGCAGCATGATTGGAAATGGCCGGGTCATACCAGTACAACTCGTCACCCCAGTAAGGCGAGGGACGCGGCATGGACTGGGGCTTGCCTGGCGGAATATCGTCTTCAAGTACAGGAATGCGGCGTTCGGTGGCCGTGTTATTGACCGGGTCCACGGTCAGGAATCCGTCATTGCCCCAGTCGGGACCGTAGATCGGGCCGTAGGCATTGGCGGTGGGATTGCGCTTGTCCGTGGACAATTCGTCGTGGGCAAAAGTAGCCGGGCCGCCCCATTCCCACAGCGTCAGTACCAGGTTGCGCTCCAGGCCTTGCGGGCGCGGCGGTGTCGGCGGCAGTTCGCCAGCGGCTATGCGGTCGGTCCAGTCGGCAAAAGCGCTCAGGCCTGCTTCGCGGCCCAGTACGTTGATGGCGGCATTGCCGGAGTTGCCATCCTGACCCACCTGGACGCGGTGGTCCCAGGCATCGTAGGAGGTTTCAAACACGCCAAGCCCGGCGGGGAATTCGCGGGTGGCCAGGTTGCCCAGCTGGTGGCAGACATTGCAGCCGGTCTTGATCTGGTTCATCCAGTAATGCTGGTCCTGCATGCCGGCGGCAATATTGCCGTCGCCACCGGGTCCCGGAAATTCCTCGGGCTCGGGAATCTCCATCAGGGAGTACCAGTAATTGGCCGGGTAATACTGGGCTGCCGAGATGGGGTCGGGTGCTACCACGGCATCCAGGTCGAGCTGTTGACCGGGGCTGCCCTGGACCGGGACCGAGTCCACCAGGCCATAGCCGCGAACCCATATGTCATAACCGGCTTCCGGCAAATCGGGGAGTACATAACGGCCCTGGCTGTCGGTGACGACAATCTTGCGAAATACGGTGCCCAGGTCGTCGGTTTCGGCAATCACCCAGACGCCGGCTTCGGGACCGTTGCTACTGGTGACCCGACCGCCGATGTCATCATTATCAATGGCCACCTGCGCCATCAGTGCGGTGCTCAGTACAGTCAGGAGTAAAGTGAATCCCGCGGCCAGGGTACGTTGCCCTGTTGTCATGGCTTTACCAGTCATTTGTGTTCCCCCACAAGATGTTGTTGTCCGGAGCGTTAATGTGGCTGATTTCGTGCGAAAATGCACGGTTTCCGGGTCATTGCTGGAAATTGAATTTTTACGCTAGACTGCTGAAGAAGTACGGAAACCCTGCGGAAAAATGCCGAATAGTACTGAAAATGGATAACGACCCCCTGAATAATAGCGCAAACGACGAGATTACCGGTTATCTTTTCGACGACTACACCGTGGATACTGTTGCCCGTCGATTGCTCAAGGGAGATGAGGCGGTGTCGCTGCCGTCCCGGGTTTTTGATGTGCTGGTATTCCTGGTGGAGAACAGGCGCCGCCCGGTACCCAAGGATGAAATCATTGCCGCCATCTGGAAAGGTGTCGTGGTCACCGATGACAGCCTGATTCATGCCATTTCGGTGTTGCACCGCACCTTCAGTGACGAACGCTACGATCCAAAATACATTGAAACCATTCCACGCCGGGGTTACCGGTTTATCGGGGCGGTGGAAACACTGGTTGAATCCCCGGACCAGGCCGTAGCTGCGCCCCACCAGGGCAACACTTCCGCATCCGCCGCCCCCCGTCCACAGGAATTGGCAGCTTCAGGTAGTGCCAGTCGCGAGGAATTCCCGTTTCGCTTTGCCCTGACAGCAGTCATCTCTGCCGTGGTGGTCCTTTTCCTGTTAAACCTGACAGAGAGCAATGACGGTGTCTCCTTGCTTGAAGGACAGTCGGCACCCAGTGTGCGTCTATTCCAGGCACCCCCCGAAGGCACCGATGTCGTGTCAGGTGGCGTGCTTTCTCCCAACGGTAAATTCCTGGCTTTCGTGGCCAGGCAGACAGGTGAGGACCAGGATGGCAGTGCCAGCTTGTGGGTGAGGTCCCTGCAGAACGGCGACGTCTGGCAGGTCCCGGGAACGCAGCAGGTATCCAAACCGTTCTGGTCACCTGACTCACGCCAGCTTGGCTATTTTGCCAATGGTAAACTGCTGACCACTGACCTGTATGGCAACACGATTGAAGCGGTAACCGCTGTCGGTTCACCGGCCGGTGCCACCTGGGGTGCCGATAACCGGATCCTGTTTGCCGACTGGCCCAGGGGATTGTTTGTTGTCCCTGCATCGGGTGATGGTGAGATTCAACAGGTTGCCAGTCTTGAAGGTGACGCAGAAGACATCGCGCTGAACTGGCCCCAGTTCCTGCCTGATAACCGTCGATACATTTACCAGGTGGTGAGCCTGGTGCCTGAACGCACCGGCGTCTACGTGGGCGACCTGGAATCAGGCCAGAGTTTCAAACTGCTTGATACCACTTCACCGGCCACCCTGGCACCACCGTATCACCTGTTGCATGTACAACAGGACATGCTGATTGCCGAGGAACTGGATCCGCAAACCCTGGAATTGACCGGACGTGCCAATGTCATTGCCCGTGGTGTTTCCGAACCCTCCCTAACTGCTGAAAATATCGTGTCGGCCTCTGCCGACCTGTTGTCCTTTGAACAGGGCGTATTGCAGCAGAATGTCACCTGGTTCAGCCGGGAAGGTCAGCGTCTTGATGCGCTGGCTATTCCAACCACTTTCTTCAATCCCCGTATCTCGCCGGACGGAAAACGTTTGCTGGCAAGCAGTTCCATTACCGATAACCCCGGCTTGTGGCTGAGCCAGCTTGAACGGGGTGAATACGCACGACTGGAAACTGATGCCATTGGCCCGGTCTGGTCGCCGGATGGCAAACATGCCGCCTTCACTACCCGTGGCGGCCTGGACATGCAGGTCAGGGACCTGGATGGTAATGGTGCCTCGCGTCTGATCAGCAGCAGTAACGCGGTCAAGATTCTCAATGACTGGACAGTCGATGGCAGCGCCATTGTCTATACCCGGCAAAATGAGAGCAAAGGCCTGGATCTGTGGACTATCCGAGTACAGGACGGGACAGAACAACCGCTCCTGGCAACCCCGTTTACAGAGTCCCAGGCCAGATTGTCACCCCAGGGTGACTGGATAGCCTACGTTTCCGATGAAAGCGGGCAAATGGAAGTGTACGTGGCGCGTTATCCAGGGTTGGATGACAAAAGACAAATTTCCAATGGCGGCGGCGGGCAACCGCAATGGCGCAGTGACCAGGGGGAGCTGTACTACCTGTCCCAGGATCGCGCCATCATGGCCGTGCCGGTGAGTCTGTCAGCGGGGACTGATTTCGGGTCACCCCGTAAGCTGTTCCGGACAGCGATAGCCGGTAATCCCGATGATGCCCGTGATTCCTATGCCGTCGACAGTCATGGCGAGCGCTTCCTGATCGACAATGCGATCACCGACAACAGCGACCAGGCCATTACTGTCATCGTGAACTGGTCTGCCGGTTTGCTCAGCCCTGAATTCGGGATGGAGATTGCCAGGTCACCCTAGAGCCTTACGCCATCCAGTCAGACTTCTCAGAATGTCGCAATCGGGTTGATGATCGACCCGGTACCGCCTTCCACCGGAATCGGTGACAACTGGAACATGAATTCCCAGCGGTTCAGTCGTGCTGCCGTTTCTGCCAGTTCTTCAAAACTGGCGTTGTCGATAATGATCAAACCCATCGAGGCAATGGCCACGGTATGTGTGGGTATGACCACTGACGGATCCACACCCGAGGGGGAGACATCCAGGCCGACATCAGTACCCAGTACCGCCGCATCCCGCTCTTTCAGCAGGGGCAGTGCGGAGACATGCACGCCGGGTGAGCCACTCATCAGGCTGTAGGGACCAATGTCCGTTTTCTTGGCCCAGCGCCCGGTACGGACCAGTACCACGTCACCTGGCTCAATGCGCAATCCGGTTTCCCGCTCCCAGGCTTCGATGTCGCTGGCCAGCACCGGGGTGCCGGGCTCCAGGTAATCAACCCCTTTCAGCCTTGGGACGTCGATCAGGATGCCGCGTGAAAGCACACCTTCCTTGAGGTGTTCTATGCCTGAAGTGGAGCAGCCTTCTTCAGTGACATCGGTCACCGGAAAACCGTTGTAGGCCTGGTCCTTGTAATAGGCATGGCACATGGCATCCATATGGGTATAGGTCAGGCCGTGGTAAAAGATGCGCCATTCGTCCATGGCGACGGGGGCCGCCGGTGGAATTGTCATGATGACCTGCATCGGGCTGACATTGTCGACCGCCTCTTCGGTGGAATAATTCTTGGACAGGGAAACGGAAATCCCTTCCCTGACCAGGGACGCTGCCTGCCTGCGTTTTTCCGGCGTGATCAGGTTGAGTGTCCCGCGCTGGTCGTCATCACCCCAGCGTCCCCAGTTCGACAGTGCATTGAACATGTCATCGATTTCCTGCGCGCTGATGGTCGGCGGCAGGGCGTCAGAGCCCTGGGCATTGGCTGTGGCCGGCAGTATGCCGGCGCAGAGCAGGGGCAGTGACAACAGCAGGGTCTTGGCAATGTGTTTACGCATCGGGTGAACCTCCGAAAGGTCTCATTTTATTTTGCTTTTATTGTTTCTCTATAAGGGTCAATTCCAAACTAGAACTGCACCGGCACCTGGGGTGCGGCACCGCTCTTGATGTCGTCCACCAGGTC
>CAZROW010000090.1:0-1780 GCA_964601805.1 uncultured Enterobacteriaceae bacterium
CTGACCACGACGGCAAGTATCTCTCCCAGGGACTGGCCCAGGGTCAGGGGAGCACCGCCCCCTTCTCCACCCTCACCGGTTTCTCCATGACAGGGCAGACAGGTCTGGCGGTACAGGGTTTCACCTGTGGCCAGGTCAGCCGGCCGGTCCGGCAACGTGGCAAGGATTGCCTCCGGTGTGGTTTCAGCGTTTGAGGCTGTTTCCTCCTCGACATATTCATCCAGCGTGCCTTCCAGCGAAAACAGCCAGATACTGTCGCCGGCCGCATTTGGAGCATACAGCGTACCACCGGCAAACGCCGCAACCATCTGCCTGCCCTCGTGGGCGAATACCGTGGGTGACTGGTGAATGCCGGTATCCGTGGCAAATGACCAGAGCATCTCTCCGTTACTGCTGTTCAATGCGGTTAACCTGCCATCGTTGCGCCCGATAAAAAGCAGGCCGCCGGCAGTGACGGTGGACCCGCTGAAACAGCGATCGCCCCATTGCTGGCGCCAGGCCACTTCCCGGGTACTCAGGTCGACGGCCAGCAGGATACCCCGGCGCGGAATACCGGTGTTGCCAAAAGTATCCGTATGTTCATAGGGAACATATTCCGGTGAGCCGTCCCGTGAGCTGGCCACCAGGGCGCCAATGGAGTCGGTGGCACACACCGTCATCAGGTGCGACTGCGGATCATAGGAACTGGGATGCCAGTTTACAAAGGAAAGGGGACGGTAGATTACACTGCCTTCCATGGGCAAGGGGGTAAAGGTGCGGCCTTCATTGACCAGCGGCCAGCCTTCCGGCGCCATGTCGATAGTATGCGGCAGTATTGGCTCACCAGCCGGAATGGGCTGTGTGGGAGACGTGGCACGTCCTGGCACCTGGGGCACAGGCACTTCGTTGATCTCGAACAGTGGTTCGCCGGTAGCGCGATCCAGAATATACAGGTAACCCGTTTTCGGGACCTGGGCTAACCCATGGCGCAGCACACCGTCTATTTCAGCATCAAACAGGATCACCGGGTTCGGGGAGTCGTAATCCCATATATCATGATGAATCTCCTGGAAATGCCAGCGGTATTCGCCACTGTGGGCATCCAGGGCAAGGATGGAGGCAGTAAACAGATTATCGCCGGGGCGCACACCACCATTGAACGTGGGGTAGGCATTGCCGGTCGTGAAATAAATCATGTCCAGCTCCGGATCCACCGCCGGGGTATTCCACACCGGGGCACCGCCATACTTCCAGACCTCGTTGTCCTGCGACCAGGTATCGTGGCCGAACTCACCCGGGCCGGGAATGGTGTAGAAGGTCCACAGGCTCTCACCGGTATCGGCATCGTAGGCACTGATGCGTCCCCTGATGCCCAGGTCACCGCCGACGTAACCGATGATGACCATACCATCGTAATACAGCGGTGCAGCGGTCAGGCTGTAACCCAGTTCGGAATCGGCATCATGGACTGACCAGATCTCTTCCCCGGTGGTTTGATCCAGGGCCACCAGCCGTGCGTCCAGGCGCCCCATGAACACCTTGCCTTCACCGATGGCCACGCCCCGGTTGACCCAGCCGCAGCAGACATTGATGACATCGGGATCCAGGTTGGCTTCGTATTGCCAGAGGATATCGCCACTGTCGACATCCAGGGCAAAGACATCATTGGCGCCGGTACTCACGAACAGGGTTCCCTCATGGGCGAGGATTTGTGCCTGCCCGGAAAAACGCGGTCCGACACCGGAGCCATTCAACCGGACATGCCATTCGGCTTTCATGTCCTGGACATTATCGCGGTTGA
>CAZROW010000090.1:1880-8862 GCA_964601805.1 uncultured Enterobacteriaceae bacterium
GTGCAGCCCCAACTGCGACACACCGAATGGACTTTATTTAATGCAATCCTATGCCCGATTGCAATCACGCCCCATGGCCACTGCCCTGCTGCCTGTCAGGAAGAGGGCAAGCAACCGGTCTTTATCCTGCAAATCATGCAAACAATAAGCAATTACAGGGCCTGCAACTCGACTTCGACGGGGTGCAATAATAGACTTGAGGACAGGAATTAATTGATTCGTAGCTTCAATGGGGAAAACAATCAAATTAAATAAAGGACTCCTGCTGCCTGGCATACTGTGCCTGGCCGGTTTTTCCGTGTCTGCGCACGCCCAGGACACTGCCGCACCTGCCAGCCATGAACCCGGTCACGAGCAATGGGGAATGCTTGAATCCTATTGCCTGGACTGCCACAACTTCGAGGACTGGGCCGGGGAAGTGGCCTTTGACCTGATGACACCGGCCAGCCTGGGTGAGGAACCTGCCATCTGGGAAACCGCCGTGCGCAAACTGCGCGGTCGCCTGATGCCCCCTCCTGGCAGCCCCCAACCGGAACAGCAGCGTATCGACGAATTCATCGCCTGGGCCGAGTCCACCCTGGACGGCAACCAGGCCATTCCACTGACCGGCTATGTACCGGTGCAGCGCATGAACCGGACCGAGTATTCCCGCTCTGTCCGGGAACTCATTGGTGTCGACATCAATGCCGAGGACTACCTGCCCACGGAAATCGAAGTGGACGGTTTTGACAATATTGCCGAAGCCCTGAGCGTGTCCCCGGCGTTTCTCAACCAGTACATTCGAGCAGCCCGCCAGGCAGCCAGTCTTGCCGTGGGCAATGCCCGTGCCAGGACAGCCCTGGTCTATTACCCGCCATCAGGCGGCAACCAGACCGGCTACCAGGACGGCATGCCGCCCGGCACTCGCGGGGGCACCCGTTTCGAGCATACCTTTCCCGCCGACGGCGAATACCGCTTCAACCTGCTGGGCCTGGGTGTGGGCCTTAATCCCAGCGCCCTGGAAACACAGCACACTGTCGTCCTGCTGGTTGACGGCACAGAAGTCTTCCGTGAGTACGTGGGCGGCCCCGCAGACCTGGCACTTGTTGACAGCCAGGGCCCGGGTGGCAACCAGCAGATCATGGACCGTTTCACCGGCATACCTGTTTCAGTGAAAGCCGGCAAACATGAAGTCATCGTGACCTTTATTGAACGTTCCCGCGCCCAGTCCCTCTGGTGGTCGGATTCCGGTGAACTCAACCGGGTACCACGCATGCAAAGCGGCGTGGAAATCCAGGGACCTTTCAACAGTACCGGTATCTCCGCCACGCCAACCCGGGACAAGATTTTTATCTGTACGCCGGCCTCGGCAGATGAGCAATATGACTGCGCACGGCGCATCACCGAGAACCTGGCACGGCGTGCTTTCCGCCGCCCGGTGCGGGAGAAGGACATGGCGCTGTTGATGCCATTTTTTGAACAGGGCATGGCTGAGGCCGGTTTTGATCGCGGTATCGAACAGGTTGTCGCTGCCGTGCTGTCCAGTCCCTGGTTTCTCTATCGAGGCGTCACTCCCGATCCGGGCCAGGAAGACCAGGAGTTCTTTGCCCTTGACCAGCTGGAACTGGCATCCCGGCTCTCCTTTTTTTTATGGAGCCAGATACCTGACGACGAATTACTGCAGGCGGCCATCGATGGCAAGCTTGACCAGCCCGGAGAAATGGAACACCAGGTCCGCCGCATGCTGGAAGACCCCAGGGCCTCTGCACTGGTGGAAAATTTTGCCATCAAGTGGCTCAACCTCGACGACCTGGAAGACGTGGACCCGACACCGGGACAGTTTCCCGGCTACAGTGATGAACTGCGGGATAATTTCGGCGAGGAAGTGAAACAGTTTATTGCCAGCATCTTCCTGGAAAACAGGCCGGTGACAGAACTGATGACCGCCAACCACACCTTTCTGAATGAACAACTGGCGCGTCATTACGGCATCGACACCGTCTTTGGTGCCCAGTTCCGCCGCGTGGAACTGGCTGACGAGAGACGCTGGGGACTGCTGGGTAAAAGTGCCGTGTTATTGCGCACCTCCTATGGTGACCGCACCTCTCCCGTACTGCGCGGCGACTGGGTACTGGAAAAGCTCATGGGCACACCGTCACCGGAACCGCCACCCAATGTGGAAACCGACCTGAATGTGCCTGATGGCCAGAAGCCGACTACCCTGCGAGCCCGCCTTGAGGAGCATCGGGAAAATCCCAGTTGCAACCAGTGTCACGGTGTCATTGATCCCATCGGACTGGCCCTGGAGAATTTCAATGTCACCGGCAGCTGGCGCGATGAAGACAAGGCCGCACAGGAACCGATTAACGCCCGGACCGTCATGCCCGGCAACATTGCCATTGAAGGGCCCGTGGAACTGCGTCATGCACTGACCCGCAAGCCCGCACAGTTCGTACAAACCCTGACTGAAAGGCTGATGATGTATGGCCTGTCCAGGGAGCTGGAATATTTTGATATGCCCCAGGTGCGCCGAATTGTTGAAGAGTCCGAAGCCTCCGGCTACCGTCTTGCCGGCATCATCCTGGGCATTGTGAACAGTGATGCCTTTCGCCTGCAAGCCAGACCCCACGAATCACAACCGCTGATGGCCGCTACTGATGCGGTACCGGCCAACTGACAGGAGTTGATTATGTATATCTCCAAAAAGCACCTTTCACGTCGCGCCCTGCTCAAGGGAACAGGAGCATCCATTGCCCTGCCTTTCCTGAGCGCCATGGTGCCGGCAGCCACGCCGCTGGCCCAGACGGCCGCAGCACGGACCATGAAAATGGGTTTCTTTTATATCCCGCATGGTGCCGTGATGAACAACACCGCCTGGGGTGATGAGATGGATCACTGGAATCCAACCGGGTCTTCGGGTGACAACCTGAAACTGAACAAGATCATGGCCCCGCTGGAGCCCTACAAGTATTGCCTGAACTCCTTCGGCAACCTGCTCAACGAAGCCTGCAAGGGCTCTGTGCATACCCTGAACCCTGCCACCTGGTTAAGTGGCGTCAGGCCCGATGACAGTGTGGCCGGCGCCAGCATGGCAACCACCCTGGACCAGGTCATTGTTGAACACATCGGCCAGGACACCGCCCTGCCTTCCCTGCAAATCGCCTCGGAAACCACCATCCAGGGCGCCGCGTGCGGCAGTGCCGGCTGTTATTACAGCTCCACCCTGTCCTTTGCCAATGAAACCTCACCACTGCCCATGGAATACAATCCACGCAAACTGTTCATCCAGCTCTTTGGTGAAGGCGATACCCCGGAAGAACGGGATGCCATTATTCGCCAGCAAGCCAGCCTGCTGGACATGGTGGCAGAGAGCACCCGCGACCTGCAGCGAGACCTGGGCAGCGAGGACCGCCAGGTGCTTGAAGGTTACCTGGACACCGTGCGCGAGATCGAACGCCGCGTAGAGAAAGCCTCCACCCAGGACTTTACCGGCATTGATATTCCCGGTGCACCAGTGGGCGAACAGGACAATTTCGGTGACCAGGTCGAGCTCATGTTTGACCTCATTGCCCTGGCCTACCAGGCCGACCTGACCCGAGTGATCTCCTACATGATGGTCTCGGAAGGCACCAACCGGACCTATAACCATATCGGGGTTCCCGATGCCTTCCATCCGGTTTCCCACCATGCCGATGACAAGGAACGCCTGTACAAGGTGGCCCGCATCCAGACCTGGCACATGGAGAAATTCAAGAGCTTCCTCGACAAGATGGCGGCTACGCCCGATGGCGATAGCACGCTGCTGGACAATGCCATCTTCATGTATGGCTCCAATATGAGTAACAGTGACCGCCACGACAATTACCCGGTACCCAACCTGCTGGTGGGTGGCGGTTGCGGCACGCTCAAACAGGGTGGCCAGCACCTGATGCCACCGGAACGCACGCCGCTTGCCAATCTGCACCTGACCCTGCTCAACAAGCTGGGCATTGAGGCAGACAGCTTTGCCGACAGTACCGGTACCATTGCAGGCGTATAAACCCGATGCAAAAGACCGGTAACAAGCACCTGTCAGAACGGCGGCTCAGCCGCAGGCAATTATTGCAACACTCCCTGTCCGGGCTCGCGCTTGCCGGGCTTTCCGGCCTGCCGGGAATCAGCATTGCCCAGGAGGTGCAGGTGCGTTCACTGGGCAGCGGCATTACCCTGCTTGCCAGTGGCGGCGTTAACCAGGTGGCCTTTCAGGACAACACAGGCCTGGTCCTGGTGGACAGCGGCCCGGCTGAATCAGCCAATGCATTGATGACGGCGCTGGCGCAACTGAATCAGGGACCGGTCCATACCCTGTTCAACACCCACTGGCATGCACAGCAGGTCGGTGGCAATGCCCTGCTCAAAGACCAGGGCGCAAGCATAATCGCCCACGACAAGACATTGCAGCACCTGTCTACCCGTTACTACCTGCACCATGAAAACCGTTATCACGAACCACTGGCACAGGCATCCTGGCCGACGACTGTCTTTCATGACCAGGGCACGCTGGAAAGCCGTGACGAAAAAATTGACTACGGCTGGCTGGTCCAGCCCCATACTGACGGCGATATTTTTGTCCATTTCCATGACGCCAATGTCCTGGTTGCAGGCGATGCAGTTTCGCCACTGCATGATCCTGAGCTGGACTGGTATGGCGGCGGCTGGCTGGGCGGGCGCGTCAATTCACTGGACCATCTGCTGGCCATTGCAAACGACGACACGCAGATTATTCCTGCCGCAGGCCCGGTAATGAGCCGGGCAGACCTGCAGGCTGAACGCGACATGATGCAGGAGGTCTACAACCGGGTACTGGACCTGATTCGCCAGGGCTGTAGCGCCGAATGCATGAACCAGGAAGGCGCACTGGACGGTTTGTCGCGTACCTGGAACGATCCTGACAAGTTTCTCTATTCAGCCTACAAGGGCATGTGGGCACATCACTACAATCTTGCGCCCAATATTCTCTGAGTGAGCCGGTAATAACATTCATGAACCGTTTTCTGCCATTCCTGCTACTGTTTACCACCTGGATCTCGCCAGTCCTGGCTGATGCGCCGGTGGCAGACCTGATCAAGGCCGGCGACCGGGAAGGTGCCCTGTCACTCGTCCGGGCCGGGGCCGATATCAACGCCCCGCAAAACGACGGCACCACTGCCCTGCTCTGGTCTGTCTACAAGGTGGATGAAGAACTCACCGCTACGCTGCTGCGTAACGAAGCCAACCCGGACAGCCAGAACAATTTCGGTGCCACACCGCTGGCTGAAGCGGCCCGGGTAGCCAACCCGGCGCTGGTCGCCATGTTGCTGGAGGCCGGTGCGAATCCAAACCTGGCCAATGCCGATGGCCAGACACCGTTGATGCTGGCGGCCTGGACCGGCAACGTGGAAGTGGCGCGCCTGCTGATCGATCACGGCGCCCAGGTCAATGCCGAAGAAAACTGGACCGGCCAGAACGCCCTGATGTGGGCAGCCTCCAGGCACCACCCCGCCATGGTATCCCTGCTGATCGACAGTGGCGCCAATGTGAATGTGCGTGCCCGCGTGTTTGACTGGCAACGCCAGATTACCTCTGAACCCCGCAACCAGTATCGCCCCGCTGGCGGCCTGACGCCCCTGCTCTATGCAGCGCGCAGCGGCTGTACCGGGTGTGTCAGGGATATCCTCGAAGCAGGTGCAGACATCAACCTGCCCACACCGGAGGGTGTCACCCCCTTGCTGGTGGCCATCGACAATTTTCATTTCGACACGGCCAATACCCTGCTGGATGCCGGTGCCGACCCGAAAAGCTTTGACTGGTGGGGGCGCACTCCCCTGTATAGCGCCATCGACGTGCGCACCATTGAGTCGCGCGGACAAATCCTTGACAGCACACAACAACAGGCCGCCCTGGATCTGGCCCGACGCCTGCTGGACATGGGCGTCATGGTGGATGCGACACTGAATTTTGGCCGCCCCGGCACCGGTGGCGGTAACGGCCGTTTCATGGATGAACATTTGACTACCGGAACTACCTCACTGCTGCGCGCTGCTGTATCACACGACCATGAAGCCGTCGCCCTGCTGCTTGACTATGATGCCGACGTCGACAGGCCGAATATTTTTGGCGCCACTCCCCTGATCGTGGCATCAGGCCTGGCAACCCCACGCGGCCTGCTCAGTGACGGTTCGGTCTACTCTGCACCGAATGTGCAGGAACGAGCCATCAAGACGATCAGCCTGTTGCTGGATGCCGGTGCCGATATCAATGCCAGGGTCACTGACACCAGCAGTTATACCGCCCTCATTCCCCGCCATAACGCCATGACTGACCGCCAGGGCCAGACGGCCATTTTTGGTCCCGGCAAGTGGGGCTGGATGGACGTTGCCGAATTCCTGGTGGCCAATGGTGCCGACGTCGATGTCGTTGATGACTTTGGCAAAACGCCTGTTGATTCAGCCCGTGCGCAGGCCGGCGGTGAGCAGGAGGAAATCTGGGAAGAGTTGGCTGCTTACCTGGAACAGCAGATGGGTAGCGACGGTTAGGTCTCTTTTACTTTGTCGGCAAACAGGCTTCGCCTTATGCCGACCTACATTTGTCAGGCAAAAAAAAACGCGGCTAATGCCGCGTTTTTTTCGCCTTGAAGCTTGTTGCTTTTAGCTCTTGGTGCGCCAGCTGTCCGCATAGTTTTCACGGGCATCTGCTGCGTAAGGTGTCGGAGAGACCTTGACGCGCACTTCACACTGCTGGTGTGGCTCGATGGAAGTCTTCTCTGAAATCGGATCCTCGCCCCATTTCAGGGTCAGGATGTCACCAATCTCGATATCCGCATCCACCACAGCCAGTGACAGCAGGCAACGCTCGTTGTAGGAGTAACCATTGAACATGGCCATACCTACACGCTTGCCGTCCTTGAGCAACTCGTCTGCATTGCTGGAGGAGTAGTTGTGGTTCGGGAAGTCGATCCACTTGTAAGCCAGACCAGGCTCGAAAG
>CAZROW010000091.1:0-8801 GCA_964601805.1 uncultured Enterobacteriaceae bacterium
CAGCGCCAATAATTTCAGCTATTAATGCATATTCTTGTAGTTTTTCCTTCACAGCCATTCCCCTTGAAAGCCATAAAGTGCGGGATTAGAGTCTGTTTTACCCCAAAAGCGGCCCTTTCCACAACCAAACCCGAAATGTCTGCTTTGGGTCGTTAGCGGACAATGCCCATATCTTATTGTGATGGACCAATTTGCTTTGATCCCTTTGGATTTGTAGACCCTGAATCAGTCGTCCAGCTCGAACCTATCTTTCCGTGCATCTTCCAGTGCCGCAGACAGGGATTCAAACTCCCCGATAGCCTCGCGAAACTCCGGATGCTCCTGGAAAATGCTTTTCATTTTTTCCTCAAACTGTCCTTCAAGGTGATGGATCTGCGTCACGCCGGGTTCGCCCCGGTTGGCGCCGACAAAGCCGAAGTCGGCGAGCATGTTGTTGGCTTCCTGTTCCCGGGCTATTTGATGAAAGGTGGGCGTGCAGACCTGTTCGCGAATCTTTGACTGCCAGCGTTTGACATAGTCACAGTGCACTTCAAATCTTTCGTCATCTATGAACTGGTTAAAAACATTAAACATGTTTTCCCTGGCGAGATTAACCTCCTGGCGAAGCCGTGTCAGGGACTCGGGGGCATTGACGATGATTTCTTCAGGTAGAGTGGCCTGGTTGGTAGGCTGTGCTGACAGCAGGGTCGGCATTGATAACACAATGGTTAGTATGATGGCCGCCCAAACATCCGGTTTCTGGGTGCTGGTTTTCATGCGCTGCTTTTTGTCAGTCGTTTAGCCGGAGCTCGTAGACTTCGCGGACCAGCTCGTAATCATCCATCGCCTCGCGAAACTCGGCGTTTTCCTGGTAAACCTTTTCCATTTCTTCCTGTAGCAGGGCATTGAAGTAATCCATCTGGGTAACGCCTGCACCTCCGCCCTGGGCGCCGGCATGGCCGCCGTCTTCACCGCCGATACTCCTGAGGAAAAGGTTCACCTCTTCTTCCTGGGCTCTTTTCAGGAAAGTCGGGCGGCAGGTATATTCCCTGATCTTGGATTGCCAGCGCTGTATATATTCACATTTAATATCAAAGCGGTCGTCACTGTTGTGTTCATTGAACACATTAAACATTGCTTTCTGTGCGCTATTGGTTTCAAGCCTGAGTTTGCGCAGGGACATTTCCGCATACACATTGATTTCTTCAGTGTCGGGTGCACTCTCATTATTGGCAGCAGCGCCAGTTGCCGGAGCAATGGCCCACGTTGTTACCAGGGTGAAAGCAAGTGCCCGGACTGGCTGTTGAATAGTCATTTTCCTGTCCATATCAGTAATGGTGTCCTGAAAGTCTATTACCAAAGGCGGCAATATTCCACACCATACCCTGGGCTAGCGGCATCTCGGACGCCACAAGGCATGCTGCTTCACATTGTTTCCTCATTAGCCAGCTTCCCACATGCAAGGCATGCCGGGATAATTGACAAAAACCAAGAAGAATCATGATCAGAACTCTTTCCCTCTATCTATTGCTGGCTGTTTTTTCTGTCCAGGTGTTCGGCCAGTCTGTACAGGTCGGCCAGGGCCGTGACCAGAAAGCCATTGCCATGGTGCGCACGGACACACCGCCGGTGATCGACGGCGTTCTCGATGATGCGGTCTGGGCCAATGCGGCCTACCTGGATGAGTTTCACCAGATCATTCCGGTGGAATATGCCGAGCCTACCGAGCGTACGGAAGTCCGGCTGCTTTATGATGACGATGCACTGTATGTCGCGGCCAAGTTGTTCATTGATCCGGATGACATCACCGCCAACATCCTCAAGCAGAACACCACGATTTTCAGCAGCGATGATTATTTTTCGGTGTCGTTTGATTCGTTCAACACGCAACGCGGCGGCTACTTTTTTGGAATCAACCCGAACGGCGTGCGTGCCGATGGGCTCTACCGGAATATATCCCAGTTTTACGGTGACTGGGACTCCATTTATTACGCGGAAACCAGCATTGTCGAAGATGGCTGGATAGCCGAGTTCGAGATTCCCTTCAAATCCATTTCCTTTGACCCAACCAATGACACCTGGGGGATGAATTTTTCCCGGCGTATCCAGTCGAAGAACGAGCAAATGGTGTGGGTCAGTAATGATCGCCGCTTTGATCCCAGCAGCTCCGGCCTGGCCACCGGCATGCAGGGCATGAACCAGGGCCTGGGCCTGGATATCGTGCCGTCCACCAGTATCACCAATGACCGTAATTATATTGCCGGCACGTCGGACACCAATATCGAACCCTCCCTGGATGTGTTTTACAAACTCACCTCCGGACTCAATGCCTCGATGACGGTGAACACGGATTTCTCTGCGACAGAAATTGATGACAGGCAGGTCAACCTGACGCGATTCAGCCTGTTCTTTCCGGAAAAGCGCGACTTCTTTTTGCGGGAAGCGGATATTTTTGAATTTGGCCGGCTGAACCAGAACGGGCGGCCGTTTTTCTCGCGCCGTATTGGCCTGAGCCGGGGCGGGCAGACTATCGACCTGGAACTGGGCGGCAAAATCAGTGGCCGTATCGGTGACTGGGAGCTGGGCGCCCTGAGTATTCGCCAGGATGAATCACTGGGGGTGGACGCCGATACGCTATCAATCGTTCGGGTCAAGAAAGGCATTTTTGCGGAATCCCAGGTTGGTGCCATTGTCACCGAGGGCAACCCCACGGCGAATCTCGACAACTCCCTGGCGGGGATGGACTTTCTGTACCGCAAATCCAACCTGCCGGGTGGACGAATTTTTGAAGTCTCGAGCTGGTACCAGCAATCCAGTACCGAAGGCATTGCCGGGGATGACAGCGCCGCGGGGATCAGCGTGGCGCTACCCAGCCAGGAAGGGTTGACCGGCCAGGTCCTGTTCAATCGCTTCGAAGACAACTTCAACCCGGCGCTTGGATTTGCCAACCGGGTAGGTGTCGACCAGTCCGTTGCTGAAATCAACTATAACTGGCGACCGGATACCGGGCCGTTCCAGTCGCTGTATTTCAGTGCGGAGTGGGAACGCTTTGATGATTCTGCCGGTAATTTGCAGTCTGAAAGCGTCTCGTTTACACCGCTTGAACTGACGACCGATATTGGTGATGCCATGTTCCTGCGCTCCAATTTTTCTACCGAAGTGCTGGTGACACCGTTCCAGATTTATCCCGGTGTGGTGCTGGCGCCCGGTGAATATGATTTTGAAAACCACGGCATCGAATTTCGTGGTGCCAATTTCCGCAGGGTCACCGGACGTGTTGCCTATATAGAAGGCACCTTCTGGAGCGGGCGGCAGAAACGCGTGTTTGGTAATGTCACCTGGACACCCTCGCCACGCATCAAGGCCAATGTTGGTTTCAATATCACCAATGCAAAGCTGCCGGAAGGGGATTTCATTACTCGCCTGCTCACTGCCGGGTTTGATTACGTGTTTTCCAACAAGCTGTCACTGGTCAACCTGGTCCAGTACGACAACGTCAGTGAAACCCTGGGTATCAACATGCGCCTGAACTGGATTCCGGTGCCCGGGCAGGAATTTTTCTTTGTCGTGAATCACAACATGGAAGACTACGACCGCGATAACCGTTTTCATTCTGCGGCATCCACTGTCACCGCCAAATTCAGTTACACCTTTCGCTACTGATGTTAGCCCTAAAGCCCGGCATCCCTTAGCCGCATATCAAAGATCGGTTCAGCCACCGGGACTGATTGCCGGTAGGCTTCGGCCGCTGCAGTGAGCTGAGCCACGATGTCCGGATTGTCGCGGGCAATATCCCGTACCTCGCCAATATCATTCATCAGGTCAAACAACATGGGTTGGTCCAGGGCTTCGTCGACGCGTGCATCATAGAAATGAATCTTGTAGCGGCCCTGGCGGTAGGCCTTGAGAATGCCGCGCTGGTAATAGGGCATCTCGTTGCGCGCAGTGGGTTCGCCTTCAAACAGGGTGGGGGCCAGGCTATAGCCATCCACGGCATTCGGTGAGACCACGCCTGACAGGGCCAGTACCGTGGCATACACATCCATGGTGCTGCCAATATCGCTGATGGTGCCCGGCTGTATTTTGCCCGGCCACCAGAAAATGGTGGGCTCCCGTACACCGCCTTCCCAGGTTGAGCCCTTGCTGCCACGCAGCAGGCCGGCACTGCCAGAGTACTCGATGTTGGCTTCCTGCCAGGGGCCGTTGTCACTGGTGAAAATCACCAGCGTGTTCTCGGCCAGGCCGAGGCGCTCCAGGGCAGCGCGCACCTGGCCGACGCTCCAGTCCAGTTCTTCCACCACATCCCCATAGGGGCCGCGCAGGCTGGTGCCATCGAAGTCATCACTGGCAAACAGGGGCAGGTGGGGCATGGAATGGGGAATGTAGGCCAGGAACGGGGTATCGGCATTGTCTTCAATAAATTGTACGGCTTCTTCGGTAATGCGTTTGGTCAGCGTATGCTGGTTGATGGGTTGTTCGATCACTGCATCTTCAAAACCATTGTCGTTTTTCTGGCTGCGCCACAACGGGGAGTCCCAGTATTCCACTTTTGGATCCCTGAAATACCCGTACAGGTTGGCAAAGCCGGCGCTGGCTTCTGCATCGCGGCCGGCGGCACGCAGGCGATAGACTTCGGTCATGTCCAGGGAGCCCAGAGAATTCATGTCGTTGGAATAGGGCACGCCAAACCAGTAGTCAAAGCCGTGCCGGGTGGGAAAGGTGTCTGGTGCGTCACCCAGGTGCCACTTGCCGAAGATGCCGGTGCTGTAACCAGCGCTCTTGACCGCCTCGGCCATGGTGAAGGCCGACTGCGGCATGCCGTACTGGTCATTGGGAAACAGCACGTGAATACGCTCGCCATAGAGTCCACTGCGCACCGGGACCTGGCCGGTCATCAGTGAACCGCGGCTGGGAGAACACACCGGGGCTGAGACATAAAAGTCAGTCCAGCGCTGGCCTTCCATTGCCATGCGATCCAGGTGGGGGGTGCGGATATAGGGATTGCCGAAACTGCCCAGGTCAGCGTAACCCAGGTCATCCACGAAAAAAATGACCACGTTGGGTTTGGGCGTTTCCTGAAGATAGGAATACGAGGCAAATCCCAGCAGGCTAAAAAGCACCAGTGCAACCAGTGTGTTTTTCATGTTTCCCCCAACAGGCTGATACCGTCTGGGGAAATTTAGCATGAAAGGGGAAATGCCTGTACCGGTGTCAGGGCTGGATGACCTGGTAACCCCTTGCGGCCAGCTGCGCCAGAAGGCCGTCATCCAGCAGCAACTGGCTGAAATCCAGCACGGCGAATGTCGTGGTGTTGTTCTGCAAGGCACCTTCGGCTGCATCGAGCCACTGTTCTGAGACATCTGCCCAGATGGTTTCAATGGTGTCCTGTTCACTGCTGATCATAATCATGTTGGTGCAGTCATCGTCATCATCGCCGGTCAGGGGGATGAACTTGAACTCTTCGATATAACCCTGGGCCCACGTGGATGCCCGGTACTGCATTTCGTCCAGGTCTTCTTCCATTTGCGTGAGCTGGCGTTCGAAACAGGACAGCTCCAGGTCGCGGGGAATACTGTCCATCAATGTTTCAACCCGGTTGGCAATGTCCTTGAAGCCGCCTTCCACCCGCATCTCGTGCTTGACCTCGGTGACCTGTATATCCCGGTTGCGCCTGACCAGGCGCCGGATGCGCTTGCCCACATCCTCGGCAGATACCAGGCCGGCTTCTTCCTGGATAGCCGAGACCATCTGGCCGCCAGCGACCAGTGGACGCATGTTCTCGATTTTTTTGTTTTTCGGAAAATACGCGGTTTTTAGCGCGGAAAAGCGCGCGTACATTTCCGGTGGCAGCACGTCTTCCAGGGAGGCACCGTCTTCATTACGCATGACGCGCTTGCCCAGCCGCAACCCGCGAAAAATATTGAGGGGATTGAACATGACCAGCGGGGATACCGAGACATCCACATCAGGCATCATGATGTATTCCTGTGCCTCGGCAATGACCTGTTCGACCCGGGTGGACTCCCAGTAGATGTCTTCGGGAATGGGGGAGAGCCAGGCGAAGATGTAGAGGGTGTTATCGCCATGTTTGACGCGCCACAGCGGCGGACCCGGCTGCTTGCCGGTGACCACGATTTCTACGGGACTGGAAGGTTCAGGGGCTGAGTTTTGGGAGAATGCAACTGGTGTGCTTGCAAACAGAACGAGTATGGCGGTAAAGACGCTGAGAGAACGCATGTTAGAATGCTCCTTTTAATAGCTAACAGCTAATAGCAAATTCCATTTATTCCCATCCAGCAGCGGGCAGTTTAGCACACAGATGTCTTACCAGCGGTACCTTCCTTTTCTGTTTTTAACCATTTTCTCCACGCTCGTTCAGGCTGCAGAAAGCAATGACTGGCAAACGGACTACTCGGGCTCCGTGCGGGTGCGTTACAACTCACTGAATAACCAGTTTCGCCCCGGCCTGGGCCACAATGACCAGGCCCTGAGTTTTCTCACGTTACTGAAGGCTGAAGCCAGCCGGGGAAACTGGACAGTCGTCGGTGAGCTTGAAGATGCCAGGGACTACCTCAATGATGAAGACAGCGCCCTGACCACCATTGAAATCAATACGCTGGAACCCCTGCAGGCCTATGTCCAGTACCAGGCAGAAACCGGTGCAGGTGAACTGACCATCAAGGGCGGCAGGCAAACCATGGACCTGGGCAGCAGGCGCCTGGTGGCACGGCACCGGTGGCGCAATTCCATCGCCAACCACAATGGGATTGACGTGAAATGGCGGCAGGCCGATGGCATGGACCTGGAAGCTTTCTGGGTGATGCCGGTTTTGATCAGGCCCGCTGACCGCGCAGCACTGCTGGACAACCGGATAGCCCTGGATGACGAGGACCCGGACCTGCAGCTTTGGGGACTGTACTACACGACGGCAGTGCTGCCGTGGCGTGTGCAAATGGAAGGTTATCTCCTTGGTCTGAATGAACAGGATGACCCGGGTGACCGCGAAACCTTTGACCGTGAATTGCTGACACCGGGCATTCGCCTGCTCAGGCTGCCGGCTTCCGGTGACTGGGACCTTGAAGTTGAGTTGACTCTGCAGAAAGGCTCGCGTCGGGCCAGCAGGAATGCCGCTGATACACGCACCCTGGATGTGTCATCACGCTTTGCCCACCTGACACTGGGTTATACCTTTGATACACCCTGGCAGCCACGCCTGGCACTGGAAGCCGATTACGGCAGCGGTGATGATGATCCGGCGGACGCCAACCATGAACGCTTTGACTTCCTGTTCGGCCAGCGCCGGGCAGATTTTGGACCAACCGGTATTTACGGGCCCATGGGACGGGAAAATATCCGCTCATGGGGCCTGCGCCTGGGATTTAATCCGTCACCTGCCACTGACGGTTTTATTTCCTGGCGCCGCAACAGCCTGGATAGCCCGGTTGACAGTTTTTCACGCACCGGGGTCAGGGATCCCCTGGGCATGTCAGGCGATGATGCCGGTGACCAGCTGGAGTTTCGTGTTCGGCACTGGCTGATAGATGACAAGGCGCGCCTGGAAGTCGGTGGTGTCTGGTTCGACCGGGGCGAGTTTCTTGAAACAGCGCCCAACGCCAATCCTTTTGGTGATCCCGTATTTTTCTATACGGACATCACCTGGCGCTTTTAAAGCCAAACTCACGTTGAGACATTACTGTGCCTTGCAACAGAGAACAGGGCGGTAACAATTTTATCATTTATCCTGGTTGCCTAACCGGGTATTCTCTGTGTGCAGTCTGTATTCCATGCAGGACATGGACGTTTTCAGGATTCAAGTCATGGCAAAAATCCACGGCGAGTTCATGCCGGAAAAGGGACTTACCATCTTTACCATTGAAGGTAATGCCAGCAAAAGCGATATGCTCCAGATCATTACCGGGTTGGAAAAAAACCAGGTGACCCGGGATATTATCTGGGATGCTTCACACGGTACCGTGGAAGATATCGACAAGAATGAACTGCGTAAAATTGCCCAGTTTCTCAAGAAGGGGCATGGCATGCGGGAAGGCGGCAGGACGGCCCTGGTTGGACCTGACGACCTGAATTTTGGTATTGGCCGAATGTTCCAGGCCTATACAGAAGCCGATAACCTGGCTGTCGAATACAAAACCTTTCGTACCATGGATGCTGCCAAGGCCTGGCTTGAATCACCCCGCAACTGAACCTGCGACAACGCTGCCCTTGCGGCAAATCATTTCTTCATCTTTTCAGTCGTGGTAAAACGGTGTTCTGAAAAATGACAGGAGGACTGGCCATGCGTGTCGGGGTGCCAAAAGAAATCAAGGACAATGAATATCGGGCAGGAATGGTGCCAACCAGTGTCGTGGAACTGGTCCATCATGGTCATGAGGTCCTGGTGGAAAGTGGCCTGGGCGCTGGTATCGGTGTTACCGATGATGAATACAGGCAGGCGGGCGCCAGTATCGTCAACAGTCCCAACGAGATCTTCAGCCAGTGCGAAATGGTCGTCAAGGTCAAGGAACCCCAGCCTGAAGAAATAGCGCAATTGCATAAGGACCAGGTGCTTTTTACTTATCTGCACCTGGCGCCTGACCTGGCCCAGACCGAGGCACTGATGGCATCCGGTGTGACTGCCATTGCCTATGAAACCGTGAATACGCTTGATGGCGTGCTGCCGCTGCTTGCCCCGATGAGCGAGGTAGCCGGCCGCCTCGCCGTGCAGGCCGGCGCCAGTTGCCTGGAAAAGGACAATGGCGGGGCCGGCATACTGCTCGGTGGTGTCCCGGGGGTGGACTCGGCCCATGTGCTGATTATCGGTGGTG
>CAZROW010000092.1:0-8132 GCA_964601805.1 uncultured Enterobacteriaceae bacterium
TGCTGCCAGCATGCAGGAATAGGCTAGTGGTTTTAATCGTGGTTGAAAATTACGGCCGGAACGGCCTGATGATCCAGACTTCATCATATCTCCCCTCATTTTGTGGTTTTAGTTTTGGTTTTATTATTACTGCTTATGTTAACAGTATTTAAATGTGCAAAGTTGTCAATCACCCCAACCTACTGAATTGTAAGCAATATTTTGGGGATTGATCTATTTATTTCCCTTATATTTCATGAAGTTATTTTATTTATCATATGATTACAACTAGTTTTTGATTTTCGATATTCGAAACTTCCTGCTCAAAATAAGAACATTTATTCCTTTTTGTTTGCAATATTCAGGGTGAGCGTGAGTTGTCCGTCCCCCTTCAGGTAGAATGATTTGAAAGGTTTCGAATAATAAAAAAAGGGGGATATCGATGGCGGAATTCGGTTTTGGACAGCGCACAGGTCAGATCATACAAATGGCCTATGTCATTGAAGATATTCGAGCGGCAATGAACTGGTGGATCATGGACGGCAATACCGGTCCCTGGTTTCTGCTGGAGAGCTTTACCGGTCCTGACCAGGTATATCGCGACCAGCAATCGCAGGCTGATGTGGCTCTCGCCATGACCTTTGCCGGGCATATGAATATCGAACTGATACAACCCCGGGATGATCACCCCTCGGTCTACAAGGAAATCATCGACACCCGCGGCTACGGTTTTCACCATATCGGCATAGCCGTTGACGACACCCTGGAGGCTTCACGGGCTTACCAGGCAAGGGGGTTTTCAGAAGCTTTTTCAGCAGACGTGGGCTCAGGCCGTGTCCGCTACATGGATGACGGGGTACGCAACCCCGGTTTCGTGGAACTGATACCGGGCAACGAGGCCATGGATGAGTTGTTCACCGGAATATATCAAGCCTGCATAGATTGGGACGGTTCGGATCCGGTGAGGGCGTTTCCGGAATAAAGCAAGGAAAGTTTCGTAGGTCGGCATAAGCGGAGCGTTTGCCGACAAGGAATATTCCACATGAGGTGAATATCAATGTCGGCAAACAGCGCTTCGCGCTTATGCCGACCTACATAGTCCGGAATATTCGTTAAAGCCTAACGTGTCGTTCCTTGCTCCTTGTCCCTTGCTCCTTGTTCCTGGTGACGTCAGTCACCAATCACATCATGATAAAACCGAATCAAGCCATTCGTGATCGTGGTGTCTTGCGTATCAATACTCATCACATGCGAGACATGGTTATAACCCTGCCACTGGGTGTACAGGGGACAATCCGCATACTTGCGGCACAGTTTGGCGTACATCTCGGCAACACTGGTTTCGATATTGGCGGGATCGTATTCCGCACTCCAGAGATAGACCGGCACCTGCTGTCCTTCATACGTATCCACAAGACCCAGGGGTGAACGTGCCTCGGCAATGGTCTGGTCTTCGCCGTAGTATGCCGGGACTCCTGCAGCAAAACCTCCCGAACTGAGAATAGCCGCTTTGACACCGGGCCCATCCGGTAACTGGGAAGCCTCGTGGAACATGTAGGTCGCCACATGTGTTGAGCCGGCCGAGTTACCCATGATGAAAATATTCTCCGGATCGCCACCGTATTCATCGATATTTGCCCTGACCCACTCGATGATCATGCGCAGGTCGATGGCACCATCCGGCCAGGTTGCTTCCGGGGCCAGGCGATAGTTGGCATTGATACCGATGCCACCCATGCGCGCCACGAATTTGCCGATATTGCTGTAGATCAGGTTATCGGTGGCGGCACTGACCTTGTCACCGCGCACCAGGCCACCGCCGTGGAAGTAAATCAATACCGGGCCACCTTCACGAAAGCCGTATTCACTGACCCACAGGTCAAAGGTCTGCAACGGGTGATCGCCATAGGCGATATCACCATGCAGGACCAGGCCCTCGGAATCCACGGCCCGGTGCAGGGGCGTGTACAGGGCCTGGGTCGCCGTATTCACTTCACCGCTCCACTGTTTACCAATATCGGCAACACCGCGAAAAGCCGCCTGCAACAGGTCATCCTGCGCGGCGACAGGACTGATCCACGAAACCAGGAAGACAAGAATGAAGACTCGATTCAGGTGCATGTAAAACTCCTCTTTACTTGAGTTGTTGCAGGCAAATCATGACGGCAGGTCATTGTCTTGCGCAAGACCATGCTTCCTGCGCAGGTAATTGGCAACCATGTTGACCAGGTACAGGATGACAACCGGGATCATGACCATTGCCCCATAGAGATCGGTATCACCGAGACTGACCAGCCCGGCCCCCAGGAAACTGTAACTCACCGCACCCGGAATGCCGCCAATGAGCGTCAGCAGCCCCAGGCGTCCAGTGCTGATATTGGTCAGCGCCAACAGGATGTTTTGCAGAATGTAGGGCACAACAAAAGCTAACCTGACAAGCAAGACCACAACAGTGCCATGGTAGGTCAGCTTGTTGAGCAGGTTTTTGTATTCAGGATTATTCATGACCACACCTCCCATCCCCCTGAAAACCCGGCGCACGGAAATGGTGGTGGCCATGCAACCCAGGGTGATGCCCACCAGGGCAATGACAGCCCCCTGCACGGGGCCGTAGAAGGCGCCACATAAAATACACAGCGGCATAAGAATGGGAATAAAAAAGAAGGCACAAACAACAAAGGTGACGATCATATACACAAAACTGAGGGGGCCAAGCCTGCCCAGCAGGTTTTCCACGGTACTGATGACCATTTCATCCGTGTATTCCGGAAAAAAGTACTTGCGCACCAGGAACACGAGGATACTGAAGATAATCAGGAGCAGAACGGGATTGACTTTCCTCACCGCGACCACCGAGTTGTGATTATTGTTATGGCCAAAAGCATAACACAGGGGCAGACGAATCCTGTTTTCAACGAAATTTATCCCCTGCCGCCGCAAAACTTATGCAAGTGCAGTATTATTCGTGGCAAAACAATTAACTGTATTGTCAGACCAGGGGGCCCTCATGAAGAAACCTATCGTTGCACTGCTGCTTTCCGGCAGTTTGCTGATCACTGGCGTTCCGACCGCCCTGCACGCCCATCACAGCTTCTTTGGCCGTTTTGACAACAGCACCCACATGGAACTGGAAGGCGTGGTGACCCGCCTGCACTGGGAAAATCCGCATATCCATATTTTCCTGGAAACGGCAGATGGCACAGAATGGGACCTGGAAAGCGGCTCACCCACGTTGATGCAGCGTGCCGGCATTCCCCGGGATGCCCTGGAAGAAGGCATGACAGTCAGGGTCGCTGCCTGGCCTCCCCTGACTGACAAGGTTGAAGCCTTTGCCACCAATGTCCTGTTGCCCGATGGTACCGAGCTGTTGATGCAGACAGGCCAGGAAGCCTACTTCAAGGACGAGGTCACTGGTGACTTTTCCTACCGCTTTCGTACCGAGGGTGACCGCAGCCAGCCGGAGCGCGGCATCTTTCGCATGTGGACCTTTACCGGTGCCGACGGTTTCCTGTTTCCTGAATCCATCAATCGCGACTATGACCTGACCCAGTACCCGCTGACTGATGGTGCACTGGACGTGCTGGCGAATTTCGACATGGCCCGGGACAACCCCACCAACAACTGCCAGCCCAAGGGCATGCCGCTGATCATGGAGCAGCCACTGCCCATGGAAATCGTGCGCGAGGGTGACAACGTGGTGCTGCGGATCGAGGAATATGACCTGACCCGCACCATTCATATCGGGCAGACGGGCGCACCAGCCGATACACCCTTCACCCTCCTGGGCTACTCCTGGGGCTGGTGGGAAGGTGGCGAACCCTGGGCGCCCAAAAGCACCCTGGTGGCGCGCACCACTCACATTGGTTTTCCATGGCTGAACCAGCGCGGCATTCCCCTGAGCCGAGCGGCAGGAATCGAAGAGCGTTTTCAAATGATCGAGGACGGCGCCTTCATGGATTACCAGATGGTCATTACTGATGCCATCAACCTCACTGAACCGGTACACCTGTCCAAGAAATGGATTCATGTACCCGGCGTGGAAATCCTGCCCTTTGAATGTGACGAAATCAGTACTGATTAAAGGAATCATGTGATGGAGACTTTATTCCAGGTCAGCAGCATCTCCAGTGTTATTCAGCTGGCTGTTGCACCGGTATTCCTGCTCGCCGGCATCAGTGGCACCCTGATGGTGATGTCCAATCGTCTTGGCCGCATTGTCGATCGTGGGCGTTTCCTGAAGGACAAGAAGCCCGATGCTGATGAAGAAGCAATGAATGAAATTCGTGATGAGCTGAACAGGCTCGATATCCGGGCAGCCTATACCAACTGGGCTATCACCCTGGCCACCTCCTGCGCCCTGCTCATTTGCCTGGTCATTGTTTCCCTGTTCCTGGGCGCCCTGCTCGACGTCAATGTCGCCGGCTTTGTGGCCTTCCTCTTCGTAGTCGGCATGATGTTCCTGAGTATCGCCCTGGTACTTTTCCTGCGGGAGATTCGCCTGAGTACGTCGGCGTTCCAGTTTCACGAAGACTGACAGGCAGTTCCACCAAGCCCGAAAAAAAAGGCCGGGTTTCCTGTTCAGGAAACCCGGCCTCACTTACAGGAGCTGGCGCTCCGTGTTACTGGTTAAAGCGGTACTTGAACGACACACCCCAGTTGAGCGGCCTGCCGCGAGTGACCCCCAGCGCTGAACGCAAGGGGGCTTTCAGGTTGACCGGTGCGGGCGGACCACCTTCCCAGTAACCACCACCAAAGCGGCTGGCAAAGTTGCCGTATTCCTTGTCGGACAGATTATTGCCGAACAGGGACACTTCCCAGGTGTTGGCCGGATTGGTATAGGTCACCCTGGCATTGAGCAGCCCATAACCAGGCAGTTCATACCGTGAATCCAGGAACCACTCTGCTACCGGAACACCAAAAGGTCCTGTACCGCAACCCGATGAGCCGGCACCGTTTGGTGCTTCCACACCGCCCGGATGGGTCTGCTGGGCGCCGGTATAGGCATAGTTCAGTGAGAAATCAACGCGGCCGCTGTTGGCCAGGTCGAAATTCCACATGCCACCGAACTGGTAGCTTTCCTCTGCCGGTGACGGGAACAGGTAGATACCGTTGTTCACGCACACATCATTGACCTTGGTATCAACCCAGCCGGCGCTGGCAGTCAACGAGAAGTTGTCACTGACCAGTAACTGCGCATCGATCTCAAGACCATCGATATCAATATCACCCTGGTTGGTTAACTGGATGGTGAAACCAACGGGTGAATTGGGGTCTGCAGAGGCCGCCGGGTTCTGGCGGTCGCTGTATTCCATATCGAAATAGGTCATGTTCAACCGCAACCGGCTATCAAACATCTCGGAGCGGAAACCCACTTCCCGGTTAACCACTTTCTCCGGTGGAATAGGCTGGATGAAATCACCACTCTGATCCGGTCCGGGAATATTGTCGAGGATCTGGTAGGCATAGGAGCCAGCACGATAGGCCTTGGACAATGTACCATAAACCATCAGGTCTTCCGTCAGGTGGTAGTCAGCCGTCAGGCGCCAGTCAACTTCAGACCAGTCATCATTTGCTGAGACAGTCGTGGAATCCGTGCCCGGTGCCGGGACGAAATTATCCGAAGCATACTCGGTTTGCTCGTAGTCTTTTTCATCATAGGCAAAGCGAACACCGGCAGTCACATTGAACATGTCATTGACATGCCATGTACCGTTGACAAACAGGCCCCAGGAATCCGCTTTCTGAACCGTGGCGTTGTCACCGGTAATCCGGCCGCCGGTCCAGGCA
The DNA here is from genome assembly GCA_964601805.1 of uncultured Enterobacteriaceae bacterium. GTDB lineage: Bacteria > Pseudomonadota > Gammaproteobacteria > Pseudomonadales > Pseudohongiellaceae > Eutrophocola. Next base: position 5,767 of record CAZROW010000092.1, read on the forward strand.
TTGCCATTGGGGTTCTGGTTGGTAGGTGTGGTAAAGGGCAGGCCCGGGGCACCGAAGATACTGGTACCAGTGGCTTGCAACAGGTAATTCCTTGGACTTTCCGCGGTTTCATGGAAAAAGCTCAAGCCGGTAACCAGGTCCAGGGCGCCGTCATAGAGCGAGTTGTTGAGCTGGACTTCCTGGTAAAAGGTCCACGATTCTGCCTCACTCGGCCGACGCTCCATGCCCAGTAATTGCCAGTCCGTCACACCGAAGCTTTCAAAGTCCGAGTAACCGGTCACAGAAGTCAGTGACGCGGTGTCAGAAAGGCTCCAGTTCACCGTCATGTCATACTGGGTGTAAGTGCTTTCATTGACCTGCTTGCAAAGATCGTCCCAGTCGGGGTCAGCATCATCAATGAAGCAGAAAGACGGCATGGTGTAATCATCCAGCACGAGCCGGGCATCATTGTTACGCAGCCTTTCCTGACCGGAGGCTTCCAGGAAGTCCGACATCCAGTCCGCATAACCGCCTTCGAAACTGATGAATTCACTGGTGCCATTGATGGGATCCACGGGCGCCATGTCAAAAGTTTCCATGTCCTGCGGGTTACCGTCAGATTCTGAATCCAGGTGCATGACGCCAAAATTGACATCCACATTTGCCGAGGCCTGCCAGGCAGCCCGCAGGCGCAGGATCAGGTTTTCCGAGCTGCCCAGTTCCTGTGGACCGCGGGTGACATATCCATCCTGGTCAAGCCAGGCGGCCTGTCCCCGAATGGCAAAGGTATCACTGAGCGGTGTATTGAACATGACGTTGACGTCGCGGCGGTCAAAGTTACCGGCGCGCAACTGAACGTAACCATCACGCTCCTGTGTGGGCTGCTGGGTAAAGACACGTATGGCACCACCGAGGCTGTTTCGACCAAACAGTGTGCCTTGCGGTCCGCGCAGGATTTCCACCCGCTCCAGGTCCAGCACCTGCATGTAGGGCCCTGTCTGGCGCGGTACGAAGACGCCATCAAGATAAAAACCGACGCCACGTTCCCCGGTGGCACCGCCACCGCCGGAGATGCCCCGAATTTGATAAGTGGGAGAAACATTACCCGTACCCCTGCTGCCCTTGACATCGAGGTTCGGTGAATTGGTGGCCAGGTCCTCGATTGTCTCGACTCCCCTGGCCAGCATCATTTCGTTGGAAAAGGACAACACCGAGATGGGCGTATCCTGCAGGGAGGTGGCCCTGCGTTCCGAGGTGACGACTATTTCTTCAAGTGCCTGGGCATTCAACTCTGGCGCAATTACTGCTGCCAGGCAGGAACAACCAAGCAATAATGCGCCTTTCCTTATTTTGAATCCGGATTGTGATTCCATTGTATTCCCCTGTTGCAATTCATTATTTTTTATACCTGACATGGGGAAATTGACGGAACAGATGACAGCCTGATACAGCCTTCTCCCCCAAGCAGGCATACATGACACTTATACCATTGAAAAAGCCAAAATCCTAATTAGCACATCAATTCCATAACAGGAAATTATTCAGCAGTGTGTCAAATGCACCTTTTAGTGCCTGACTGCTATATATCAATCCTGGAACAGGATGATTTAAAGGTGGGATTTCTGAATATCGAAAACTGTGAGAGCCCGGTTATTCGCCATCAATAGCGGTATTGGCTTCCATGTAGGCCACGAAATCCGGATTTAGTGTCTCACGCAACCGTGCCCAGTACATTCGATGCAGGCGACCTGAAGACTGACTCTGCCATGCTACTAGAGGGATTTCCTCCTGAGGCAATTCGAGAAAACTCCATTCCATACTCTTGAACAGACCGCGAAAATATTGGCTTACCCGCATGGTTTCGGCACCTGTTAATGGCTGGTCTCCGGAATCCAGGGCAAACATCAATTCGGACAGGTCTGGCGTAGTGACTATCACCGAGGTGTATTCATTAACCAACTGCTGGGCATTGAACCGATTCTGGCTCGCAATCAATTCATTGTTCTGCTGCACTTCCAGGGCCAGGAAGATGATCCCGAGAATGACCCCGAGGTTGGCGCCCAACGTCAGCCATTGATTGAGTTTATCCATGCTTACAAAGCGCCTTCGATTTTACTGATTAATTCGCGGTTCAATTCGGCAAGTACTGACTGCCTGCTTAACACCACGGATTGCAGGCTTAATTGCCAATTGGACTCCAGGAGAATTTTATCTTTATTTGCATTTAAAATTTGGAGAATGCGCCGTTTTTCTTCAACCGAAAACGGCACATCATTACTGGTATCATCATCGTTTTGGGTAAACTCCCCGACAATTCTTCCGGTGGTGGCCATTAGAATACTCTGAGGGGATCCCACTACATCAATCGTCTCGCCGCGGCTTGCCAC
>CAZROW010000093.1:0-5396 GCA_964601805.1 uncultured Enterobacteriaceae bacterium
TTTGAATACGCCTGCCATGAAGGCAACACCACGGTGCGCTACTATATTGAAACGTCACGCTTTGAACGTGCGCAGGCGGAAAACTGAAGCTTGGGTTTGGTGAAGGATTGGCAGGGATTGGTCAGCAGCATGTCTCTGAAATCACTTCACAGTGAGTTATCAGACACGAAAGTGTTGTAGGAGTTCGTCAGTTCCTGCACTTCTTCCAGCAGGGCAATTCTCGCCTCAGTGTCCCCGTCTTCCTGGAGGGCGTAATACGCCAGGACGATGCCTTCACGAATGTCTTCAAGGTGTTGGCTGATTTCCTGATTTTTGCGTAAGGAGGGATCCAAATAGTATTCCAGGTTGGGGACTTCAACCGTTTCACATACCCGGATAACCCTGCCGTCGGCCAGGGTTACTGGCACACATCTTTGTGTCGTGATTGTTTGCTGGCCCGGAGTCTGGTAATCGCTGATGGGTCTGGCAAATGTTTGTGACGCCAGGGCCAGCGCGGCCCGGGCTTTACCCAGATGTAGTGCGGCCATCTGGACGCCCTGGACCTCATGGTCACCCTTGTCTTCCAGCAATTCCAGTTCATTATCGTATAATCCCAGGGCTTCCCAGGCATCATTGTTATAACCATCCAGCAGTTCCTGCTCTGCCGATTTCAGTTTCCACTTGCCAAGTTTGTCCAGGGCCGAGATTCGGCGTGGATCGCCTGCCGGAAAATTGCGTCGGGCGATATGGAAAATCAAATGGGCATTAGAGTCGGCAGCGTCCCATTGTTGCATGGTCTGGTTGTTTTCAAGCATACGTTCCAGAATGGGGATCTGTTCCAGGCTGTTCAGCCCGTTGCCGATGCGTGTGGTTTGCAAGGCCTGGTTATACACTTCAGTGGCTTCATCAAATAATGACAGCTTTTCCAGGGTGCCGGCCAGGTTCAGGTATGCTTCTGTCAGCTCCGGGTTATAGATATTCTGGTTGGTACTGTTTTCCAGCTCCGTAATGGCTTGCGCATAGCGGATACGATCCTGTTCTGCACGTGCGATGATGTCAGGATCGATGGTGTCGGGTTCCTGGGTCTGTGCTTCTGGTTGATCAGCAGTATTTTCGGTATCCGTGGGGTTGTCTGTCCGGGCTTCATCAACTATGGCCAGAATGTTGGCTTCGCCAAGTGTTGTAATTTCCGGAGTGGTACCGGCAGGAGGGTTATCGTCAGCGGCACAGGCTGCATGCCCCAGTGCGCAGGTAAACCAGAACAGACAGCACTTTGACAGGTTTCTGAAGGTGAACGGACTCATGATTCTATTGTCATTTTATCGGTGAAAAACAACATTTCTTCCGCGGGATCTGAATATAGCATAACCGGATTTTCCGGGAATAGCGCTCAAGCCCCTGTTGTTACAGCTTTTCCCAGGGTTTGTGGCAACCGGGCATGACAGGGTTGCCAGCCGTTTTCCTATGTGACCTGCGACTGTCGGAATCTATTTCCGGTCCATCATGAAATTCGATAAGTGTTTTCAGGGGAAAAATTTCATACACTTGCAGGGTTTACCACTGAAATAAAAAAATTACAGGAGAGACATTGTGGGCAAGAATATCGCCTTGATAGGTGCCAGCGGCAATATCGGTGCAAAAATTACAAAAGAGCTGGTGGATCGTGGTCATACAGTGACTGCTATCTGTCGCAACCCGGAAAAAGTGCCTGCACAGGAAGGGGTAACTGTAGTTGCAGGGGATATCATGTCTCCAGACGAGTTGGCGCAAAACCTGGAAGGACATGATGCCGTGATCTCTGCGGCACCCTTCATTACCGATGCGTCGGAAAAGTTATTCGATGCTGTACGCAACTCCGGTGTGAAACGCTACCTGATGGTGGGCGGCGCCGCATCGCTGCTCAATGATGAGGGGGTAAAAGTCTGGGAGTCCCTGCAGGGCGTCGGTATTCCCGATGAAGTGCTGGCAAATATCGGCGAAGGAATGCGGGCGTTTGAACTGCTCAAGCAGGAAGACAGTCTCGACTGGACCTTCTTTTCACCGGCTGTGATGATCGGACCGGGCGAGCGCACCGGTAAATTCCGTCTCGGCAAGGACAATGTGGTTGCCGATGAAAACGGTGAAAGCAAGATTTCCTACGATGATTATGCCATTGCCCTGGTGGACGAACTGGAGCAGGGCAATAGCATCAAGAGCCGATTCACTATCGGATATTGATTTGTTTGCCTGGCCTTTCTGACCGTACGAAGGACCAGAATCCCAAAAAACCCGCCTGAAGGAGGGTTTTTTGTGAACCGCGTACAAGTTTTTGCCCTGGAAGATAAGTGAACAGGACTTGCTTCACATTCCTAAGTGCCGGGACATGACAACACCTGGAAGCAGCGTATGCTTGGAATCCTGGTAGTAAAGACAGCGCCAAAGCAGGGCGCTATTGAATCAGGAGGCAAGACATGAGGTCTTTGATCAGGTTACTGGAAAAACTGGTTTTCCTGGCGGCGGCAGTAGTCATCATCGTACTGGCTCATATTTCCAGGAGTTATGCAGACCCGGTTGCACAGGCCGGGAATGAAAGCCTGGCCAGCCAGTCGGTGGCGGCTGAGAGCATACAGCGCCTATAGCCAGCTTCAGTAATGCCGTAATTGGCAATAAAAAAGGGAATTCATTTTCAAAGTGAATTCCCTTTTTTTGCGTTTCGGGACTGGTGTTTTGCAGGATGGGCTATTGCCAGAGATCCTGGATAAAGTAGGGCAGGAATACGGAGACTCCCTCGATGCGGGCAATTTCCCCATCCACGATCTTGAACAGCTCCAGCATGCCGCGCGTATTGGGATATTCCACGTCCACTTTCAGGTTCTCACCCGACGTGCTTTCGTAATCCACATAACGAACGGCGTGATCTTCAAGGGTCAGGGCCACTATAACGCCGGTTTCCTCGTTAATCACCGGAAAACGACGTGAACGAATACGTTCCACTGGCTTGTAGATGCCTTCTTCCAGTTGCTGACGACAGCCCTGGGCGATATCCGCGGCCCAGTAGTCACCATGGGTGACGTTGACACCGTTGGTGATCCGGGCGCAGTCATCAGTGAAATTGACCAGGGTGCGGCCGTCATCACGCACCTTGCTGGAAAGATAGCCATTCACGATAGCGGTCATACGCTCGCGGGTGCGGCGCTGGTCCACGGGAATGGTTTCGCTGAACATCGGATCCAGCCGGTAACCGCCGGTGTTGGCAAACAGGTCAGGTGTGCCTTCACGGCCAAAGTAGGTTTCCACTTCCGTAATTTTGCGGTCTTCCACTTTCAGGCGCATACCGTAATAGGCTGCCTGCTCGTGTTCCTCGGTAATTCCGTACCAGAGTACATTACCGGTAGTTTCATCGCCCAGGACGAATAATTCTGTCAGCTCACCACGGGCCGCACCCCAGTAACCTTCGCCAATCATCATGGCGACATTGTTTTCAGTGAAACGCACGCGTTCTCCCCAGGGCAACATGGAGAAATCACGGGGCACAACATCAAAGGCAAACTCCCGGGCGGCCTGCAGAGAGGGATTGTCACGCATGGTTTCTGCCATGTAGTCGCGGGCAATGTCTGCCAGGCAAGCTGAATCGCACGCGGCATCCTGTGCAGTGGCGGTGAAGGAAGGAAAGCTCAGCGCAGTAAAGGCAGCAGTAATCAGGTATTTATTCATCAGGTGTCTCCCTTAACGCGTCTGGAATTCGACATTGGGTACAGCAAACGGCGATGGCATGAAGTAGGGCACGTAGGTAAATACGGCTTCAATGCGGGAGATCTTGCCGTCACGAATCTTGAAGGCTTCAAGCAAGGAGATGCTGTTTGGCCATTTCAGGACGGTGGTCATTTCCCTGCCGTCAGTCAGGGAGTAGCGGTCAAACATGTTGGCATGATCAAAGAAGCCGCTGGCAACGACCACACCACGTTCGACATCAATGATGGGATAACGGCGTTCACGAATACGCTTGTTGATGTGGTAGATACCCAGGCGAAACTGGTTTTCGCAACCCTGGGCGATGGAGGCCGAGTTGCCACCACCTCCATTGGGGGGGGCGCTGGTCGTGCTGATGCCGTTTTCAAGGCGTGCACAGTCATCAGTGAAGAGGGTGAAAACTTCCCCGTCGTTGAGCTCGACCGTGTTGAAATAACCATCGGCCACTGTCACCAGCCTGGCGCGTGAGCGACGTTCCTCGACCGGCAGGATTCGGCTGAACTCGGGGTCATGGGAAACAGCGTCGGGATCACCAAAGGGTTTGGGCATGTCAGGCAGGCGATTGACCACGGTTTCAATCTCCGTGATGAGGCGGTCTTCCACCTTGAGGCGCATGGCCAGGTAGGCCGGGTTGCCGTGTTCCTCGACGATGCCGAACCAGGCGGTATTGCCGGTTTCCACGTCAGCGACCATCATTTCGCCGTCACGGACATTGCTGATGGTGCCCCACAAACCATCATTGCCGACGGGCATGACGACACTGTTTTCAACGAATATCACATCCGGTGACAGTCGGGCACTGTTCACGTCACGGTTTTCCAGGGCTTCTATGTAATTGGTCGTTGTCTCAATCAGGCAGTCATAATCACAGCTGGGCATGATGACGGCGCTGTCATAACCCGGTGCCTGTGCCTGTACGGCAAGCGGTGCCGCAAGGAGCAGCAGGCCCGCGATGTTTTTGTGGTTTTTCAACATGGTTTCCTCGGTCAGGTTCAATCCTGCGGATAGGCATACAACATGAAGGCATCCGGCTCCTGGCCCTGCAGGGCAGGGTTGAACAGGTACTGGATATTGCTTTCGATTACGTAGGCAGTATCACCAACAACTGTCGCACCAGGTGTAGACACCAGGTCGCTGCTGAGAATGTCCAGCACGGCATCATTGTCTGTAATGGTCACGACACTCAAGCGGCCGATGGTGCCTTCTGCCTGTATGAAACGGTTGCCCTCGATCAGGCGCATGCCATCAGGGCCGCCCAGGGCATGGCTGAGATTCAGGGTGGTGAGTTCGCCCATTCGGCCGTTGGGGCCAAACCCCACACGGTAAATTTCCTGGGACTGGACATTGTTGGCATACAGGGTCCAGTCCTCACTGAACGCAATACCGTCAATGCCCTGTAACACGGGAGACTGGCCAAAAACGCGTAATTCTTCACTGCCTGGTTCCAGGACCAGGATTCTGCCATTGGCGGTGTCCGTGGCGAAAACAGAGCCATCGGCACCCACGGTCATGTCATTGCAGGTACCGCCACCGGGAAAATAATAATTGCCTGTCTGGCGGGCATTATCCAGGTCAAAGGCCATGAGTGAGGTTGTGCCTTCAGAGCGTTCCGGGCCAAAGAAATTCGGGGCTGAACAGAGCCAGAGAGTGTTGGCCTTCTCGTCTGCAAGGACACCAAGAATGGTCAG
>CAZROW010000093.1:5496-7867 GCA_964601805.1 uncultured Enterobacteriaceae bacterium
AGTGCCCGGTTGTGTTGTCGGGTGCCGTTTCGAAATTCTCGTTGTTTTCCTGGGCTTCATAGGCCCGCCAACCCAGGTCGATCAGGTAGGCATGAATGGCATTGGTCTGTTCCTCATTCAGCACATCGTCCCATTGCGGCATGCCACGGTAGCGTCTTGCACCGTAGAGCACAATACCCAGGAATCCCTCATGGGTGGCGGCATCCATTCGGCGCAAATCCGGTGTCAGGCCATAGTCTGTATTGGCATGGCAGATGGCGCAACTGCGGGAAAACAGCTGTTGGCCCTGGGCGATGACCTCGGCGGAAGCCGTGTTTGCCACCGGCGGCTCGGGAATGGGTTCAATGTCGCTGAGCAGCTCCGGCAAGGGCACCTCGCCACCGCCCAGTTTCAGGCCGATGATACGCCCCTGGTTACCATAATCGATGACCGCACTGGTCGGGTGCGGGGCAAACCAGCCACCGCCGCCCCAACCGGTCAGGAAGGCAATATATTGTTCACCGTCAACGGAATAACTGACCGGCGCGGCAATAATGGAGGAGCCGATGAATATCTCGTGAAGCATGTCCCCTGAAGTTTCATCGTAAATACGCATGTACCCTGAATCGGTGCCCTGGAAGACCAGGCCGCCGGCAGTGGCGAGTACGCCTGCCCGATCCCACCAGCCTTCGTTTTCCACTTCCCAGACCAGTTCACCGGTGGCTGGGTCAAAGGCTTTCAGGGCCGCACGGGATTCTGCCATGCCGGCATCCTGGATTTCAGCCAGGGCTGATTTCATGGGTTCCTGGAGGAGATCCGGATTCATGGTCATCATGTCGCCAAACAGGGTGGAGTTGCCCGAGTTTGCCTGTTTTGGCCGGTATTCGTGACCCACACTGGGGTCATAGGTCATGGCGCCACCTTCAATGGACGGAATGTAAACCAGGCCGTTGTCAGGGTTATAGGCCATGGGATTCCAGGCATGACCGCCCATGCCCGAGGGCATGACGAAGATGGGCTCCTCATTGCCGTAGTCGACCGCCGGATTGATTTGCGGCCTGCCTGTTGCCAGGTCGACATGGCTGGCCCAGTTGACCGGTACATAAGGGTCTGCGGATAACAATTCACCGGTGGCACGGTCGAGAATGTAGAAAAACCCGGCTTTGGGTGCCTGCATGATGACTTGCCGGTTTTCGCCGTCAAACTCCATGTCGGTGAGGATGAAAGGCTGGGTCGCCGTAAAATCCCAGCTTTCCCGGGGCACCTGCTGGTAATACCAGACCATGCGGCCGGTATCCGGATTGATCGCAATGATGGAGCACAGAAACAGGTTGTCGCCCCCCGCCGGACTGCGTTCATGCCAGTTGAACAGGGCGGCATTGCCGGTGCCTACGTAGAGCAGGTTGAGTTCGGGATCATAGGCCATGGCATTCCAGGCGGTTCCTCCGCCGCCAACATCCCAGCGACTGTCGGGATCCCAGGTTTCTGCAGCCAGTTCCAGTTCGGGATGTTCCTGCCCCAGTTCAGGATCGCGGGGCACGGTGAAGAAGCGCCAGGCAAATTCACCGGTTTTCAGGTCATAGGCACTGACATACCCGCGGGCATCGTAATCTGCACCGGCATTGCCGATAACCACGACATCACCGGCAACTTCCGGCGCACCGCTTGAGGTGTAGGCCCTGTCCTTGTAAATGAGGGTATCGACTTCCCAGATCACTTCACCGGTTTGCGCATCCAGCCCGAACAGCCTGCCATCAAGTGAGCCCACGTAAACCATGCCTTCCCACACTGCCAGGCCTCGATTGACCTCATCGCAACAGGTGTAGCGATTCACCTGCCCGTCGCTTTCAGGATTAAACGACCAGATTTCCTCGCCGGTGACCGCATTCAGGGCATAGGCCCGACCTGTGGTGCCCGAGGTATACAGCACACCGTCCACCACGATGGGATTGGCTTCCATACCGCGATGGGTGTCGGTGCGATATTCCCAGGCGAAACCCAGTTCCTGGATGTTCTCCCGGTTGATCTGGTCAAGCGGGCTGTAATGGCTTTTGCCAAAATCCCGCCCTTCGGTGAGCCACTGGCCAGGCTCGGAATCGATATTCAACAGGCGTTCCCGCGTGATATTGCCAAACTCTGCAGGCTGGCCTGCAGGGGCAGCAAGTGAATTTTCTGCGGCATTTGAAAGATTTTCAGCCTGGTTGCTGTCCATCTCTTCTGAACATCCAGAAATAAAAATGAGCAGAAGAAAAATTCCGGAAATTCGAGGGAAAACAGGGCGAAGGCCAATAAGGGGGACAGAAGCGGGTAGATTGGTTTTCATAAGTCAGTAAGCGAATTTTTGTTTGCAGGCATTAAAGCCAGTTCTGGCAAAAACAGTCAAGAGTCTGTG
>CAZROW010000094.1:0-7830 GCA_964601805.1 uncultured Enterobacteriaceae bacterium
AGAAAAACTACTAAATAATCTGCGGCGTCCTGACAATATTTGACAGCTTATGAAGCAGCAATAAAGGTAAAAATATATATATTACAATTAGATATGAATTATTGTGGATGGCTATGGTTGGCGCTGAAAATAAAGGCTGGTACCGGAGGCCGGACTTGAACCGGCACGCGTTTTACCGCATCGGATTTTGAATCCGACGTGTCTACCAATTTCACCACTCCGGCACGGATAGGGATAGGCTGGCAGGCGCGCATTATAGCAATGTGATTCGCCTTGTGCCTATGATTACGCCATTATTTCGTCTAACCTAGCGCCTTTTTTTCAGGCCACCAACAATATTCCCATGCAGCTAAGTGATTTCCATTTTGACCTGCCCGAAGAGCTGATTGCCCTGTATCCGCCAAGCCGACGCACGGACAGCAGGTTGCTGTGCCTGGACAAAAACTCCGGTGCGGTCGTTCACCGGCTATTCCCGGACCTGCTTGACCTGGTTCAAGCCGGCGACCTGATGGTGTTCAACAATACCCGTGTCATTCCCGCACGCCTGTTTGGCCGCAAGGAGTCCGGAGGGCAGGTGGAAGTACTGCTGGAAAGGGTGACCGCTGAGTTCCAGGCCATTGCCCAGGTGCGGGCCAGCAAATCACCAAAACCTGGCAGCAGGTTGCTATTCAGCACCGATGCAGGCGAGTTTGATGCCCGAATGGACGGTCGGGAAGAAGACTTTTTCAAGCTGACTTTTTCAGCGCCGGTCATGACCGTGGCAGAGAAGGCGGGGCATATGCCCCTGCCTCCCTATATCAGGCGCGAGGATGAACAGGACGACAAGGAACGTTACCAGACGGTATACGGTGAAAAACAGGGCGCAGTGGCTGCGCCCACTGCGGGACTGCATTTTGATGAAGCCATGCTGGCGGCGATCAGGGACCATGGTGTGGACACGGCGATGGTGACCCTGCATGTCGGTGCAGGAACTTTCCAGCCGGTGCGCGCTGACACCATAGAAGAGCACCGGATGCATGCCGAATACCTGGAAGTGGATGAAAAGGTGTGCGAACAGGTACGGCAATGCCGGGAGCGCGGAGGGCGGGTGATTGCCGTCGGGACAACCTCTGTACGATGCCTGGAAACCGCTGCCGAATCAGGCGAAATACAGCCTTATCGTGGTGATACCCGCATCTTTATTTACCCGGGGTACCAGTTCAAGGCGGTGGATGCCCTGGTCACGAATTTCCACTTGCCGGAATCCACCCTGATCATGCTCGTATCGGCACTGGCCGGAAGGGAAAACATCCTGGCCGCCTACCAGGAAGCCATCGATGAGAAATACCGGTTCTTCAGTTATGGCGACGCGATGTTTATTAGCTGACCAAAAACCGATAAGACGATAAACCGATAAAGCGATACAGGGCGCTAAACTTCCTGGTTCAGGCGAACCGCTTGCCCTTTATCCCTTTATCCCTTTATCGAAAACACTGTCGAAGCTGCCGGATGACGGCACTACGTGCCTCTTCCGGCCTACATCCTGTATCGACATTCAGGGCATATACCGAACCTGAATCCCCACACTATCCTGATCGATCAGCAAATCCGAAATCACGACAACCGTATCACCCGTCTCAAACCCGGCTTTTTCTTTCAGCACGGTAAACGCCCGGCTCAGGGTTTCTTCGGGGACCTTGCTGAATTCGATCTTGAAGGGAAACAGGTTCCGGTTCAGGGTCATCAGGCGGCGTGTCAGGCCGATGTTGGTAAAGGCATAAATCGGTGTGCCGGGGTGGGCGTTGGTGACGAAGTTGGCCATGGTACCGCTGCGGGTCACACAGACAATGCCTTTGACGCGCATGTCATCGGCCAGCTCGGCGGCATTGGCGGCCAGGTGTTCCTTGTCTGAATTTTTGATCAACTGTTCGGTAAACCGCAGCCCGCGTTTGCTCTCGGCGGCAATGGCAATATCGTTCATGTACTTGATACAGCGAATCGGGTGTTTGCCAACCGTGGTTTCACCGGACAGCATGACGGCATCGGCTTCCTCGTAGACGGCATTGGCCACATCGGTGACCTCGGCGCGGGTCGGTATGGGGTTTTCAATCATGGATTCCAGCAAGTGGGTGGCCACGATCACTCGCTTGCCGTGTTCACCACACAGGCGCACGATCCGGCGCTGCACGTTGGGCAGCTCGGCCAGGTCGATTTCTACGCCCAGGTCGCCGCGGGCCACCATGATGCCGTCTGATACGGCGATGATTTCTTCCAGGTTCTTCAGCCCCTGCTGGTCTTCAATCTTGGCAATCACTTTCATCGCCGCTGCCCGTTCAGGATTGGCCGACACCATGAGTTCGCGCAACTCCAGGACATCCTTGGCTTCGCGCACGAAAGACAGGGCAATAAAGTCCACTTCGCGTTTCATGGCGAACAGGATGTCTTCCTTGTCCTTGTGGGTCAGGGAGGGCAGGTTGACGCGAATGCCCGGCAGGTTGACATGTTTCTTGCTGCCCAGCACACCACCATCGAGGACCTTGCAACGCATGATGGGCGGGTTTTTCTCCAGCACTTCAAGATTGATCAGGCCGTTGTCCACGGTGATCTTGTCACCCACATTGACCGTGTCGATCAGCTCATCGTAGTTGATGCGAAAGGAAGACTCCTCCACGTCCACGCCATCGCGCACGGAAATGGAAATCTCGTCACCGGCTTTCAGGTTGAGATCATTTTCCAGCACGCTGGTGCGAATTTCCGGCCCCTGGGTATCCAGCAGAATGCCGACCGGGTAGGTGGCTGTCTTGTTCAGTTCGACGACATGCTCAATCATCCGGTCCGCCCATTTATGGGTCGCATGCGACATATTGAGGCGGATGATGTTCATGCCGGCCCCATGCATTTCTTCGATGGCCTCGAAGTTGCTCGTGGCCGGGCCCAGGGTACAGATGATCTTGGTTTTTCTCATGGAACTGCTCGTGGAAGAAAGAGGAACAATAATAACATCATAGGCCTGCAAGACGTATTCCATGTTGTACGCTCGAGCAATCTGGTGTGGATTGGCTGGCAGGTTGAATAATTCGTTCCCGAAAGGTGTCCTGAGACTCCCGCAAGCGTTTTTTTTGCTATAATCGCGCGCCTCAAATCTTACGTTTAGCAATTAATCACCCATTATTCACCTATAGGATATTCGCCAATGAAATCGCCAGTCAGGGTTGCCGTTACCGGCGCAGCGGGACAGATCAGTTATTCACTTCTTTTCAGGATTGCCGCCGGCGAAATGCTGGGCAAGGACCAGCCTGTTATTCTGCAGTTGCTGGAAATCACACCGGCCCTGGAAGCCCTGAAAGGTGTGTCCATGGAAATTGAAGATTGCGCCTTTCCGCTGGTACACGGCATTGTCCAGACCGATGATCCCAACGTGGCTTTCAAGGATGCAGACTACTGCCTGCTCGTAGGTGCTCGTCCACGTGGACCTGGCATGGAGCGCAAGGACCTGCTGGAAGCCAATGCCGCCATCTTCTCCGTGCAGGGCAAGGCCATCAATGATCATGCCAGCCGTGATGTCAGGGTTATCGTTGTTGGCAACCCGGCCAATACCAATGCCCTGATTGCCTACCGCAATGCACCGGACCTCAAGCCCGGTCAGTTCACCGCCATGACCCGCCTGGACCACAACCGCGCCATGGCACAGCTGGCGGAAAAAACCGGCAAGCACACCACCGATGTGGACAGCATGATTATCTGGGGCAACCATTCGGCCACCCAGTACCCGGATATCCACCATTGCACAGTAGACGGTAAAGAAGCCGCCTCCCTGGTTGACCAGGACTGGGTAGTGAACGACTTTATTCCTACGGTACAGCAGCGTGGCGCGGCCATTATCAAGGCCCGCGGCCTGTCCAGTGCCGCTTCGGCGGCCAATGCGGCCATTGAACACATGCGTGACTGGGCCCTGGGCACCGATGGCAAGATTGTCAGCATGGCCATTCCTTCTGATGGCAGCTACGGCATTCCCGAAGGCCTGATTTATTCCTTCCCGGTGACCTGTGCCAATGGCGAGTACACCATTGTCCAGGGACTTGAAGTGAATGACTTCAGTCGGGACCTGATGGACAAGACAGCCGCCGAACTGGCTGAAGAGCGTGATGGTGTCGCAGATCTTCTGCCTTAACCGGCCAGCCTGATAATGAAAACTGGTAGCAGCTGAACCTGCTACCAGTTTTTTCTTTTATGGAATTCACTGTTTCTCATTCTGATGGCAACACCCGCCGGGGCCAGCTTGGCTTTGCCCGTGGTGTCGTCGATACACCGGCTTTCATGCCGGTAGGCACCTATGGTTCTGTCAAAGGCATCACGCCAAGCCAGATTGCAGACACCGGGGCACAGATCATTCTTGGCAACACCTTCCACCTGTCTTTGCGACCGGGGACGGAGATTATTGGCAAGCATGGTGACCTGCATGATTTCATGGGCTGGGACAAGCCCATCCTGACCGATTCGGGCGGCTTCCAGGTGTTCAGCCTGGGTGAGTTGCGCAAGATTTCAGAAGAGGGCGTGGAATTCCGCTCGCCAGTGGATGGTGACAAGATATTCCTGAGCCCGGAAAAAGCTATCGACATCCAGCATGCCCTGGGTTCCGACATCATCATGGTTTTTGATGAGTGCACGCCGTACCCGGCAACGGAAGCCGAGGCCCGGGAGTCCATGGAGTTATCCATGCGCTGGGCCAAACGCTGCAAGGCCGCCCATGGCGATAATGCCGGCGCCCTGTTCGGCATTGTCCAGGGCGGCATGTACCCGTCACTGCGCCTGGAATCGCTGGACCATCTGACAGATATCGGCTTTGACGGCTATGCCATCGGCGGCATGTCGGTGGGCGAGCCCAAGGAAGAGATGTGGGCCGTGCTGGATGCTATCGTATCGAAAATGCCTGCCGACAAGCCCCGCTACCTGATGGGAGTCGGGACTCCCTCGGACCTGGTGGAAGCCGTGTTGCGCGGGATCGATATGTTTGATTGCGTCATGCCAACCCGCAATGCGCGCAACGGCTACCTGTTCACCAGTGAGGGCCTGTTGAAGCTGCGCAACAGCCGATATCGGGATGATCTGGCCCCAATTGACAGAAATTGTGACTGTTACACTTGTAAAAACTTCAGTCGGTCCTATTTACATCACATGGACAAGTGCAAGGAGATGCTGGGTGCTGTGCTCAATACCCTCCATAACCTGCATTATTATCAGCGCCTGATGGCTGATTTGCGCGGCGCTATAGAAAGGGGTACATTGGCCGACTTCGCGAAATCCTTCCATGCCCAACAGCGTGTTCTGGAGGAGTCGCAGGCCTGAATAAAGGCTGCCATAACTGTTTATAAACAACTGTTTAACAATGCCAAACGCCGATTTGGATACTTAACACATCGCAGCTGAAAAAACGCCATTTTTGGCTGCCATGAAATGCCGGTTCTGTGTATCCGGCCACAACACTAACCGGGGATCATTATGGATTTCTTTATCAGTTCCGCCTACGCCCAGGCCGAGGCCGGCGCCCAGGAACCTTCACCTATATTCAACCTAGTCTTTTTCGGCGGATTTGCCCTTATCTTCTATTTCCTGATCTGGCGCCCACAATCCAAGCGGGCGAAAGAGCACAAGGAACTGATGGGCAGCCTCAACAAAGGTGACGAGGTCATGACCAACGGCGGCTTGCTTGGCAAGCTCACCAAGGTGGACGAAAATTACATCGTGGTCCAGATTCACGACAATGTTGACGTGAAAATGCAGAAGTCTGCAGTCGCTGCGGTTCTGCCCAAGGGCACCATCAAGTCTATCTGAGACAAGTCTCCCCCAAGCCCTTACTGGTACACGTTATGCTGAACAAATACCCGCTCTGGAAAAACCTGCTCATCGTCTTTATCGCGGTGCTGGGTTTTATCTACGCGGCTCCCAATCTTTATGCACCGGATCCCGCGATCCAGATATCACACGACAGTGGCGTGGTTGACCAGAGTGCACTGGACAGTGCCACCTTCGCCCTGGGGGCTGACGGCATTGATTACACCAGTGCTGTTATTGAAGACGGCAGTGGACTGATTCGACTGGCCCAGAGTGATGATCAGAGCCGGGCACAGCAGATAATCAACCTGGCCTTGCCGGATGAATATGTCGTTGCCCTGAGCCTGGCCCCGAATACGCCCGACTGGCTGGTCGCCATGGGGGCCGGCCCCATGACCTATGGCCTGGACCTGCAGGGTGGTGTGCACTTTCTCATGGAAGTGGACCTGGAAGCCGCCATTAACCAGCAGTTGAACGATGCCATCGCCACCATGCGCACCATGTTCCGCGAGGAAGGCTTGCGCTACCGGCCGCCACTGGAAGTGGATGACACCAACCGCATTGTGATCAGTTTCACCAACGCCGAGACCCGTTCTGCCGCCATTGAACTCATGCGCGACGAGTTTCCGGATTACCTGTTTCGCACGGCTGAAGCCGGCAATGAATACCTGCTTTACTACACCATGAATGAACTGGCGGCGCAGCAAATGCAGCAGTATGCCGTCCAGCAGAACCTGACCACATTGCGTTCCCGTGTCGATGAACTGGGTGTAAAAGAACCCAATGTTGCTCCCATGGGGACCGACCGCATTATTATTGAATTGCCCGGTATCCAGGACACCACTCGTGCCAAGGACCTGATCAGTGCCGTGGCCACCCTGCAGTTTCACCTGGTCGCCGAGCCGGGCGCCACGCCGGGAACGACACTGGAATACACGGATCCCCGTACCGGTGGGCCGCTGCTGATTGAGCGTGACGTCATTGTCAGTGGGGATAATGTCACCCAGGCCCAGTCGTCTTTCGATCCCCAGACCAGTCTGCCCCAGGTCAATATTTCACTGGATGCCGTGGGTGCCCGCCAGATGAACGAGATTACACGTGCCAATATCGGGCGGCGCATGGCCATTGTGCTGATTGAAACCAAAACCCGCACAGTGACCGAGCGTAACGCAGAGGGAGAACTGGTATCGCGATCCGAGCCTTATATGGAAGAACGCGTGATCAGCGCACCGAACATCCAGTCAGCATTGGGACGCCAGTTCCGTATTACCGGCCTGCAATCCTCCCAGGAAGCCAATGATATTGCCCTGCTGATTCGCTCCGGTGCCCTGGCCGCGCCCATGTACTTCCTGGAGGAATATGCCATCGGACCAAGCCTGGGACAGGAAAATATCGACCGTGGCCTGATGTCGGTCCAGATTGGTCTTTCCCTGGTGCTGGTGTTCATGCTGGTTTACTACCGGCTGTGTGGCCTGGCGGCCAACATTGCCCTGGGCGTGAACCTCCTCTTGCTGGTGGCGGTCATGTCCATCATCGGCGCCACGCTGACCCTGCCGGGTATTGCCGGAATTGTATTGACGGTCGGTATGGCGGTGGATGCCAACGTATTGATTTTTGCCCGTATCAAGGAAGAACTGAAGGCCGGCATGCCCGTCCAGAAGGCCATCGACGGCGGTTTCGGGCGTGCCTTTGTCACTATCCTTGATGCCAATGTTACCACTTTCCTGGTGGCCATTATCCTGTACTCCATTGGTACCGGGCCGGTCCGCGGATTTGCCGTGACGCTGTCCATCGGCATTATTACCTCCATGTTCACAGCCATCATGGTGACCCGGGCCATCATTAATCTGATCTATGGCGGCAAAAATGTGAAAAACATTTCCATTGGCATGAAGCTGCCTGCCGCGGAACCCAGGCCGGCAACCTGAACGTCATAAAATAATCTTTAGTGAATATAGTCTAACCAGAGAACAGAAACATGAGTGAAATGAAAGTCATCGATTTCATGAAGTGGAGAAC
>CAZROW010000095.1:0-7675 GCA_964601805.1 uncultured Enterobacteriaceae bacterium
CCCAGGCGATCGACATAGGTAATGAGCTGGACGGCATTTTTCATACGACTGCTTTAGCAGGGCATTGGCGGGATCAGGGAGACGGTGCTACGACACCGCTGAACTTGCGTTCCAGGGTCCAGTCCTCATCCTGGCACAGGCCGCAATCCTTGCCGATGAAATACAGGGCGGCCTGGCGGTCACCACGCAGTTGCCACTGCAGCCAGTTCACCGCCAGCTGCGCGGCGCTGCCGCCATTGGGCATGTCGAAGGTGCCACCGTGACCGACGTCAATGTTGGCCACAGCCACGGGTACATGATCCAGGCGGGCAAAGTCATCCATGCCGTTGTCGTAGGCAATGTCGGTTTCACCGCCCAGGATGTAGATCACCGGCGTATGAATGTCATCCAGGGCGTCCTTGCCGATCACCATGTCGGGAATCTCATCGGTCGGGGGACCGTCCAGGAAAATGCCGGTGTTGTGCATCACCAGGGTTTTCACCCGCGGATCGCCGGCCACGTGATTAACCTGGGCACCGCCGCAGCTGTAGCCGGAAAGCGCAATCATCTCCGGATCAATGCGCTGGTAAAAGGGGCTGCCTGAACGCTCATTTTCAGCGAGGGCCCAGTCGATAGCCTCTGACAGGGAGGTGTAGGAGGTGCGTCGGGTTTGACCATCGGCATCCAGCAGACCGCTGGCATCACTACCCGGACCACTGTAAATCCCGCCACCGGCAATCACGAGATAGCCGTGGGAGGCCAGTTCCAGCAGGTGGAAGCGGCTGCTGGCGCCGTTAAAGACACAGCCGCCGTTGCCCCAGGCCACCACGCCCAGTTTCGTGTCGCCCAGGGCATCCAGGTTCTGCGGGTGGTAGATGACCTGGTCGGGCAGGCTCGCCACCACTTCTTTCATGGCAGGGTAGGGGCCGGTACCCGGTTCGTCCGGGCGGTTGTTGATGGCATCTTCCTGCTGGGCCAGAACCGGTTGGCCCAGCGCCACTGCCAGTAACAACATGGCAGTGAACAAGGTGAATCGAATGGGGTGGTTATGAGGCTGCTTCAGTGTTGTTGTCATGATTTTTCCTGTTTGCTGGCCGCTGGGGGTGTACCTATAATGCCATGATTGTAATTCAGTTGTTCAGCCAAGTCCCCACAGAGGGAAAAGCCAGGTTTTGACTGGCTCAAAAGGCAGCAGCCGGTGCTTACCGGACGCTAATATAAGGGGGAGACGCATGACCAACCCGGGTCAGCCACAAGACAGTACCGGCCTTATCAGGGTCCTCACCTGCATGATGTTTTTCATGTTTGCCATGACCACCGACGCGGTGGGCAGCATCATTCCTTCCCTGATCGACGAATTTGATCTCAGCCTCAGCGCTGCCAGCGCCTTTCATTACGTGCCCATGATTGCCATTGCCCTGGGTGGGCTGGTGCTGGGCTTCCTGGCCGACCGTTATGGCCGCAAGTTCACCATCATCCTGGGACTGGTGTTCTATGGTATTGGTTCCCTGTTGTTCGTCGTCGGCAATACCTTTGGTTTCTTTATTATCCTGCTGGGTGTTTCGGGAGTCGGGGTCAGCGTGTTCAAGGTGGGCGCACTGGGACTGATCGGTGATATCACCCGTTCACCGCGCCAGCACACCTCTCTCATGAATACCGTGGAAGGTTTTTTTGCCGTGGGGGCCATTGTCGGGCCAGCGCTGGTGGCAACACTTATTGCCGCGGGGATATCCTGGAAATACCTTTATGTGGCCGCTGCCGTGATTTGCGGTTTGCTGACCCTGACCGCCCTGCTGGTGAACTATCCCGCCATTCAACAAGAGAGCAAGGAGCCCGCCTCCCTGGGACAGACCATGACCCTGATGAAAAATCCCTACGCCCTGGGTTTTTCCACGCTGGTGATGTTGTACGTCGCCGTGGAAGTGGCGATCTACGTGTGGATGCCCACCTGGCTGGAAGACTACACCGGGCCGTCGCCCTGGCTGGCCACTTATGCCCTGACCATCTTTTTCATCCTGCGGGCAGTCGGCCGCTTCCTGGGTGCCTGGCTGCTCAATCACCTGGCCTGGGATACGGTGCTGGCGGTATTGGCCGCCGCGATCTTTTTCTGTTTCGCCGGCAGCCTGGCAGGCGGCCCTACCCTGGCGGTGTGGCTGTTGCCCTTATCCGGCCTGTTCATGTCAGTGATGTACCCGACGCTCAATTCCAAGGGCATCAGCTGCTTTCCCAAGGATGAGCATGGAGCGGTTGCCGGGGTGATCCTGTTTTTTACCGCCTTTGCTGCCGCCGTGGGTCCGTTGGCGATGGCGGCAGTCAGCGATGCCCTGGGCAATATTCGCTATGGTTTCATGCTGGCAACCGGCTTTGCCCTGTTGCTGTGCCTGGGCCTGGTGTGGAACAAGTTCAAAACGCCGGCTGCAAAACGCCTGGCGCTGTTTGAGCAGCCAGTTACCCAGCCGGTGTAGGCCGGAAATGGCCCGGAGGGCCATCTCCGGCATTGAGGATGGTAATGATTCGGGATGCCGGAGATTGCTGCGCAATTTCCGGCCTACAACCGGGTTAATTGTCGAGCAAGTTTAAAATACCAGCTTGACGAGAAATCGAAATAATCAAGCTTTCCCTGGAAAACACATCAGGATTAAAAAACGTAAAATATCAATATCGAGGAAAGTACCGGATGTCACATTATATAAATACCATGAGAAAATTTTTGCTGGTCGTATGCGGCCTGGTGCTGTCTTCCCTGGCGTTGGCCCAGGGCAGCCTGGAAAAGATCTCCGTTCACAGCCCGTCCCTGGAAGGCAACCTGAACGGCGACAGTGCGGACCGTGACGTCTATGTTTACCTGCCGGAAGGTTATGCCGATTCCAGTGAGCGCTACGCGGTGGTGTATTTCCTGCACGGTTATGGCGTGGGCGCGGAAATTTATGTCAACGGGGTCTTGCAACTGCCTGGCTCCGTGGATGAATCGATGGGCGCAGGCGCACAGGAATTCATCCTCGTCATGCCCGATGCCTTCAACAAGTACAGTGGCAGCATGTACTCCAATTCCCCGGCGGTGGGTGATTGGGAAAGCTGGATTGCCGAGGACCTGGTGTCCTATATCGATAGCCATTACCGCACACTGGCGCAACGGGAAAGCCGCGGCCTGGCCGGGCATTCCATGGGGGGGTATGGCACCTTACGTATCGGCATGAAAGCCCCCGACGTGTTTGGTGCCCTGTATGCCATGAGTTCCTGCTGCCTGCTCAATGACGCGCCATCAAAGGAACGGGTGGAAGCCGAGCTGGCGCGAATCGAAGAAGGCATTGAAGGGTACAAGATGGGTTCGTTTGACAACGCCATGCTGGCACAGGCCTCGGCCTGGGCACCGAACCCGGATAATCCGCCTTATTACCTGGACCTGCCCTATAAGAACGGTGAGGAACAGCCACTGGTGGCGCGCAAGTGGGTGGCCAATTCACCACTCGTGTTTGTTGATCAGTACGTGCCCGCCCTGCAACAGTACCGCGGCATTTTCCTGGACGTGGGTAACGAGGACGGCCTGGAAGTCACCAACACGCAACTGGATGCGGCGCTGACCCGGCTCGGCGTGGAACATGGCTATGAAATTTACCAGGGCGATCACGGCAACCGTGTCGGCCAGCGTTTTATCGACAACGTGCTGCCGTTTTTTGCCGACAACCTGGTGACTCAATAACCGAACTGAAATCCTTTCACCCGATGGATAAAAAAAGACCGGCTAATAGCCGGTCTTTTTTTTGTGTACAGGGTGTCAGGATCAATCCGGAACGAATGCCTCGTTCATGTCAGTAATGACAGTACGGCGCTTGAAGTACCACTGGCCGTCGATTTTCACCAGGTCGTCCATGTAGCGGCCCATGGCCCAGATGGTGGGCGGGTTGCTGCCCTGCGGCAGGTTGGGGCCGTTGGAGATGACTTCCATGAAGAAGGCTTCCACGGTGGCGATATCGCCATCCACCTCGATCAGCGGATTGGTAGTGACATGGCGCATGCCGCCGAAACGGCGATGCTCGGGTCGCGGTGTGCCAGGGCCAGGATGGTCAGAAAAAAATTCTGCACGCAAACCATCGCGGTCAAAGGGGCCGGCAAAAGGTTCTTCGCCTTCCTGGCGAATCAGTTGCAGTTCACCATCCGGTGTAAAGGTGTTCACGTAGGCATCGGCATCACCGGTGTTGAAGGCAATGGCGTAGCGCATGAGCAGTTGCTCGATGGCGACATAGTCTTCCATGACCTGCAGGCGCTCGGTGATGGACTGGGCATTGGCCGTGACGGCTGATAGCAGCAGTGTGCAGGTGGCCAGCATCATGGTGAACCGGACTCTGGTTTTTCTGTGTGTATCCCTCATCACTATTCCCTCTTTGTCATTTTTCATTTCAATTGCCCAGTGCCGCTTCCGGCAGGGCGAAGGCGGTGATCGAACGACCAACCGCGACGGCAATATACTGGCGACCGTCAAACTCGTAAGTCATGGGGGAGGCGCGCCAGCCCTGGTTGCCCAGGTATTGCCACAGGACTTCTCCCGTGCGGGCATCGGCCGCCATGAAGGAGCCACTGTTCTCGCCAAAGATGACCAGGCCGGTTTCGGTGGTCAGCAGGCCGGCAGAGGAGCCAAAACCGGCAGGGCCCTGGGGAATATCAAAAGCGATTTCCCCGGTGCGGATATCAATAGCACGGAGAAATTTGTCAGCTGATTCGCCGGGCACGCCGCGGGCGGTGCCGCCCATGTAACCGCTGCCGGCTTCCCATTCCTGGTAGCGGTTGGAAAACAGGTTGCAGCTTTCCAGGGCCTGGATGTAGTAAAGCCCTGTTGCTTCTATATAACCGGTGGAATACCAGTTGGTGCCACCGATCAGGGCGGGGCAGACATAGGTTTCGCCGGTTGGCGTGAGCGGCAGTTCTTTCAGGATGGGGCGGCCGTCTTCGCCGATGCCTTCGGCCCAGTTCATCTTTTCAATGAAGGGCTCGGCTAGCAACAGTTCGCCATCCTCGCGGTCCAGTACATAGAAAAAGCCGTTGCGGTTGGCCTGCACCAGTAATTTCCGTGGCTGGCCTTCCCAGTCCGTGTCGATCAGTGCCAGGGGTTCCTGGGCATCCCAGTCGTGAATGTCGTGGGGTGTGAACTGGTAATGCCAGAGCAGCTCGCCGCTGTCGGCATCCAGGGCCAGCACGCTGTCGGTATACAGGTTGTCGCCTTCGCGGTTAACGCCGTACAGGTCGGGACCGGGATTGCCCACCTGCCAGTAGACGATGTTCAGGTGCGGATCAAAAGAGCCGGTCATCCAGGTGGCGCCAGCGCCGTGTTCAATGGCCTCGGCACTGGGCCAGGTTTCCGAGCCCGGTTCACCCCAGGCGGGTATGGTCCAGAAGCGCCAGGCTTCCTCGCCGGTATCCTGGTGGTAAGCGGACACGAAACCGCGTACCCCTTCGTCACCGCCGGCATGGCCGCCGATGACCAGGTCATTGACGATCAATGGTGCGTTGGTGCTGTTGTAGTTTTGCGTCCAGTCCGCCATCGGGGTTTCCCACAGCAGGGTGCCGTCGGATTTGTCCAGGGCAATCATGTGGGCGTTGTCGGTGAGCATGAATATGCGGTTGCCGGACAGGGCAACGCCGCGATTCATGCCCAGGGTGGCATTGCCCGTCAGGTTCTCGGTGCGCGGGCGTGACCAGTGCCAGATCTGGCGACCGCTACCCGCATCCAGGGCCCAGAGTTCATTGGCCGAGGACACGTACATGACACCATCCACCACGATGGGCGTGTTCTGTACAGCGCCTGGTACAGGCATGGGGAAATTCCATACCGGTGCCAGCAGGCCGACATTGTCGGGGGTGATCTGGGTCAGATCGGTGTGGCGATAGCCGCGGGTGTCGCCGTGGTAACTGGCCCAGTCGCTGCCGCTGGTCACTTCACGATAACGGCTTACCGCAGTCTTGCGCAGAAGATGAATGCCGCCGTCATCATCGCGCAGTTGCAGGTCACTATAGCCTTCACCAAGAACAACACCGGTCAGTTGTGTGCCGTTTTCCAGGGTCAGGGTACGGCGGTCAATAGGGCGCGGCGGTCTGCCAAAGGGGGCAAGGGCGCGCAGGTAACCCACCAGCAAATACAGTTCTTCATCGGGTAGCGCCACCGGCGGCATGCCCCGTTCCGGATTGCCGGTGCGCAGGTAGGCGGCCAGTTCGTCATCCGTACGTCGGGAGATGCCAGGCACGATGGAGGGGCCGTATTCGCCACCGCGGGCATCGCCGCCATGGCAACGGCCGCATGTCAGTTCAAAGGTTTCCCGGCCCAGGTCAGTACGTTGTGCCAGTGCGCCGGTTGCCAGGGTGGCAAGTATCGGCAATAGCAACAGGCTTGGAAATCTTGGTCTGGCAGGCATGGTGGTCTCTCCCCGTGTAGAACGCCTGGTCATGGCAGGCGTGGATAAAGTGTTACATCTGGTCCCTGGCAGGTTTTTATTAACCTGTTATTTCAATGGCCGGTGCTGGCATCGCCCACGGGACTCAATTATTATGTCGAATCGACAATCATATGATGATTTAAAAAAATGACAACCGGAAAATTGCCATGCTGAAAAAAATATCCAGTACTTTCATCCTGTTGTGTCTTGTCAGTGTTACGGGAGTCATCCCGGTTCAGGCCCATCATTCCTTTTCTGTCTACTACGATCCCGAGAAGATGGTGACGGTGTCAGGCGTCGTGGAGAATTTCCGCTTTTCCAATCCCCACGGCATCGTTCACCTGGAAGCCCTTGATGACAATGGTAATGAGGTCGTCTGGACTGTAGAGACTACCGCGCCGGTATTCATGGCGCGGCGCGGCTGGTCCAAGAACACCATCAAGGCGGGTGAGCAGGTCACCATCCGTGGCTGGCATTCCCGCGACGGTTCCAACCTGATGCGCATGCAGGCCGCTTTCCGGCCCGATGGTTCGCAGATAGCCGGCGAACTGGATGCCAATGATAATTGACAGGAATTTCGGGGGAATCATGAAACTAATAAAACATACCAGCGTATTGGTACTGGTCCTTGGCCTTGTCCTGCAGGCCGGAACTGTGTCAGCGCAAATTGAAAAGAACAGCAAACTGGGTGGTAACTGGTTTATCGCAAGGGGCCAGGAGCGTTTGCCTGAACTGGAAAACATGCTTGCACCCAATGTCGCCTTTATTCGTGATACCGGCTCACCCCGCGTCAACGGCGGTGATTTTGGTGACCTGGATGTCACCGATGCGGCCAGGGCTGAAGCCATGGCCTGGGACCCGTTGGCCTCGCAGACAATATCAGAAGTGTGTCGTCCGCCTTCCATTATCTACGCCATGCCCGGCCCTTTCTACGTGGAAATATTCCCGTCCACAGAAATGATCGTGATGAAACTGGAGTATTACGACCTGGTGCGCATTATTTTCATGGATGGTCGTGAACATCCTGGTGACGACTATCCGCATACTGCAACCGGGCATTCAGTGGGTCGCTGGGAAGGTGATGTGCTGGAGGTTGATACTACCCACCTGCACAAGGCCACCATTTATGACAATGGCCTGAATCATTCCGAAAACATTCATGTCACGGAACGTTTCATGGTGTCGGAAGACGGCAACTACTTACACATGACCCAGGAGTTTGATGACCCCGAGGTGCTCAATAACCGGGCAGCCCGTTACGTGGTTTACGC
>CAZROW010000096.1:0-7601 GCA_964601805.1 uncultured Enterobacteriaceae bacterium
CCCTTTATCCCTTTATCGCTTTATCGCTTTATCGCTTTATCGAAACAGCTAAACCCGCACCTGAAAAATGTAGTGACATTCACCCCCCTGTGAGCAAGCCATTGCATTACCTGTGGATAAGCTGAAACGGGGGCCTTTTCCCGGTAAATACCGAATAAAGACCGTGAAAATGACCGGCGGCCATGGCACTATTAACGGCCCGGTTCAGCACCACCTGGCCCGGATTGTTTTCACTTGATAACCCATGAAAAAGTCAGGCAGCATGGCCGAATCACCCTTCAGCGACAACAAGATTCCGGATTCCGCACAGGGCCGTACCACCAGCCTGAAGCTGCCGCCACATTCCATTGATGCCGAACAGTCCGTCCTGGGCGCCCTGATGCTGGATAATTCCGCCTGGCATGACGTGGCGGAAATCATCATGAGCGAGGATTTCTACCGCAAGGAACACCAGCTGATCTTCCAGGCCATGCAGCACCAGGCCTCGGACAGCAATCCCATTGACCTGGTGACCCTGGCCGAGACCCTGGATAACGCCAACAACCTGGAAGCCGCCGGCGGCCTGGACTACCTGGGTGGCCTGGTGGAAAGCTCTCCCAGCTCGGCCAATATCCGCGCCTATTCCAACATCATTCGCGAGCGCGCCATCCAGCGCAAACTGATCTCCGCGGCCAACGCCATCTCCGAGAAAGCCTTCAACCCCGATGGCCGGGACAGCGCCGAGCTGCTGGACCTGGCGGAAAAACACGTATTCAACATTGCCGATGAGCGTCCCCGCGACGGCGGTCCGCGCATTGTCAAACCCATTGTCGATGATGCTCTGGAGCGCATTGACCGCCTCTTTGAGGCCAAGGGCAGCATCACCGGCATGACCACCGGCTTCAAGGACCTGGACGAGATGACCTCGGGCATGCAGAAGTCCGACCTGGTGATCGTGGCAGGCCGACCCTCCATGGGTAAAACCAGTTTCGCCATGAACATCGTGGAAAACGCCCTGATCAATGAAGACAAACCCATCCTGGTGTTCAGCCTGGAAATGCCGGCAGACAGCCTGGTCATCCGTATGCTGTCCTCGCTGGGCAAGATTGACCAGACCAAGATGCGCAACGGCCAGCTGGAAGAAGATGACTGGCCCAAGCTGACCAGTGCCGTGAACAAGATCAAGGAAAAGCCCCTGTTCATCGATGACACCCCGGGCCTGAGCCCGATGGAAATGCGGTCACGGGCCCGTCGCATCTGGCGCGAGCACGGCCATATCGGCATGATCATGGTGGATTACCTGCAGCTCATGCAGATCAAGGGGAACGCCGAGAGCCGCACCAACGAAATCTCCGAAATCTCGCGCTCGCTGAAAACCATGGCGCGTGAGTTCGACTGTCCCGTCATTGCCCTGTCCCAGCTCAACCGTTCCCTGGAACAGCGTCCCAACAAGCGCCCGGTCATGTCCGACCTGCGTGAGTCCGGTGCCATCGAGCAGGACGCCGACGTCATCATGTTTGTGTACCGTGACGAGGTGTATAACGAGGACACCGAACAAAAAGGCGTGGCGGAAATCATTATCGGCAAGCAGCGTAACGGCCCCATCGGCACCAAGCTGCTCAGCTTCATCGGCAAGTTCACCCGCTTTGAAAACTACATGCCGATGAACGACGACTTTGGCGGTGGCGGCTATTACGGCCAGGCCGCCAGTGCCCCGTCCAGCAGTGCCCCGGCACCTTCACAAAACATCACTCCCGATTTCGGCCCCGACGCCTTTGATGATGGCGACGCGTTCGACGACTAGGTGAATCGGGCAGAGCACTCCAGCATGGTACATCGCGTCCAGGCCAGCATTGACCTCCAGGCACTGCAACACAATTTCCGCGTCGCAAGAAAGCACACTCAAGCCAGGCATGTGGCGGCCATCATCAAGGCCAATGCCTATGGCCACGGCATGGTGGAAGCCGCGCAGGCGCTGATTGAAGCCGAACTGTTTGGTGTCACCGATGTGCATGAGGCACTGACACTGAAACAGGCAGGTGTCGAAACACCCATCCTGATTCTGCAGGGCATGATGCGACCCGATGACGTGAAACTGGTGGCTGAAAACCATTTCCAGCTGGTGGTCCATGCACCGGAGCAACTCAAGACACTGGATGAATTACTCAGCCCGCTAACCCTGGATGAGCCCCTGACCCTCTGGCTGAAAATGGATTCAGGCATGGGGCGCCTGGGCATTGATCCGTCAAGTTACGCCACCACCTGGCGCGCACTGAAAGCCAGGCCCTGGGTGAAGGACGTAGTCATGATGACCCACCTGGCCAATTCCAGCATGCCGGATTCGCCCCTGAACCTGCAGCAGCTGAAACGCTTTCGCGATGTGGAAAGCCAGCTGACAGAAGACAAGCCGGTCACCAGCATTCCCTCGTCTTCCGGTATCTTGTCGGGCCTGGACACCGGCTGCGACTGGGCGCGCCCCGGCATCATGCTGTACGGCTCCTCGCCGTTTGACTGGCAGCAGGAAAACCTGCGCCGCGAGGCCTTTGACCTGAAAGCGGTCATGACATTGCAGGCGCAGCTCATTGCGGTGAAAGACCTGAAGGCCGGGGACAATATCGGTTACTGTTCGCAGTTCATCTGCCCCAGGGATATGCGTGCCGGCATTGTCAGCCTGGGTTACGCAGACGGTTATCCCAGCAACGCGCCCAACGGCACGCCGGTACTGGTGGACGGCCAACGCACCACCACGGTTGGACGGGTTTCCATGGACATGCTGGCGGTCGACCTGGACCCGATTCCAGGGGCCAGCCCGGGCGACCTGGTCACACTCTGGGGACAGGACCTGTCACTGGATGAGGTCGCGGCAAAGACCGGGATTCTCTCCTACAATTTGACGTGCAGTGTGGCGCGTCGGGTGGAGTTTACCTATCGGTAGTCGATGGATGTTTGTTCGCGGCTTTAGCCGCGAAAGATTCGGAGAAAACCATGAGCAAGACAACAATGAACGGACAATGCCTGTGTGGTGCCGTCACCGTGAAAGCCAGCACCAATGTCGCCCATGCCGGTGCCTGTCACTGCAACATGTGCAGACGCTGGGGCGGTGGTCCGCTGATGGCGCTGGACTGCGGGACTGATGTGAGCATCAAGGGTGAGGACAGCATTACGCGCTATAGTTCTTCCGAGTGGGCCGAACGCGGTTTCTGTTCAGCCTGCGGTACGCATCTTTTTTATCACCTGAAAGGCAAGGGACAGTACATCATGCCGGCGGGATTGTTTGATGCAGAGTCCGCGCTGACGCTGGATCACCAGATCTTCATCGAGGAAAAACCGGGGTATTACGATTTTGCCAACGACACGCACAACATGACTGGCGCAGAGGTCTTTGCCAGTGCGGGCGGCGATGAACAATAAGTCTTTCGTCGGATGGCGGCCCTTCGGGCCTTATCCGACCTACGAAATCGTTTAAATTAACGTAGGGCGGATAAGCGCAGCGCCATCCGCCAACAGGTAGGGTGGAAGAGGCCCGCAAAGCCAATATCCGCCGAGATACCTGAACCTGATAACGTAAAACACATATGGCCAAACAAAAAACCGCCTACGTCTGCAACGATTGCGGCGCCGAACATACCCAGTGGCAGGGCCAGTGCATGGCCTGCAACGAGTGGAATACCCTGACCCGCGTCTACCTGGGCGCGGCCACCACACCTTCTGCACCCAAGAACTTCAAACGCAAGGGCATCACGGGTGACGCCGGGACGTCCTCCGCCAGTGTGCAGACCCTGGGCAAGGTCAACCTGGACGAGCAGCCCCGTTTCAGCACCTCCATCAGTGAATTCGACCGCGTCCTCGGCGGCGGCCTGGTGCCCGGCTCTGCCGTGCTCATTGGCGGTAATCCCGGTGCGGGAAAAAGTACCCTGTTATTACAGGTCATGTGCCAGTTGTCCCAGACCATGGAAGCCTTGTATGTGACCGGTGAGGAAAGCCTGCAGCAAGTCGGTATGCGCGCCAAGCGCCTGGGCCTGCCCGTGGACAACCTGAAGATGCTGGCGGAAACCAATATCGAGGAAATCACGCGAGTGGCCGAAGAGTGCCAGCCAAAGATCATCGTGGTGGACTCCATCCAGGTCATGCATTCGGCGGATGTCGCCTCCGCACCGGGGAGTGTCAGCCAGGTGCGTGAATGCGCCGCCTACCTGATCCAGTACGCCAAGCAGACCGGCACCGCCCTGTTCCTGGTGGGGCATGTCACCAAGGACGGCAACCTGGCCGGACCGAAAGTCCTGGAACACATGATCGACTGTTTCATGATGCTCGATGGCTCCGATGACAGCCGTTACCGCACCCTGCGCGGTCAGAAAAACCGTTTTGGTGCCGTCAATGAACTGGGCGTGTTTGCCATGACCGGCACCGGCATGAAGGAAGTGAAAAACCCCTCGGCCATCTTCCTGGCCCGTACCGAGGAGATATCTCCCGGCAGTGTCGTGGTGGTGCTATGGGAAGGCACGCGCCCCCTGCTGGTGGAAATCCAGGCGCTGGTGGATGCCAGCCAGTACGGCAACCCGCGCCGAGTTGCCGTGGGCCTGGATAACAATCGCGTGGCCATGTTGCTGGCCGTATTACACCGGCATGGCGGTCTGTTCATGGCCGACCAGGATGTGTTCGTGAACGTGGTCGGCGGCGTCAAGGTGGCCGAAACCAGTGCCGACCTGGCGCTGATTCTCTCCATAGTTTCCAGCTTCAAGGACAAGGCCCTGCCCCGGGAACTGGTGGTGTTCGGCGAAGTCGGCCTGGCCGGCGAGATTCGTCCGGTGCCCAGTGGGCAGGAACGCCTTAGTGAAGCGGCCAAGCACGGCTTTACCCGGGCCATCGTGCCCAAGGCCAATGCCCCGAAAAAGAAAATCCCGGGCATGGACGTTATCGCGGTCAGCAAGCTGAGTGAGGCACTGGATGCGCTCTAGCAGATTGCGACACGGTTCGGCGATATTCCCCCGACAGGCTGACATAATGCAGCCTCTTTGCCGATTACCAGGGGCCATGTGAAGAAGCACACCATGAAAAAGATCATCCTGGCAGCACTTGTCATTCTTGTCGCGCTCGGCGCAGCCAGCCCGATGATTATCGGCGCCAACGTGGAAAATACACTCCAGGCCAACGTGGCGCGCATCAATGACATGCCGTTTTATACCGCCAGTATCGACAGCTACGAGTCAGGTTACCTGGGTGCCCGGGCCGTGGTTAGTGTCGGCATTGATTCACAAGTCATGACCGTGAACATGACACCGGAAGAACGCGTCGCCATGCAGCCGTTTTTTGCCGCTTTTGAACGCGGCATTCCGGTGGCCATGGATATTCGCCACGGCCCCTTGCTGGATTCTCCCACCCGGTCACTGGGCTTGTTCCATAGCCGCATCAGCCTGCCGGGCGATCTCGATCTGCCTGACGGCCTTGCCAACGCCCTGGCCAATGCCGGCGATACCCAAACCAGCCTGACCATGGGCTTTACCGGTAGTGGTGAGCTGGTCATCGACGCACCGGCCTTTACCTTTGAGGATACTACCGGGCGCATGAGCTTCGGTGGCTTTGAATTCCAGGCTGACCTGGAAAGCTGGGGGCTGCAATACCATGCCAGCGGTACCCTGAGTGACAGCCTGTTCATGAATACGCAAAACGGTGACAGCATCAACATGAAACCGGTGACGCTGGTGGCTTCGGCCGACCTGCGCAACGGCTTTGTCACCGGTACCGGACAATTTGAACTCGACATGACCGGTATAGAGGTTGTCTCCGAGGCAGACACCTTCACCCTGGAACACCTGACCATGGATACCATCATCTCCAGTCCGACGGAGGAACTGGTGGATGTGGAATACCGCTTTGGACTCGAGCGCCTGGCAGGCAGCACCATGGAAGAGGCGCTTGAGGATTTCGTGATCGACTTTTCCCTGCGCAACATGGACAAGGCGGCACTGAAAGAAGTCGCAACGCTTTATACCAGCAGGGATTTTTTCCAGCAGGATCCGCTGGTTATCCAGCAGCAACTGGGCGAGATCATGGCCAATATCTACTCAGGTGCCCAGTACCAGCTTGACCAGCTGAATTTTCGCTACGGCGATGATGTCGCACTGACCATGTCAGGCACCGTTTCCGTGGACAGCAGCCTGTTTGCCAATCCCGGTGCCTTGCAGAATCCTTTCATGCTGATCGGCGCCGTCGACCTGGAACTGAGCCTGGACTTCAGCCAGGGCCTGGCTGACATGGCTTACGAACAGTTTCTGCGCGGCCAGCTGGATGCCCAGGACATGACCGAGCAGGATATGGAGCGGCTCATTGCGCTGCAGAAACCGCAACTGGGCATCATGCTGGGCCAGCTTGTCCAGCAGGGTATGTTGATTGCCTCACAGCAAGGCTACATGATCGAAGTCAGCCTCAATGACGGCAACTTGCTGATCAATGGGGCTCCGGGCAATATCCCGTTTTTTTAAACACATTGATTCACGACTTTA
Organism: uncultured Enterobacteriaceae bacterium; assembly: GCA_964601805.1. Taxonomy (GTDB): domain Bacteria; phylum Pseudomonadota; class Gammaproteobacteria; order Pseudomonadales; family Pseudohongiellaceae; genus Eutrophocola. Next base: position 6,483 of record CAZROW010000096.1, read on the forward strand.
TTAGTAACACCTTTGTATATGTCTACTTCCCTGGTTCCTGAACGTCCACTGCTGATCTCGCCAACCCTGGCGGCGACCATTGGCCTGGAAGAAGCCGTCATGCTGCATGTTCTCAGTGAACTGATGTTGCGCCAGCCTGAAAGCCAGCGCTGGCTGACCACCAGTGAACAGGGGCTCGCCGCTGCCCTGCCGTTCTGGCAGCCGGGGGATATCCGGCGTATTCGGCAAAACCTGCTTGAGAAAGGCCTGATCCATATCGAGACTGCCGGTTGCAGCGAAGGCCAGATGAAAATTGCCATTCACGAATCCGGCAAGGGCAAACCTGCCGTACCGCCCCCCTCACCTGCTGCTGTCCAGGCACCACCGCCGCGCCCCACCAGCGCCAGCGGGCAGGCCACGAAGATTCCGGCCAACTGGCAACCCAATGCCGATCTTTACGAGCTATGTGCCAAGCGCAATATTCCGCGTGCCTTTATTGATGAGCATGTACGTCTGTTTGTGATCAGCCAGCAGGAACGTGGCCGCAGCCAGTACTCCTGGCACAACGTGTTTTTCAAGTACATCGTGCGGGAATGGGAAAACAGTCGCAGCCACAAGGGCCTGAAAGAACTGGAAGCGAACATGTCTGCCGACTGGCAGCCGAGCGAGGACGCCTACAGCATCCTGGAACACGCGGGCATCAACCACTCCTTCATCGAGGATGCCGTACCCGAGTTCGTGTTGTACTGGCGCGAAACCGGCCTGAAAACCAGCACCTGGAATACCAAGTTCATTGCCCACGTACGACGCCAGTGGGCGAAGTTCGAAGCGGCCCTTGAACATGACACGGCCCCGAAGTTGTTGCCGGAAGACTACCAGCCCAGCGAGGAGGTCTACGATGTGCTGGAGCTGGCCAATATCGACCTGAAGTTTGCCTCAAGCCTTGTGCCCGAGTTCATTCTCTACTGGCGCGAACGCAAGGAAGTCTCGGCGTCATGGCACACCAAGTTTTTGCAGCATGTGAAATACAAGTGGTCACACCGACAGGAAGACAAGGGTGACTTCATTGAGAAAGTGACTGACAGGAGTTGGGCGGATTAGGGGCTGGTTTGCCGGAGATTGCTGCGCAATTTCCGGCCT
>CAZROW010000097.1:0-7413 GCA_964601805.1 uncultured Enterobacteriaceae bacterium
TGCCAGTCAGAATCCATGGAGGTGGTGGCATAGGGATAACTGGGTGCACAGCTGTCACCGAAGAGTTGTTCCTGCTGTTGTGCTGAAAGGTTGCAGCGATCATTCATGACCAGGGGACGCGTGGAGCGCCCGTAACCGGTCATATCCATGGAAAAGACATCCATTCCCCGCTCGGCAAGATAGGCCATCCAGCTGTACCCTGCTACCGGCACATCGAATCCGACTTCAGCCGGCGTTCCCGCCCCATGAATGAACAGGACTACCTGCCCTTCAAGGTCACGGCTGTTGCGCGTGGCTTCACGCACACGCTCACGAACGTAGATCTGGGATACAGATCCGGTCATGGAAGGCACCCGTGAGACCACCGGTACGTAATGTTCCACGGTCAGAATATCCGGGTTTCCAGACATGCCTGTCTGTGTTCCGGCACAGCCGGTGACGAGAAGAAAACAACCCAGGGCTGTAATAACCCTTATTGTAAAAGCCCTTAAGAATAGCGGCATAACGATATCCCCCATGTAAGTCGACTAGCCGGACTGGAGAGACTATGACAGTCTGCAGGCTTGATCAAGAAGAGCTGCACTGCAGACCAGGTAATTAGTGCACTGACACCTGCACAGCGAATTGACTAAATGCAGGCGCAGGGGTTTAATCAGTAAAAAACCAATATCGCTTTCAAGGGGAAATCACCATGGCAGAATCAGATCATACTCACGACAAACCAGAATTTACCGAACGCCGCAAGGCGCTGAAAACGGGCGTTGCCATGGGCGGCATGGCTGCTACGGCCAGCATGCCGTTCTGGTCCAGCCTGGCACTTGGCGCCGAAGAGGAAGTCGTGCCCTTTACCGATATGCCGGAAGGCTATACCGTGCCACCAAAACAGCTCGGCGGTATTTACTACCAGGACACCTCGAAAATCGGCAATTTTTATACACCCAATGACAGGTTCTACGTCATTCAGCACTATAACCAGCCGCAAATCGAAGAGAGCGCGCACAGGCTGAAACTCACCGGCCTGGTCAACAAGGAACTGAACCTGACTCTGGCCGACCTCAAGAAGTACCCGAAATTTGAAATAGATGCCGGCTTTGAATGCGGCGGCAACTCGCCGCGCCTGTTCCAGGGCCTGATTGGCAATGCACGCTGGGGCGGTGTTCGCCTGGTGGACCTGCTGGCAGAGGCCGGCCTGGATCGTGACGGCACAGAAGTGGTGTTCTACGGTGCCGACAAGGGCATGGAAAAAACCCGCATTGACCTGGACATGGAAGTGGAACAGGCCTTTGGTCGCAGCATGCATGCCGATGATGCCACCAACCCGGACATTGTCCTGGCTTACGAAATGAATGGCGAGCCCCTGCCCGTCTTCCATGGTGCACCACTGCGCCTGGTTGTGCCCGGCTGGTATGGTGTCGCCAACGTCAAATGGTTGTCACAGATCCACGTACAGGACAGCCGTTACATGGGGCGCTTCATGGGCCGTGATTACGTCACGCTCAGCAAGCGCAATATCGGCGGTGAAGAGCGCTGGGAAGAACGTTCAGTCACCCGCATTCAGCTGAAATCCTCGATCGTGCGTGTCACCCGCAACGGCAACAACCACACCATCACCGGTTTCGTGCTCAATGACGGCACGCCACTGCGCAGTGTAGAAGTCAGTATCGATGGCGGCCCCTGGCAGATGGCAGAACTGGATCCGGCCAACAGCAAGTACTCCTGGAAGCTGTTCAATTACACCTGGCGCAATGCCTCTCGAGGCGAACATACCATCGTCTCCCGTGTGACTGATGTGACCGGGCAGGTCCAGGCCACGCAGGACGAAATGCCGGAAAAACCGACACGCTGGGAGAACTATGCGCAGTTCCCGCGCACAGTGATGATCAGCTGATCTGTCCCTTTACATCAAAAAGCCCGCTTCATGCGGGCTTTTTTGTGATCTTCATGGCAGCTTTACAGCTTTCCAGTAGGGTCGCGAAAACTGGCAATTCAGGGAAACTGGCCTGGCCAGGCCGCCAATGCTGACGGTTAAAAATGGTATTGCTCTGTATTTATTGCTTTTTTTAATACCAGACCATGGTATAAAGCATGGCAGGTATGCCAATACATAATAAATTCTTCATTGAAATGACTTTTTTGGGGAATACGGCAACACTGCCGTCAATTAACACTGACTTATGTATTCCACCTTGTTCGACACTAGTTTCATGATGGTGATAGTGAAAATAGTCAATTTTCTCACCAAAACAAGAAGATTTTATTATGAGTAAAGGTACTGTGAAGTGGTTTAACCCCGATAAGGGTTTTGGTTTTATTACACCGGAAGAAGGTGGAAAAGACCTGTTTGTTCATTATTCAGCAATCCAGTCCGGCGATGACTACGCCACCTTGAAAGACGGCCAGGAAGTCGAATTTGAAGTTGGCCAGGGCCAGAAAGGTCCCTGTGCGAATAACGTCAAACCTCTGTAAGCTTTTTTAATTCCCAGATTAAAAAGACCTTCATTAACGCCCTTCTGGCAGAATAACGGCCCCGTGGCCGACCTGCCAGGACGGGCGTTAGTAGTCTTTGTGTTGCCTTTCGTTCACGCGAGGTTGGCGATACCCACCTGGGGATCCACATCTTCCTCGTAGTCGACTCCCGGGATTTCGAAACCAAAGAGGTTCAGGAACTCGGTCTTATACCCGGCAAAATCAGTTAATTGGGCAATATTGTCCGTCTGTACCTGTTCCCACAAATCAGCCACGGCCTGCTGGACATCCGGCTGCAATTCCTTGTAATCCGCGCGCCAGCGCCCCTCATCATCCAGGTGTGGACTGTTGCCAAACAGGCTTTCCCTGAATAACAGGTCAACCTGCTCAATGCAGCCTTCATGGGTGCCTCGCTCCTTCATCACCTTGAACAACAGTGACAGGTACAGCGGCATGATGGGAATGGCCGATGAGGCCTGGGTAACAACAGCCTTGAGTACGGAGACCCTGGCTTCACCATCCAGGACAGCCAGCATGTTGTTGATGGCCGCCGCTTTCTGGTCCAGGTCTTTCTTGGCTTCCCCGATGGTGCCATTCCAGTAAATATCCCAGGTCAGCTCGGCCCCCAGGTAGGTGTAGGCCGTGGTTTTGGCACCGGGGGCCAGCACACCGGCATTTTGCAGGGCTTCGATCCACATCTGCCAGTCTTCACCACCCATCACAGCCACCGTATTGGCGATTTCCTCGTCACTGGCCGCTTCCACTGACATTTCCTGGATTTCTTCCTTGTCGGTATTGATACCACGCATGGTGATGTCCTTGCCGATAGGCTTGAGCGTGGAGGTGTGCACTTCACCGGTTTTGGGATGGGTCCGGCGGGGTGAAGCCAGTGAATACACGACCAGGTCTACCTGGCCGAGATCGGCCTTGATCGTGTCGATGGTCTTCTGCTTGATCTCGTCAGAAAAGGCATCGCCGTTGATGCTCTTGGCATACAGTCCTTCGGCTTCGGCAAACTTGTGAAAGGCAGCCGAGTTATACCACCCGGCAGAGGCCGGTTTTTTCTCTGTGCCTTCCTTTTCAAAAAAGATGCCCAGGGTGTCTGCACCGCTGCCAAAAGCGGCACTGATACGGGAAGCCAGGCCGTAGCCGGTCGAGGCACCAATGACCAGTACCTTTTTAGGACCATTTTCGATCGGCCCGTTGCTTTTGACATAATCAATCTGGCGTTTGACGTTGGCTTCGCAGCCCACAGGGTGCGTAGTAATGCACATGAAGCCGCGCACGCGGGGTTTAATAATCATGGTGTCTGTTCCTGGGTATTTGGTGTTGTTATGGACGCGGATTCTAACACAGGCCCCGAATGACCACCGGCCAGGGTGTCCAGTGTCTGCCGGCGCTGCGTTTCCGGTTGTTCGCTCAGTGATTTCACACGCTGGTAGAACGCCGGTAAATCATGGTTTGTCTCAGCGAGAATGGCATCAAAGGCCGGTACCCGGTTGAAATAGGTCCCCACGGTATTGATCTTGGCATTGTTGATGTCAGAGGCAAACCAGCCATCATAGGCATCATCACCATTCCAGCCTTTTTTAAGCACCTCGTACCTGTCGCGCAATTCATCAAACAGGCGGGCTTTTTCTGTTCGCATCGCCTCAATATCCAGGTGACTCGCATAAAGTGATTGCAGGTCAGGCACGATACTTTGTACCAGGTCCACGAACTCTGCCCGGCGCTGCTTGTCGAGACTGGCCTGTGCCACCAGCATGTCTGCCCGGGCACTGTCCCCTTCCGCGATCAGCCAGCGTCTCAGACCTTCCAGTTCCACCGCAGTGGCAAAGCTTTCATTGAATTCTGTATCACCGGGTATGTAGACAACCTGGTGGGCCAGTTCATGGAAGATCAGTGCTGCCAGCCGGTAATTGTCGCGGTAAATGACCGTGTTAAGCACAGAGTCGGAAAACCAGCCCAGCGTGGAGTAGGCAGCCACGCCTCCCACGTAGACATCCAGGCCCTCGTCTTTCAGGGTGTCGGCAAAGCGACGGGCATTGTCCTGGTTGAAATAGCCCCGGTAGGTCACGCAACCTGCCACGGGATAACACCAGGATTGGGCATCCAGGGAAAATTCGGGGGCTGCAAAGACATTCCACACCACGAACGGGCGCCCGGTGTCCACGTAGGTAGAAAAATTGTCAGCGACCGGCAGGGACAGCTCGGTTTCTGCGAACTCACGGATAGCCAGTATATTTTGCAGGCGGGTGCGTAGTTCGCTGTCAGTGGCAGGATCCTCGATCAGGGACTGGATGTCGCGGCGCTTGGTTAAAATGCCCAGTTGCCCGCCGATGGCCTGGCCATAAAAATGCAGGGTTTCACAGGAGGCAAGGAGCGCCAGGCAAACGATGAGAACAGGTTTTTTCATGACTGTTCAGCCGTTGTTATAGGTTTCACCATCGATGGTGACCAGTACGGTCCTGGCACGCTCCCGGTTCCGGTGTTCTCCCAGGAAGATTCCCTGCCAGGTGCCCAGGGCCAGCTCACCATTTTTTACCGGTACGGTGACTTCACAACCCACCAGGGCCGATTTGATATGGGCGGGCATGTCATCGGGACCTTCATGGGTATGTTGATAATAAGGTGCATTTTCCGGCGCCAGGATATCCATGTGCCTGTCCAGGTCATGGCGCACCGAGGAATCGGCATTTTCGTTGATACTCAGGGAGGCCGAGGTATGTTGAAGAAAAAAATGCACTCTTCCGCGCCGGTATTGCGCCAGTTCAGGCAATTGCTCACACAGCTCCCGGGTCACTAGGTGAAAGCCCCTTGGATAGTCCCGCAAGGTGATTGTTTTTTGCAGCCAGGTCATTCCTTCAGGGTAATCTCGAACATCTCGGGCCATAGTTTGCCGGTCACGAACAGGCGTTCATTCTCCGCATCCCAGGCAATGCCATTAAGTACGCTATCCCGGTTGCGGTTTTCGGGATAGAGGCCAGCCAGGTTGACCACACCATTGACGTTTCCCGTTTCCGGATTGATGCGAACCAGGATATCCTGGTACCAGACGTTGGCCCAGACTTCGCCATTGATGTATTCAAGCTCATTGAGGTAGTTGATGGGTGTCCCGTTGGCCGACACAGTCACCCGGTGACTTTCTTTCAGGGTTTCCGGGTCAACAAAGCGAAGCTGTGCACTGCCATCGCTGATGATCAGTTGTTCTCCGTCATGGGTGATTCCCCAGCCTTCCCCGGCGACAAAAAATGTCTTTTCCTGTTCAAACGTCTCCAGGTCATAAACAAAACCCAGTTGTGACTGCCAGGTGAGCTGATACACCTTGCCGTCAAACACGGTGATGCCTTCGCCAAAAAACCGGCTACTGAGATTCTTGCGCCTGAGCAACTCACCGCTTTCAAGATCTACCTGGCGCAGGCTGGACTGGCCTTTGCGACCTGTTCCCTCATAGAGCTTGCCGTCATGAATCACCAGTCCCTGGGTAAAGGCATTGCTGTCATGGGGAAAGGTGTTCACCACCTCGTAATCATAGACAGTGAATTCCTGTGCTGACAGAACGCCTGGCGTGGCCAGATACAGGCAGGATGCCAGCAAAATCCAGGTGCATCCTGGCAACAAACCATCGTGGAAAATTCGTGATCCTGTTTTCATACACTCTCTCTGATCCATGGTCAGGCTGGAACCGTGTCCTGTGCTAAATACTCGACTTCAGGGCAGCAAGGCCCGCTTCATCGGCACTGAAAAGGCCTTTTTCAGTAATAATGCCTGTGACCAGGCGGGCGGGAGTGACATCGAAGGCAATATTGACCGCCCTGCTACCCGGTGGGGTCAATGTTACCGTATCGAGCTTCCCTTTCGTATTTAGACCCTGGATGGCCGTAATTTCTCCCCCGTCCCTTTCCTCGATGGGAATGTCATCGGAATGCCAGTCGATGCTGGAGACCGGGACGGCGGCGTAAAACGGCACATCATTGTCGAAGGCTGCCAGTGCTTTCAGGTAGGTGCCGATCTTGTTGCAGACATTGCCCTTGAAGGATGTGCGATCACTGCCGACCAGGCACAGGTCCACCCTGCCGGCCTGCATGAGATGCCCCCCGGTATTATCACTGATGACCGTATGGGGAATGCCCTGTTGCAGCAACTCCCAGGCTGTCAGGCTGGCACCCTGGTTACGCGGACGGGTCTCATCAACCCAGACGTGGACATCAACCCCTTCTTCCCAGGCCTGGTATACCGGGGCCAGGGCAGTACCGCGATCTACCGTGGCAAGCCAGCCCGCGTTGCAGTGAGTCAGGATGTTTACCGGCCCCTTGCCTGCATCGGCCAGTTGCCTGATCAGGTCTACGCCATGTCGACCAATATCGGTACAGTTGGCCACATCTTCATCACAAATTGCCCTGGCGACCGCCAATGCCTGATGCATCGCGGTATCAGGATCTGTTGTGCCGGCAACTGAATTGAGCACCCGGTCTACAGCCCAGGCCAGGTTCACTGCCGTTGGCCTGGTGGCCACCAGGCGCGCACCGGCTTCAGCCGGCACATGATGTCCCTCGCGCAAGGCCAGGTACATGCCAAATGCAGCGGCAGCACCAATCAGGGGCGCACCCCGAACCTGCATACTGGCAATGGCATGACAGACAGCATCCAGCGAATCCAGGGTAATCACTTCAAAGAAATGAGGCAGCCGCGTCTGATCAATGGCCTTGACGGATTGATCGGTCTCATCAAACCAGATGGTTCGGAAATGTTGGCCGTTGACTTTCAAATTAAATATCCGGGTCCATACATCGACATCAATCCAAAATATTCTTCAGGGTTTTCGATAAAAGGATAAAGCGATAAAACGATAAAGGGCGGGCTACAAATAATTTATCAAATTCAGTGTCCCATCGGGTTAAAAGCTTCGTTCAATCCAGACACTATCAGCGAATTATCGTTTTATCG